>JAVJQK010000076.1 GCA_040218145.1 Sandaracinaceae bacterium | reverse complement strand
TGTAGCGCGGCGGGGTCACGCCCGACGCCACCGCATCCGTCATGCCGATGCCCCAGCAAGCAATTCCGAGCACTTACGAGCGCGGATCGGCGGGGGTGGCGGGCACGGGGGTGGCGGACGCCGGCCGCGAGGGGGGTCCAGCTCCCAGCTGCGCTCAGCCCGCGGCTTCGTCGTCGATGGCGCTCTGCACGTCCGAGCGCAGCGCGACGCCGCTCACCGCTGTGAGCCGGGGGAGGAGCTGAGCGAGGTCAGCGACCAGGGTGGCCGCGGCGCCTCGAGCGACCTGCGCGTCGAACAGCGAATCACGCGGCGGCTCCTCGGGCTCTCCGACGCAGACGAGCGCGGGGCAGCGGTCCTCCAGCCAGACGCGGAGCTGCTCGGCCAGCTCGGTCGCGCCGTACGGCAGCGCGGCCGCGTCCAGCACCAGCGTCGAGGGCTTGCGCGCGAGCGGCGCACGAGACCACTGATCGTCGTCGGGCAAAGAGACGATGTCGAAGCCCCGCTCACGCAGGCCCCCCTCGAGGCTGCTCCTCAGCGCCTCGTCGTCCGTCACCACCGTCACCACGGGTCCCATCACCGCCCGGAAAGATGACACGGGTCCGTGCGCACGCCCAAATCGATTCGGCGATTGTCGGTGGTGCGTCCGAAACGAGGGCTTATGATCGGCGGCCCGATGGAACGACCGCTTCATCCCCGCGCCGGGGGCTTCCGGCAACCGGCCGAGTGGGAGCCTCACCAGGGCGTGTGGCTGGCGTGGCCCAGTCATGACGAGCTCTGGGCGCAGTTCCTCCCCGACGCCCAGCGCGAGCACGAGGCCCTCTGCCGCGCGATCGCCGACGTGGACGAGAACGGACGGCCGCGCGGGGAGACGCTCCACGTGCTCGTCCCCGACGCGGTCCGCGATCTCGAGGCACGAGCCGCGCTCGAGGGCACGGGCGCCACGTTTCACCGCGTGCCGTTCGGCGACATCTGGATGCGCGACATCGCGCCCATCTTCGTCCGGAACGACGACGGCGACGTGGCCCCGGTCTGCTTCGCCTTCAACGGCTGGGGCGGCAAGTACATCCTCGACGGCGACGACCTCGTGGCCGGGCGCGTGGGCGAGCTCGCCGGCGGTGAGATGTACGCCTTCGGCTGGGTCCTCGAAGGCGGCGCGGTCGAGCCCAACGGAGACGGCACGCTGCTCACGACCCGCCAGTGCTTGCTCAACCCGAACCGCAACCCGGGCATGGACCAGGCGCGCATCGAAGCCGCGCTCGCCGACGCGCTCGGCGCCGAGAAGCTCCTCTGGCTCGACGAGGGCTTGCAGAACGACCACACGGACGGTCACATCGACACCCTCGCGCGCTTCGTCGACCCCACGACCGTGGTCTGCATGGAAGCAAAGGGAGACGACGATCCCAACCGCGACGTGCTCGAGCAGATCGCGAAGGACCTCGCGGGCATGACGGACGCGCGGGGCCGCAAGCTCCAGGTCGAACGGATCCCCTCCCCCGGCCGCGTCGAGAACGACGAGGGCCTGCTCATGCCGGCGAGCTACGTCAACTTCTATATCGCGAACACGACCGTGGTCGTCCCCACGTACGGCTCGCCGTACGATGACGAGGCGGTCGAGGCCTTGTCGACCCTCTTCCCGGGACGACGGGTCCTGGGGTGCTCCGCGCAGGCGATCCTCGCCGGCGGCGGCGCCTTCCATTGCATCACCCAGCAGCAGCCAGCGGGAGCCCGAAGCTGATGGCAGACCACGATCACGAGCTGAGCCTCTCCGTCCTCCAGTGCGCGCTCGGCGACGCACGCGAGCTGAACGTCGCCCGCGTGGTGGGGCTCGTTCGCGAGGCCGCCGACGCCGGGGCCAAGGTGATCCTCCCGCCCGAGCTCTTCGAGGGTCCCTACTTCCCCCAGGCCGAGGACGAGGCGTTCTTCGAGTGGGCGCGCCCGTTGAAGGACAACCCCACGCTCAACCGCCTCTCGCAGCTCGCCAAGGAGCTCGGGGTCGTCATCCCGTACTCGTGGTTCGAGCGCGCCGGGCAGACCTACTACAACAGCCTCGCGATGATCGACGCCGACGGCGAGGTGATGGGCGTGTATCGCAAGTCCCACATCCCCGACGGGCCCGGCTACGAGGAGAAGTACTACTTCCGCCAGGGAGACACGGGCTTCCGGGTCTGGAACACCAAGCACGGCCGGATCGGCGTCGGCGTCTGCTGGGATCAGTGGTTCCCGGAGTGCGCGCGCGCGATGGCCCTGATGGGCGCCGAGGCGCTGATGTACCCGACCGCTATCGGCTCCGAGCCCAAGAGCGGCGAGGAGACCAAGGACCCGTGGCAGCGCTGCATGGTGGGCCACGCGGTCGCCAACTCGATGCCGGTCTGCGCCGCCAACCGCGTCGGCGACGAGGGCGGCCAGCTCTTCTACGGCTGCTCGTTCATCGCCGACCCGCGCGGCGAGAAGGTCGCCGAGCTCGGTGGAGAGGAGCAAGGCTTCCTCGTTCACACGTTCGATCGCAAGGCCCTGTCGAGGCGCCGCGCTTCCTGGGGCTTCTTCCGCGACCGTCGCCCCGACCTCTACGACGTGCTGCTCGGCGCCGACGGCGCGGGCGGCTGATCGCTCAGAGGGGGACCTCGACCGAGTTCGGATCGTCGGGCTCGGGCCGCGCCCCGCTCTGTCGGATCGCGCCCACCCGGAGGCCGTGCTCGAGGATGGCGTCGCGCTGCGCCGGCGTCAGGCGGTGCTTGCTCTCGAGGAGATCCCCGCGCCGCAGGTGCGCCGGGCTCAACCACCCCGCGAAGGGCAGATCGACGCGGCGCGGCCGGTCCGCGACGCCGATGCGCAGCGCGAGGTCGTGAGGGCAAGGCTCCCGCGCGACGAGCTCCAGCGTGAGCAGGGTGTCGTCCAGCCGCGCGGCGCGCACCGCGAGGCAATCGCAGAGCCGCTCCCCCGACTGCGGGATGGCGCGCCCCACGATCGCGCGCCCGCCGAGACCGTCCCGCGGGTGCGCCCCGCGCTCGAGCAGGAGGAAGTCGCCGCTCGCCAACGCGAGTCGATGGTCGTCGCGCGCGAGCCAGTCCCGCACCGGCGGCTCCTCGACCGTGCGTATCAAGTCTTCCTGCCCCGCGTAGCGACGGCGGTGCCACGCGTCGAGCACGAAGAAGTCGTCGTTGGCTTCTGGGGAGCTCGTGCGGTGCAGGACGGGCCGCTCGGCCAGGTGAGGCAGCAGCGCGTAGGGCGCCTGCACGCTCGCGTCCTCCGGCACCGCGGCGAGGATGTCGGCCGCCGCCGTCGATCGGAGGTCGGGTCGGAACGCCGCCGCGTCGAAGTCGAGGGACAGCGGCGTCCCCCCCGCCGCCACGTGCCCGAGAAAGACCACGACCAGCGGCGCGACGACGATCACGAACGGGAACTTGTCACGCAGGCGCCCGGCGCCGTCGAGCGCGCCCGCCACCAGGAACGGCAGCGCGGGCGTCAGGTAGTGCACGTCCAGATCGGTCGTGGTCGGCCACTCGCTGATCAGGTTGATCGCGAGGATCGGCGCGGTGGGCAGCAGCCACCTCGCCCGGAGCAGCGGCAAGAACGCGAGCGGCGCGAGGATCTTCGGGAGGTAGAGGAGCCGCTCGGGCGTGGCGAGGTGCGCGAGCAGCTCGCCCGGATGCGTCAGCAAGTGCAGCAGCACCGCAGGCAGGCTGTCCCCGAACGCGCCGAAGTGGAGCGCGAGCGATCCCTGCGCGGGCGCATACGCGGGCTGGAGCACGAGGAAGAAGAACAGCGCGTAGGCGAGCGAGAGCCCCCCCGCGATGGCCGCCGGCCGCCACGTCGCGCGATGCTGGAGCGCGAAGAGCAGGCTCCCCCCGGCCGTGACCAGCGCGAGATCCTCGCGGCAGACCAGCACGCCGAGCGTGGACCACGCGAGGACCCGCGCGTCGCCACGGTCGATCGCGAGGGCCATCCACGCGAGCGGGAGCACGGCCAGCGAGCCGGGGTGGAACTCGTACCCGGCGACGTGCCCCAGGTTCGGGTAGAGCAGCCACACGAAGGCGCCGACGAAGAGCCCCCGCGGCCCGAGGTGCCGCTGCCCGATGCGTCCCATGGGGAACGCGGCGAGCGCGAGCGCGAGCGCCTGCGTGATGATCAGGACCGAAGCCGTCGAGCCCGTGACCACCCCGAGCGCCCCGAGCGGCGCGAGGATCGGGGAGAGGTGCAGCCCGTAGAAGTGCGCGTCGACCATGGGCTCCCACCAGTTCAGGTGGACCAGGCCCCACGCGATGCGAACGTAGAACGCGAGGTCGAACGTCTCGTTGTGGAACGTCCTGAACCGCGCCAGCCCGAGAGCGGCGAAGAGCACGCCCATGGCGGCCGCGAGGCCGATCACGGGCCAGCCGAAGCGTGCGCGGCGGCCGGCGCTGTCCCGAGGGGCAGGGAGGGTCAAGGCGCGCGATGGTAGCAGGCGCGCGCCCGGACGCTCTCACGCCACCATGCGCAGGTTCGACACCAGCTGCTGGTAGTGGTCGCGGTAGCGGCGGAGGTCGAGGGGCGGACAGGCGTCGGCGTCGAGCCGGACACCGAATCCAGGCGGGGCCGCGCCGCCCGGGCCACGCTCCACCGACCGGACCCAGACCACCGTGCCGCGCAGGTGCACGGCGTCGGGCGAGTGCGGCGGCCGGAGCTCGAACCAGAGCTGCGTGCCGCGACGGGGCGGGTCGAGCGTGCGCACGTAGAGCCCCTCTCGCGAGAGGTTGTACGTCAGGCCGAGCACCGGGTGCAGCTGACCCGCGGGCCGGAACGCGCACATCGCGTCCCAGATGACCCGCTGAGAGGCGCGCAGGTTCTTGACGCCGGGCCGCAGCAGCTCGTTCGCCACGAACAGCAAGTGATCGGGCGGCGCGTGCTCGTGCACCATCGCGACGCGGTTCAGCTCGTCCGCCTGCAGCTCGCGGAGCTCTCGCTCGGTGCCCACCACGATGCTCGGCAGCGAGCTGAGGCCCGTCGCCTGGCGCGCCGCGATCACCGATCGGAGTCCGCCGTCGGGCGGCAGCGAGTCGGCGGTCACGAGCATGGTCGGCTCGCCTCCCGCGCGGCACGCCCGCTCGAGCTCGCTCGCGTCCTCGGCGAAGCGCACGTCGAAGCCCGCCAGCCTCAGCGTGCGGCCCAGGATGCGACGGCGATGCTCGTTCGGGTGCGCGACCACGGCGCCGCCCTGCGTGGCGGGCGGCCGCGCCGTCGGGTCGTAGTGCGTGAGCACGGCGGCGCGACGGGTGATCGCCCCGAGGTCTCCCTGGAGGATCACGTCGTCACAGCCCGCGGCGCAGGCCTCGGCGAACGCGCGATCGCTCGGGGCGGGCACGATCGAGACGACCATCGCGCCGAAGAGGCGAGCCTCGCTCCGGATCCAGGTCAGCAGCGGCTCGAGCTCGATCATGGCGGCGTCCACCAGGATGAGTCGAGGCGTGGAGAGCGGATCCGAGAGCAGTCGGCGGGCGCCGGGGCCGTCCGCGACGGGGCGGACCTGCATCCCCGCACGCGACAGCGCCATGCGAATGGACTCGGATTGCTCGGGGGTGAATCGACCGACGACGACGGCGCTCATGAGGCGGGGCTCCAGGCTGCTCGAGAGATGGATCGTTCTGGGACAACGGACGAAACGAGGCCGACTTGAGGACAGAAGACGTTGACCCTCCCCCGCGTGGGCGTACCCTCCGCGCCATGCTGGAGGAGCCGGGGCTCTATGCGATCGTCGATCCGACGGCGTGCGGTGAGAGCGACCCCGAGCGCGTCGCGGAGGCGATCCTTCGCGGCGGCTGCGCCCTCCTCCAGCTGCGTATGAAGCACGGCCCCGACGCGCCCCGGCTCGCGCTCGCGCGACGACTCGCGGCCCGCTGCCGCGCACACGGGGTGCCCTTCGTCCTCAACGACCGGGCCGACCTCGCCGCGATCACCCCCGCCTGGTTGCACCTCGGACAGGACGATCTGCCCATCGCGGAGGCGCGCCGACTCGTCGACACCCCCATCGGCCGCTCGACTCACGACGAGTCGCAGGCGCGCGCCGCGGTGGCCGAGGGCGCGGATCTTATCGCGTTCGGGCCCGTGTTCGACACCCGCGGCAAGGACGCGCCCGACCCGACCGTGGGGCTCGATCGGCTCGCCGACGTCTGCGCCGCGTCCCCGCTCCCGGTGGTGGCGATCGGCGGATTGACCCTCGAGCGCGCGCCCCGCGTCGCCGCTACCGGTGCGCGATGGGGCGCGGCCATCGGGGCCCTCTGCCGGGCCGAGGATCCCGAGACGGCCGCCCGCGAGATGCACCGCGCCCTCGGAGGCCACGCGTGATCGTGGAGCTCATCGTGGGGGCGGGCCTCGTCATGGCGGGCGCGGCCGCGGCGCGAATGCTGACGCGCCGAGGCGAGCTCGAGGACGCCCCGCCCGACCACGCCACCAAGAAGAACGTGCGGGAGAACGAGCGCGAGCATGAGAAGGACACGCCACCGAAGCGCTTCGTCACGCCCCAGCGCGAGGGGCCGCGGGGGCTCCGCGTCGGCGACGTGCTCTTGCACGGGACCGGGGAGCTCTGGCTCGCCGGAATGATCGAGCTCGACGAGGAGGGCTACGTCGCCCGCCTGTTCCCGAGCCCTGGCGGGATCGACGCGCAGTGGGTCGCCCAGCTCGACGACGAAGCGTCCGACCTCGCCGCGCTCACGGAGACCGACGAGGTGCCCGAAGGCGAAGTCCCCGAGGCGCTCCCCATCCAAGGGCGACGCGTGCGGCTCGAGCGGCGCGGGCACGCGGACGTGCGCCGGGCGGGGGAGCACCTGCCGCGCACCGAGGCGCGCTGCCGCTACAACATCCTCTCGGACGCGGGCGGCAAGGTCGTCATCGTCGTCGACTTCGAGAACGCGCCGCGCATCGCGCTCGTCGGCGATCGCGTGGCCAAGCACATGGTCGAGCTGCTCCCGGGCGGCGACCTGGTCGACGACGAGGCCTGATCAGGCGGAGCGGGCGCGGCGGCCCTCGCGGGCCTTGTCCTCTTCTTCGAAGAAGCGGATCGCGCTGTCCATCGAGGCGATCAACGCCTCCGTCACGACCTTCGCGGTCGCGTTGTCGGAGGTCTTGAGCGCATCATAGTATCGCTGACGCTCCGTCGCATGAATCACGGCCGGCGGGTAGTTCCCACGCAGCAGGATCAGGTTCATCAGGAGCCGCGCGACCTTCCCGCTCATCTTCGGGAACGGGTAGATGTGCAGCAGCTGATGGTGCGCCTTGGCCGCGAGGCGGAGGGTGTGCGTCGCCCGCTTCGTCTCGGCCGCGTTCATCCACTGGACGAGCTGGCGCATCTTGTAGGAGATCTTCTCGGGCGGCGCGATGTCGTGGAAGTACATCCGGTGCAAGGGCATGTCCTTGCGGTACTTCGGCGGGTTCTTCCCCTCGACCTCTTCGGGCGCCAGCGTCGCGTAGATCTTCTTGATCACCTCGAGCGAGATGTTGAGCCGCTTCTTCTGCGACAGCTCGCGGATCAGCTCGATGGCCGCCTTGTTCTGCCGGATCTCGTCGTAGACCGGGATCAGCGACGTGTCGGTGGTGACCTCGTCGTCCAGCGCTTGCCGGAGCTCCTCCATGTTGTAGACGACGCCCTCGAGCGCGCTGTCATGGAAAATCCAGGAGAACTCGAGCATCTTGTTGTAGCTCGTGAGCGACTCCTCGTCCGCCTCTTCCATCTTGCGATGGAGGACGTTCAACCGCTTGTCCAAACGCTGCGCCTGCACCCCGGGATCCCTCCGACCTCGTTGCCCGAGACCTGACCACGATTGGCCCCGGGGGCCGCGAAGTTTACTCATCTTTCGCCACGGGATCAATCCCGTGTCAGGGCGCCCTCGATCTGCTCGGCCAGCTCGTCCTCGTCGGGCACCCCGCGATGCACCCAGTGGACCGCGCCGTCGCGCCCGACGATGACCACGGTGGGGATGCTGGTCACCGCGTAGCCGCTCTGCGCCACGCCGCCCTCGTCTCGGAGCGAGGGGAATCCCATTTGAAACTGGCGATACCCTTCGCGCACGACGCCGAGCGACGCGTTCTCCTCGACGTTCAGGCCGTAGACGTGCGCCCGACCGCCGTATCGTTCGTGAACACTGTTCATCACGGGCACCGAGTACTGGCAGGGACGGCACCAGCTCGCCCAGAAGTCGAGCACGACCACCTCCCCGCGCAGCGCCTCGAGCGAGACCCGCTCGCCGTCGTCCGCGCCCTCCCCGGCGACGATGGGCAACGAGAAGACGGGCGCCGGCTCGCCCACCATCGCGGCGTCTTCGGGGCTCGCCGCTCCGCCTCCCCAGAGGCGCATCGCGAGCATGCCGACGGCGAGCAGGAAGAAGGCGCCGATGTACCAGAGGATCCGATCCTGACCGCGACTCATGACGGGTCCTCTCTCTCAGCCGGTTCGTCGGCGGGCAAGCGGATTCGAAACGCGGCGCCGCCTTCGGGCGCCTCGTGGCAGCCGATCGCGCCGCCGTGCTCGAGCACCACCTTCTTCACGATGGCGAGACCGAGCCCGGTGCCCTCGTCCTTGGTCGTGAAGTACGGGTCGAAGACGCGCTCGCGCTGATCCGGGTCGATCCCGGGCCCATCGTCGCGCACCTCGAGGACCACGTCGCGGCCCTCGCGGCGCGCGGCGACGAGGACCTGGCCGCCGCCCTCGGGCGCCGCGTGCGCGACGGCCTGCACGGCGTTTCGAACCAGGTTGTCGAGCGCGCGTCTCAGCATCTGGGCATCGATCTTCACCGACATCGGGCCAGGCGCCACCTCCAGCGCCAGAGAAGGCGCCGTCTGTCCGGCGAGCGCGGGCGGCAAGAGCGCGGCCGTGTCGACGCCTCGCATGGCCTCACGCACGAACGCGCCGAGCTCCGCGGTCTCGAGCGCGGCGACCGGGAGCCGAGCGAACTCGCTGAACTCACCGACGAGCCGCCGCAGGGTCGCCACCTCCTCCTCCACGATCGCGTTCGCGTCGTCGAGCGTGCGGCGGAAGCGCGCGTCGTCTCCCCCGTACGTGCGGTGGACCTGCTGCACCGCGAGCTGGATCGGCGTCAGCGGGTTCTTGATCTCGTGCGCGAGGCGGCGCGCGAACTCCTGCCACGCCCCGATGCGCTGGAGGTACTCGATGCGGTCACGGCTCTCGCGGATGTCCCTGACCATCGCGTTGAAAGCGCGGGTCAGCTCCGCGACCTCGTCGCGTCCGTCCAGCGGCACCTGCACCGCGAGGTCGCCGCGGCCGACCCGCTCCGTCGCCTCCGCGAGCACGGCCACGCGCCGGGTCACCCGACGGCTGACGATGATGCCGATCGCGAGCGCCACGACGATCACGCTGAGCAAGAAGGCGACGTAGACCGCGAGGTAGAACCCGGTGACGTAGCTCGCGCCCCCGTGGAGCCGGGCGTAGACCTGGGTCAGCTCGTCCGCGCGCTGGAAGCTACGGAACGGCGCGATGGGGGTCGTGACGGTGACCAGGAAACGCCCTCCGTCTCCGGAGGGGCGCTGCAGGACGAGCAGCCGGTTGAGATCGGGATCGAGCCGCTCCGTCCGCTCGGCGATGGCGACGACCTCGCCCGAGTGTGACTCGACCACGACGCGCCCGACGTTGTCGTATCGCTCCAGGGCGTCGTCCAGGAACCGCCCGAGCGCGTCCCGGCGCCCCGCGCCGAGGGCCTCGTCCGCGCGCCGATCGTAGGCGATGGAGTCGGCGGTGCGGTCGGCGTGGTCGCGCACCGCCCGGAAGTAGTCGCGGTAGACGTCGAGCGACCCCTCGAGCTGCGACAGGACGCGCTCGTTGACGCCGACCTCGTAGGCCTCGCGCACCGCGGTCTGCCCGAACCACACCGCGCCTCCGAGCGTCACCGCGGCCACCAGCGTGATCGCGGCGATGATGCGGCGCTCGAAGCGACCGAGCCTCACCGCACCCTCACCGACTGCGATCGGAACCGCAGCACCCGGTCGGCCTCGCCGATGCGGCGGTTCACGAAGAGGCTCACGAACGACCCGAAGAACGCCGTGCCGCCTACGCGTCCGCCGCCGACCGGGCGCGCGAGCCAGCGCCGGATGCGCTGCACCTCCGCGGGTGAGATCGGGTTGAGCTCGATCACCGCGGCGAAGTAGACCGACTCGCCGCGCAGGCCCTCGTAGTCCTCCGCGCGCCCGATCGGCAGCCGACGCGCCACCAGGCACCGGTCGAGCATCGCCTCCTCCGTGCCGAGCACGTACGCGCGATCCTGCCGCTCGTCTTGCACCTGCACACGGTAGTTGCGCGGCCAGGGGTCGAAGATCACCGAGCACGAGCGCACCCCGAGCGTGATCGCCTCGCCGTTCGCCCGGTAGGCGTAGATGCGCATCACGAGGCTCTGGACGGGGCCCAGCCGCAGGGTCTCGCGCACGTCCTCGTCGGCCAGGTCGGTGGCCCGGAAGTCCACGTGCGGGACGCCGTCGTGCCAGTTGACCCCGATCGTGCGGCGCGGGATCTCCTGCGCGTCGGCGGTGGAGGCGACCAGCAGCGCGGCTAGCGCCGCGAGGAGGGCGCGCGTCATAGCTGCACGAACCCGAGCAGGGTGGAGAACCCGATCTCGAACACGCCGACCACGGTGTCGAGCCGCACCCCGACGTCGAAGGTCAGGTCGATCGGCGCGCGGGAGAAGCCCTCGTAGCCGGGGATCGCGACGCGCAGATCCTCGCCGTCGAGGAGGCTGTACGCGCCGACCAGGCCGTAGATGACGAGGCCGCGGACGTCGCCGGAGTCTTCCCAGACCCAGAGCGAGTACTCGACGTCGATCCGCCCGGCGAGCTCCTGCGCGCGCATCTCCGCGATCGAGGTGCCCAGGAGGTTCGGAGGGGCGCGACGGTCGAGGTTGAGGGCGAGCATCCTGGAGGGGATGAGGTCGCTCTGATCCGCGACGTAGAAGCGATAGAAGAAGGGCGTGTCACCCACCGCCGCGCCCGCGTAGAGCCCGAGTCGCAGGGTGTGCTTGGCCTCCGGCAGGCGAATCCACTCTCGCCAGCCGCCTTGCACCCGCACGAAGTCGTAGCTGGAGCCGATCAGCTGGGCGCTGAGATCGGCGTTGACGTAGATGTGGCGCCCGGACGTCGGCAGCCCGGGCTGGTCCCGCTCGTCGTGCTCGAGCCCGATCTCGAGCGCCGACACGAAGCTGAGGCCGTCGTGGATGTGGAAGTCGATGGGGATGATCTCGGTGCCCCGCCGATGACTCGCCGCCGCGGGGCGGTCCACCAGCTCCACCGCCTCGAAGTGCCACTCCAGCCCGAGCCTCAGCGTGGTGCCGAGGTCCACCCCCGTCCCGATCGAGCCTCCGTAGCGGCGGTAGACGACGACCGCGTTCCGCGACATCTCGCACGGCATCGCGGGGTCGTCGGGGCACTCGTCGAGCGCGACAACCACGTCGTCGTTGCCGAAGAACTCGCGGCCGTTGTTGAAGAAGAGCGAGCCGGTCAGCCCCCAGTCGGTTCCCCCGATGCTCCCTCGCCCCCCTCGCAGCGAGAAGCCTTGCTGCGGGAGCGAGAGCAGCGCGGCCAGCTCGAGCCCGACGCCCGTCCCGAAGAGGTTGCCCTCCGCCAGGCTGATGCCGAAGTACGGCTCGACCTGCGTGTTGGGGTCGTCGCTGTTGAGCAGCCCCTCGGAGACGCCGAACGCGAGCCCCTGGACGATGAACGTGTTCCGCTCGGTGACCTGGACGGCGAGCACGACGTAGGGCCGCTCGGAGCCCCGCTCGATGGACACGCGCACGTCGTCGAACCACCCGGTGCTGAGGAGCCGCCAGCGCACGCCCTCGAGCCGGGGATCGGCCGCGTCGAGCACCTCTCCGTCCCGGATCGGCACGTACGCGCGAATGATCCCTGCGTCGGTCCGCCCGTTGCCGCGGATCTCGACGCGCTCGAGCAAGTAGCGGCTCGGCGCGACGTCGCCCGGGTCGTCCGCGTCGTCCGGCTCGGCCACCTCGGCCGGGTCGGACCCCGAAGCGGGAGCGGAGTCTGAGTCGGGACCGGGCGCGGATTCGGGACCGGATCCGGACTCGGGCGCGGACTCGGGCGCGGAAGCGGACTCGGAAGCGGACTCGGAAGCGGAAGCGGAAGCGGACTCGGAAGCGGACTCGGAAGCGGAAGCGGACTCGGAAGCGGAAGCGGACTCGGAAGCGGACTCGGAAGCGGACTCGGAAGCGGACTCGGAAGCGGAAGCGGGAGCGGACTCGGGAGCGGACTCGGGAGCGGACTCGGAAGCGGGCGCGGAGTCGGGCGCAGCGTCCGGCGCCGCAGGGTCGGGCCGAGACTCGGCCGCAGGCCTCTCTCGCCTCGTGTCCTCTCTCTCCCTCCCCTGCGCGGCGCCCGTCACCGGCCACGCCAGCGCGAGCGCCATCAGCGCGAACCACGGAGCACGTTTTCTTTCGCGCGGCATCGGGCCCGGCGCAGGGTAGCGTGGGCTCGCTACTCCGTGCACTCGCCGAACTGGCAGGTCCCGCTGCCGCAGCTCTGGCCGCAGGCCCCGCAGTTCTCGTCGTCGCGCGCGAGGTCCACGCAGCCGCTCGACCAGCTGCAGACCTCCCGTCCGGGGGGGCAGCTCACGGGCGGGAGCATGGCGAGCAGCGCGAGGATGCCGACGCCGAGCACCACCGTCCCCAGCGTCCACGCGGCCGCGCCGAGCGGTCCCCCGGGGGGCGGCGGCGGGGCCGCTTTGGGCGGGGGCTCGGCCTTCGGCGGCGCGACCGCCTCGCTCTCCGGCGCTCCCTGCTCGGCCGAGGACGCCTCGGCCTCCTCCTCGCTCTCGGCGGCGGACGTGGCCTCCGCGGCGTCGTCGGGCTTCTGAGTCGCGGGCTTCTTCTTCTTCTTGGCCATCGGGGCGCTTCCTTGCATCGCGGCGCGCCGTTCGGGCTGCGCTTCGGTGAGGGCGAGCTCGGCGGTGACGTCGCCGCGGACGTGGCGGGTGCTCGCGTCGCCCGTGGAGGGCGGCGGCGGATCGCCGGACAGATAGATGAGCCGAACCGTCTGCTCGTCTCGTCGACGCGGACGCGGCGGCGGGATCGAGTCGGGGCGAGGCCGCTTCTTCGGCGGCGGCGGGAGCGGCGGGCTGGTCCGGGTCGGGCTGCGCGCCTTCTCGCTCGTCGTCACGACCTCGGCGAGGGCCATCTCGACCACCCGGAGGAACTGCCGCGTGTCCTCTCGCTTCTTCGGCGGCGCCGCGGTCCACTCCTCCGCCGCGGGCGGCGCGGCGTGGTCCCGATGGAACTGCGCGATCGCCTCCTCGTCCAGCCGGACGCGGAAGCGCCCCTGCTCCCAGCCGAAGACCTCGTGCAGATCCGCCGCGTCGCGGCCGTCGAGCTCGATCGCGAGCAGCTCGCCGCGCTCGTAGAACGCCTCCGCGCGGCGCCCCTCGTGGTTCAGCTCGAGCACGCCCGTCAACCCAGCGTGCTCGCACCAGTTCATCAGGTCCGCGGGCACGTGCACCGCGAGCGAGCCGTGCTTGGAGCGGTCGTCGCCTCGCGCCACGGGCAGCTCGGGGAGCCGCTGCTTGATCTCGTAGCGCAGCTCGCCGGCCGAGAGGAACGCGTCGACCGGGTCCTCGCCGTCCGCGCGCGGCTTCTGGTCGACCGCGATCTCACCGCCGAAGAGCGTGATCTCTCCCGAGCGGCCGTCGGACTCGTAGCGCAGCACGCCCGTGACGCGGTTGGTCTCGAGCTCCCGCAAGAGATCGATCGCCCCGCCTTCGGGGACCGTGCCACTCGACGCGGGCGGGGCCGACATGCGCGGGATTGTCGCGCGCCCAGCCCTCGCGGTGTCAAGCGAATCGCAAGGACCGCAGGCGATCGATCGCGGCGCCCAGCTCGAAGCGTCGTGGCATCGCCAGCTCGGGCGCGTCTCGGGCGGCGAGCAGGCTGCCCTCCTCGACGAGCGCCATCAGCGCGTCGACCAGCGCCCCGACGTCGCGCTCGCCGTCCGCCAGGTCACCGGCCCGCTCGAGGAGCGCGCCGATGGCGCGGACCTGCGAGTCGTCCACGAGCTGCTCCACCGCGCCCAGCTCCACCACCTGGTGCCCGAGCGTCAGCTCCCTCAGCCCGCGGGACTTCACGCGCCGCTTCTTCCCCACCCGGGCGTCGAACGAGGACGGCTCGGGGCGCCGCTCCGCGAAGGTGATCGGCGGAAGCGACGTGCTCGGTTGGCGGAGCGTGGGGATGCGGGCCGCGACCTCACGGGCTCGCTCGGTCACGTCCTCGGGGCGATACGACTCCATGCACACCACCGTCGTCGCCACGTCCAGGTAGTCGCCGCTGCCGCCGAGCGCGAGCACGCTCGAGACCCCGTGATCCTCGTAGAGCTCGCGGGCCCGGTCGATGAACGGCACGATCGGCTCGTGCGCCACCAGCGCCTGCATGCGCGCGTCGCGCACGAGCAGGTTGGTCGCGCAGGTGTCCTCGTCCATCAGGAGCGCGCGCGCCCCGAGCGCGACGGCCTCGAGGATGGCGGCGGCCAGGCTCGTGCTCCCGGACGCGTCCGCGCTCGAGAACCGAGCGCGGTCGCGGGAGACGCCGCCCGGACCGGGAGGCAGGTCCTGGATGAACGGGCGCAGGTCCATCCCCGTCACGCAGCGCCCGTCCTCGCTCCGCACCTTCACGGTGTCGGGCCGGGTGACGACCCACTCACGGCCGTCGCCGGGCACGTGGGGATGGACGCCGACCTGCAGCGCCTCGAGGAGCGTGGTCTTGCCGTGAAAGCCGCCGCCGACGAGCAAGGTCACGCCCTCGGGCACGCCCATGCCCGTGACCTCGCCGTGGTGCAGGGTCGGCAAGCGCACACGGAGCCGCTCCGGGCTCTGGAACGGCACCGCGCCCCGCAGCGGCGCCGACGACACGCCGCTGGCCCGTGGGAGGATCGCCCCGTCGCGCACGAACGCAACCAGCCCCCGCTCCGCGAGCAGCCCCTGGAGGTGCGCGTGGTCTTCCACCAGCTCCACCTGCGCGCGGGCCTCCTCGGGATCGATCGCGTCCCAGAAGATCCCTCGCGCGGCGCGCGGCAGGGCTCGGGTGAGCAAATCCGCCGCCGCGCGCCCCAGGATCGAGCGGCCCCGCGCGGGCAGCCCGACCCGGAAGCGGAGCTCGATGAACGCGTCGAACACCATGCAGCCGGTCCGGGCGAGGATCTCCGCGCCGCCCGCGTCGACCCGCACGTTCCCCGAGCCCCCGCTCCCCGAGGTGGACAGCGCCCGGGTCTCCTCGGCGAAGACGTCGAGCAGCAGGTCCGCCAGCGCGGTGCGTCGCGAGGGCGTGGCCCAGAGCGCCTCCGGGATGGCGTGGGACCCGTGGGGGATGCGAAACCGGAGGCTCGACGGCGTCGCGAACGGATCGCCCTGCACGTGGTCGACGAAGAGGGTCAGCCCCTCCCCTTCCCACGCGCCTCGGATGGAGCGGTACGCGGGGTATCCGCGCCGATCGAGGGCGATCAGCGCCCGCGAGAGGTCTTCGAGGCTGGCCATGGCGCTGCGCATCATGCAGGCTCCAGGCCCTCGCGGACCACCCATGCGTCGTCGACTCGGTCTCCTGTCCTGTCTCCTCTCGGTCTGTCTCCCCTCGGTCTGGGCGTGCGGCGCGCCCGCCTCGGTCCAGACGGGGCCCGACCCCGCGTGCGAGGGGGCGCGGTCCGACGCTGCCGCCGCGTGGGCGAGGGTCGCGGCGCGCGCCGAGGCCACGGCGGCCCCTCCCGAGCACGCGGCGAGCGCAGCGGAGAGCGCCCTCGACCGCTTGAACGACCACCTGTCCGCGCTGCGCGAGAGCCCGCGCGAAGTAGAAGGCGACGAGGCGATGGCGCTCTCGTCGTCGGTCATGGACGGGATCGACGAGGTCTCGGGCGAGCTGTCGGCGCGGGTGCGCGAGCGCGCGGACGACGCGGCCGAGGCGCTGCTCACCGACCGCAGCGAGCAGGGCGCCGTGCGCGCGGCAGAAGGGGCGATCGTCGCGCTCGAGGCGGTGCTGGAGGAGGCGCGACCGGGCAGCCGCGAGGAGCGGCGCGCGCGCGCGGCGGCGCGGGAGCTGGCGCGGCGTGCGGGGCGAGCGGCCGAGGCGTACGAGCGCTCCGTGCCCGAAGGCGACCGAGCGGCCGACCGGGCCGAGGTCAGCCCTGCGGTCGAGCCGCTCGGAGAGCTCCGGGACGAAGCGCGGGACGCCAGCCAGGCCGCGCGCGCGGCGTGCGGCGTCGACCGCGTCCTCGCCGTCCCGCGCTAGAGCTCAGGGGAAGATGCCGCGCTCGTGGTAGGCGGTCTTGATCGCCTCGAGCGCCAGCGCGTAGGCGGCGATGCGCATCCCGACGCCGCGCTCGCGCGAGAACGCCACGACGCGGTGGTAGGCCTTCTTCATCTTGCGCTCGAGCTTCTCGTCGACCTCCTCGAGGTCCCAGGTCTCGCTGCGCTTGTTCTGGATCCACTCGAAGTAGCTGACGGTCACGCCGCCGGAGTTGGCGAGCACGTCCGGGATCACCGGGATGCCCTTCTCCGCGATGACCGCCTCACCCTCGGGGTTGAGCGGACCGTTCGCGCCCTCGGCGATGAGCTTCACGTCGAGCGCCTGGGCCTCGGCCGCGCCCACCTGGTTCTCGAGGGCGGCCGGGATGAAGAGGTCGGCCTTGATCCCGAAGAAGTCCTCGCGGGAGATCTCCGAGCCCGCGCTGTAGCCCGCGATGGAGCCGTTGTGCTTGACGTAGTCGGCGAGCTTGTGCGGGTTGAAGCCCTCGGGGTTGTAGAGGTAGCCCGAGTGATCACCCGTCGCGACGGTGGAGACGCCGAGCTTGTTGAGGAGCAGCGCGGCGTGGCTGCCGACGTTGCCGAAGCCCTGGATGATCGCCGTCTTGCCCGCGAGGTCGAAGCTGTTCTCCTTCGCCCACTCGGTCACGCAGTGCACGAGGCCCTGCGAGGTGGCCTTGTCACGGCCGTGCGAGCCGCCGCAGGTCAGGGTCTTGCCCGTGACGATGCGCATCTGCGCGTTCTTCATCGCGTGCCCGACGGTGTTCATGTAGGTGTCCATCACCCACACCATCGTCTGCGCGTTGGTGCCGACGTCGGGCGCCGGGATGTCGTACTCGGGCCCGATGTTCGCGCCGAGCGCGTGCGTGAAGCGGCGCGTGACGCGGCGGAGCTCCTCGGGGGTCAGCGAGTGCGGGTTCATCTTCACGCCGCCCTTGCCGCCGCCGAACGGGATCTCCATCAGCGCGCACTTCCACGTCATCATCGACGCGAGCGCCTTGAGGTCGTCGAGGCTGACGCCCTCGTGGAAGCGCAGGCCACCCTTGTACGGGCCCAGCAAGTTGTTGTGCTGGACGCGGTACCCCTTGAAGACCCGGGTCTGGCCGTTGTCCATCTTCACGGGGAAGTGGACGATGATCTCGTTCTTCGGCTGGGCGAGGATGGTCGCCACGTGGTCGGGGAGGTCGATCACTCGGCCGGCCTCTTCCAAATAGCCTTGGATGACCTTGAAGAACTTGTAGTCGCTGGACATGCGTCTCCTGAGGGGGGTGGGGAAGGACGAGGCCGTGATAGCCCGTGCCCGCGCTCCGTCAACGACGCGACGCGTCAGGCGACGCGTCAAGAAACGGCGTGATCACCGCGAAAACGAAGGATCGAACGCTCGCGCGGCGCGCGGTCTCGTGTGTTGGCTCACTGCCAGAGCAGAGGGACGGTCGACTCGAGCCGCATCACCCAGTGGGTGAAGAGGAGCGTGACCGTCGCGGTGAACATCAGCGCGTCGATCCGGTCGAGCAGCCCGCCGTGTCCAGGGATGATGAAGCCGCTGTCCTTCACACCCGTGCTGCGCTTGATCACCGAGACGCAGAGATCGCCAGCTTGCCCGATCGCGCCCGCGGTGAGCGCGAGCACGATGGCCTCGACCACCGACAGCTCGGGCAGCCAGAGGAAGCGGATGGCGAGGGCGAAGCCCGTCACCGCCGCGAGCCCTCCGATCGCCCCCTCGATGGTCTTCTTCGGAGAGATCTTCGCGTAGAGCTTGTGCTTGCCGAACGCGCGCCCCGCGAAGTAGCCGCCGGTGTCGCTGCCCCAGGCCAGCGCCATGCTCAGCACGACCCAGGTCCCGCCGTTCGGGAGGTGGTGCAGCTTGCCGATCGCGGCGACCGCCCCGCCGACGTAGATGGGGCCCGCGATGAGCCAGCCCATGCGGCGCGCGGCCGTCTCCATCGGATCCGGCCGCACGAGGAGCGCGAGCGCGCCCGTCACGAACACGCCGAAGAGGAGGGTCGAGAGCGCCTCCGCGGTGGGGACGAAGACGAGCACCGCGGTGACGACGACGGAGGCGAAGATCAGCCACACGCGGAGCAGGCGCGACTCCTTCTGGGTCATCGCGCCGAGCTCCTGCGCGGCGATCCCGCTCGCGAAGACGGCGAACACCGAGAACACCCATGGCGGCGCCATGTAGAGCATCCAGAGGATGATCGGGATGCCCACCGCGGCCGTGGCCAGGCGGATGGCGAGGTTCGACGGCCCCTTCTTCGCGGGCTCGCCGCCGCGGGTCTCGCCGCTGGGTTTCTCGGGTGTCTGGTCGGTCTCTTCAGGCATGCACGCCGCTCGCGACGACGGTCGCCGGCTCGCCCAGCGTCCCTTCCGTCGCGGCGCATGCTACACGGCCGAAGCGCCGATCGCGCGTCTGATAGACAGCGATCGCGTCGTAGAGGTCCTGTTCGGCGAAGTCAGGCCAGAGGGCGTCGGTGAACACCAGCTCGGCGTAGGCGCTCGCCCACAGCAGGAAGTTGCTGATGCGCTGCTCGCCGCTGGTGCGGATGAGGAGGTCGACCGGGCCCACCTCCATCGACGGGAGCACCGCGCCCATGAAGCGCTCGTCCACCGCGTCGGGGTCGAGCTCACCGGAAGCCGCCTTGCGGGCGATCTCGCGGGCGGCGTCGGCGATCTCCTCGCGCCCGCCGTAGGAGAGCGCGAGGGTCAGCGTCATGCGGTCGAGCTCCGACGTCTCGGCCACGATCCGGTCCAGCACGTCCCCCACGCGGTCGGGGAGCCGCTCGCGACGCCCGATCATGCGCAGCCGGATGCCGTTCTTGATCAGGTCGTCGCGCTCCGAGACCAGGAAGTCCTCGAGCAGGGTCATCAGCGCGTCGACCTCGAAGCGCGGACGGTCCCAGTTCTGCTCGCTGAACGCGTACAGGGTCAGGGCGTCCACGCCCAGCCGACGCGCGCTGCGGACGGTGCGACGCACCGCCTCGCTCCCCTCACGATGACCGAGGGTTCGCAGGAAGCCCTGCTTCTGAGCCCACCGCCCGTTGCCATCCATGATGATGGCCACGTGCTTGGGGAGACGCCGAAGGTCCAACAGGGGCACGATTGCGAGCTATCACCGGGCAGGGGGGGCTTCAAGGCGAGCCAGAGTGAACCGTCGTCGGAGCGCGGCGAACGGCTCGCAGGCTCCGCTCGACCGTCGACGTGACTAGTATCTACAACGATACAGACCCCAGCCGATCCCCGGGCTGGAGCTGGTCGAGCACATCGAGGCCGGCCACGACCTGCCCGAACGCGGTGTAGCGGCCCTCGAGGTGGGGCTGGGCTCCGTGGGTGATGAAGAACTGACTGCCGCCCGTGTCCCGCCCCGCCAGGGCCATGCCGACGGTGCCACGCGTGTAAGGGAGGCGGTTGTCCTCGCAGCGCTGCCAGAATCCGGGTCCGCCGTAGCCGTCCCCGCGGGGGTCACCCCCCTGGACCACGAACGCGGGCACGACCCGGTGAAAGGCGAGCCCGTCGTAGAAGTCGTCGCCGGCCAGGGCCAGGAAGCGCGCGACGGTGGTGGGGGCCACGTCGGGGCGGAGCTCGAGCACGATGTCGCCGCGGCTGGTGTGAAGCGTGACCCGAGGGCGAGTCCCGGGGTCTACGAGCGCGTCCGGGTCGATGGGGTTGGGGACCTCGTCATGCTCGCTGGGGATGGGGAGGTCCCAGCGCCGCATCAGCGCCCGGGAGGGGTCGCGCACCCCACGGCTCGCGTGCCGGGCCAAGGCCTCGAGGCGGCCGCCGAGGTCCCGCGCGTCGGTGGCGTCGAGCGCGTCGATCCAGCTTACCCAGGTCTCGAGCTCGTCTTCGGGGGTGTGGTCGGCCATGGCGCTCAGGGCCTGTCGCACCTCCACCATGGGGAGCGGCGGGGGCACGACCTCGGCCAGCACGGGCCTCCTGGCGATCGCGGCCAGGGCCGTCGCGGCGGCCGCGCGCACGCCCGCGTCGTTCACGTGAAACGCCTCCAGCACCAGCGCCGTGGACTCGGCGGTGGGGATCGGGGGCGCGGCGGCGAGGACCGCTTCTCGCACCGCGGGGTGCTCCTGCTGAAAGAGCCGCCGGAGGAACACCACGCGCTGCTCGTGGGCCCCTTCGAGCCTTGCGAGGACGTTCGCGGCGCGCACGACGCGCTCCCACGCCTCGACGGCCTCTCCGCCGCAGTCGTCGACGCGACTCGGCCAGCCTCGGGCATGGTCGACGAGCTCGGCCGCCGCGCAGTGGACGAGGCCCCGGTCCCGCGGGTGGCCTCCCTCGAGCCCGGCCGAGGCCCGATGCAGCTCCACCGCGAGGTCGTGAACGGCGCCGGCGCGCGCCACGGAGCCCGCGGCGTCGAACGCGGAGAGGAGGCGGTGCGTGGCCGGGCCCGCAGACAGGGCCCCGTCCGCCACGGCGGCGTCGTAGGTGGCCCGGAGCGCGCGGGCCATCACAGCCGGACCGTCTGACGCGGCCGGCGCCTTGCGCCCCATGGCGCGGAGGGCGTGAACGGCCACTCGCCAGTCTTCGTCTCGCGCGCCGGGCGCGACCACATCGAGGGTGAGACCCGGCTCTGCGCCAGCCGCTCGGTAGGCGAACGCCCGCACTTCCGCGCTCGGGTCCGCGAGCGCGAGGGCGAGGGCGGCGGCGACGCCTTCGTCCTGAGGGCCCGGGGGAATGCGGCCGAGAGCGTAGGCGCAGGAGACGCGGACGGGCTCCGGCTGGTCCGAGAGCAGGCTGGCGATCGCGGCCCGGAGCCCGGCTGGCGTCGGCTCTCCCGCCAGTCCCCACTCGGCGGCGGCGTGGCAGGCGGCGCTCCGTTCGGGCTCGGTCGGAGCCCGGAGGCCCGCGCGCACGGCGGGGAGCGTGCGTGGATCGTGGGACCGGCCGAGGTCGCGGAGGAGCAGCGCCCGTATCTCGGGGTCCCGCTCGGCGGCCAGCGCTCCGGCGAGGGCGGGCATGACCTCGTCTGAGTGTTCATGCGCGAGCGCGCCCAGAGCGAGGGACGCCGCGGCCCGGACCTCTGCGTGAGTGTCACGAAGGAGCCGGGTGGCGGGGGCGATCCCCTCGGAGCTGCGAACCCGGGCGAGACCCATGAGCGCGCGCTGGCGCGTGTCCGCCGAGGGGTCGTCGAGCGCGGCGAGCAGGACCGCGGTCTGCCGTGCGTCGCTCTCCACGACCAGCGCTTCGCGGGTCGGCGAGTCCGGCTGCTGCGGCGCAGGCCGCGGTTCCGGGTCCGGCGGGGTCGCGGGCTCGTCACACCCCAACAGGAGAGAGATGGCGATGCACGCCGGAGCGAGGCGCCTGATGGAGTGACCACACATGACGTGACGTTTCACGTGAAACTGTGACCAGGCATGACGTGACGTTTCACGTGAAACACGGGTCGGCGTGGGTGACATGAACGGCAAGGTCCCACGCTCCAGAGTCTCTTTCCACGTGTCACGTGAAACACATCCGGCTTTGACCGCCGCGCCGGGCCGACCCATGCTCCCTTGCCATGTCGCTCGAGCAGTCCATTCAGGAAGAGCTCCACGCCCTCCAAGACGCCGGGCTGCTCCGACAGCCTCTCGTCCTCTCCCGGCGAGACGGCCGGCTCCACCTCGGCGAGCAGCCACTCCTCGTCTTCTGCTCCAACGACTATCTCGGCCTCGCCGACGATCCCGAGCTCCAGCTGCTCGCCCAGCAGGCCCTGGCGGAGCATGGCCTCGGGGGTGGCGCGTCGCGCCTGATCTCCGGGACGCGTGACGCTCACCGAAGCGCCGAAGCCACCCTCGCTCACTGGGTCGACGCCGAAGCCGCCCTCCTCTTCTCTTCTGGCTACGCCGCCAACGTCGGCGCGTTGAGCGCGCTCCTCGACCGGGGGGACGTCGCCTTCAGCGATCGGCTCAATCACGCGAGCTTGATCGATGGGCTCCGGGCCAGCCGCGCCACGACTCACATCTACGCGCACGGGGACGCCGACCACCTGGAGTGGCTCCTCCGCCGTCACCGCAGCGACGGCCGACGCGCCTGGGTGGTCAGCGACACCCTCTTCTCGATGGATGGCGACACCGCCCCCATCGCGCTCCTCGCCCAACGCTGCGCCGACCATCAGGCGAGCCTCTACGTGGACGAGGCGCACGCGATCGGCGTCGTGGGCGCGGGCCGCGGTCTCTGTCACGAGCACGGGGTCCGCCCCGACGTGCTGGTCGGCACCCTCGGGAAGGCGGCGGGCGTCTCCGGCGCGTTCGTCGCCGGCAGCGCGGCCCTCCGCTCCTTCCTCGAGAACCGGGCCCGGAGCTTCGTCTTCTCCACCGCCCTCCCCCCGTTCCTCGCCGCGGTCATCGACCACGCGGCCCAGCGCGCCCAGCACGCCGCCGACGCTCGGGCGGTCCTCGCACGCCACGCCGCCCGCATTCGGGAGCAGCTCCGACTTCAGGGCTGGGACGTCCCCGACGGCCACTCGCCGATCGTGCCCGTCCTCATCGGCGACCCCGCGCGCACCATGGCGCTCTCCCACCACCTCCTCACCCAGGGCCTCTTCGTCCAGGGCATCCGCCCCCCGACCGTGCCGACGGGGACCAGCCGACTCCGGATCGTGCCCACCGCCGCCCATCGAGACGCCGACATCGAGCGACTCCTCGAGGCGTTCGCGGACGCAGCCCGTGTCACGTGACACCAAGCGGCAGCTGTTCGTCACCGGGACCGGGACGGGCGTCGGCAAGACCTGGCTGACCCGCGGCCTCGCTGGCGCGCTCCGCGCCCAAGGCGGCGCGGTCACCGCCCTGAAGCCGATCGAGACGGGCTGCGACCCCGATCCCCTCGACGCGATCGCCCTCGCGGCAGCCTGCGAGAGACCGGAGCTCGCGCGCTGGCCCGGCCTGCACCGCGCACGGCTCCCCTTGAGCCCCTGGGCGGCGACGCTCCGCGGTGACTCACCCTACGAACACGAGGCGGTCCTCTCCACGACCCGGGAGATCCTCGCCAACGCGCCAGCCGGCGTGCACCTCGTCGAAGGCGCGGGCGGCGTGCTGGTGCCTCTCGACCAGGACCACGACATCCTCGACCTCGTTCGCGCCCTCCGAATCCCCGTGGTCGTCGTGGCCGCGGACATCCTCGGCACCCTCTCGCACACGCTCACCGCCGTGGAGGCGTGCGCCCACCGCGGGGTCGAGGTGCGCGCGGTGGTGATGAGCGGAGCGTCGGTCGAGGAGGACGCGGGCTCGAACCGGGCTCTGCTCTCCCGACGCCTCGACGTCCCGGTGCTCGCGTTCACCCCCCGAGGTGACGGAGACCTGGCCCGCGCGGCCGAGCCCCTCCTCGCCCCGCTTCACCTCACTCGAACGCGGCCAGCCCCGTGATGTCCTGACCCACGATCAGGGTGTGGATGTCGTGGGTGCCCTCGTAGGTGTAGACCGTCTCGAGGTTCATCATGTGCCGACCCACCGGGTACTCGTACATGATGCCGTTCGCGCCGAGGACGTCCCGCGCCATGCGCGCGATCTCGAGCGCCATGTGCACGTTGTTCCGCTTCGCGAGCGAGATGTGCGGCGGCTTGATCTTGCCGGACTCCTTCAGACGCCCGAGCCGGAGCGTGAGGCACTGCGCCTTGGTGATCTCGCTCAGCATGTGCACCAGCTTCTGCTGCACGAGTTGATAGCCGGCGATGGGCCGCGAGAACTGCTTCCGGTCCTTCGCGTACTCGAGCGCCGTCTCGTAGCAGCTCATGGCGGCCCCGATCGCGCCGAAGCAGATACCGTATCGTGCTTGAGACAAGCATGACAAGGGGCCCTTCATGCCGACCACGCCCGGAAGGATGGCGTCCTCCCCGACCTCGCAGTCCTCCAGGAACAGCTCGCTCGTCACGCTGGCCCGCAGGCTGAACTTGTCGTCGATCTTCCGGGTGCTGTAGCCCTTGGTGCCGCGCGGGACGAGGAACCCGCGCACCTTCTCGCCGTCGAGCCTCGCCCAGACGATGGCCACGTCCGCCAGGTCGCCGTTCGTGATCCAGCGCTTGGTGCCGTTGATCCGGAAGCCGCCGCCCGGGAGGGTCTCGGCCTTCGTGATCATGCCCGTCGGGTTGGACCCGAAGTCCGGCTCGGTCAGCCCGAAGCAGCCGATCAGCTCGCCCGCGGCCATGCCCGGCAGCCAGCGCTCCTTCTGCGCCTCCGAGCCGAAGGCGTGGATCGGGTACATGCAGAGCGAGCCCTGCACGGAGCAGAACGAGCGCACGCCCGAGTCCCCGCGCTCGAGCTCCTGCATGGCGAGGCCGTAGGCGATGTCGCCCATGCCCGCGCAGCCGTACCCCTCGAGGTTCGCCCCCAGCAGGCCGAGGTCGGCGAACTTCGGGACCAGGTCCATCGGGAACGTGCCCGCCTGGTAGTGCTCCGCGATGACGGGCACGACCTCCTTGTCCACGAAGCGGCGCACGTTGTCGCGCACCAACCGCTCCTCGTCGCTCAGCTCCTCGTCGAGCCCGTAGTAGTCCACACCGGTGAAGGCCATCGCTGCTCCCTGTTTCGAGCCGGAAGTTGAGTGCGATCCGCCCCGTTCGCCAGGCGTTCCCTCACCCCTTGCCTGCCCAACCCGCATGTGTATACTCCGCGCTCTTCACGGGGCTGTAGCTCAGTTGGGAGAGCGCTAGAATCGCACTCTAGAGGTCAGGGGTTCGAGACCCCTCAGCTCCAAAAAAGACCAAAGGCCGCCCCCTCACAGGGGTGGCCTTTTGCTTTGGTCACGGCTCTCGTCCGCGAGGTCAGCCGCCGCGCGCGACGTCCGCCACCAGCTCTCGGAGCGCGCCCCCGTCGAAGGGCTTCTCGAGCACCGGGCGGTCGGTCTCGTCGAGGAACCGGGCCGCGCCTTCGCTGAACGCGCCGCCGGAGATGAAGACCATGCGCTCGGCGAGCGACGGGTGGCGGCGCGAGATCTCGCGCTCCAGCTCCATCCCGCTCATGCGCGGCATCATCAGGTCGCAGAGCACGACGTCGAACTCGGCGTCTGCGCGGAGCAGGCTCAGGGCCGCGCTCCCTCCCTCGACCGCGACCACGGAGGCCACCTTTCGCAGCAGCCGCCGCACGGCCTCGCGCACGAACTCTTCGTCATCGACCACCAGGACCCGGAGCTTCGCCGCTCTCTCCTCCGGAGCGCCGCTGCGCGAGTCCTCCACCTCGACCGCGGGCAGCCAGATCTTCACCGTCGTGCCGCCGCCCTCCGTGGAGTCGATCTCGATCCGACCGCCGAGGGACTCGACGATACCGTGCGCGATCGAGAGGCCCAGGCCGCTCCCGAGCCCGACGGCACGGGTGGTGAAGAAAGGCTCCATCGCGCGCCGACAGACCTCGGGCGACATCCCGCAGCCGTTGTCGCTGACCTCGATCGACACGCCCCCCGGCACCGCGCCCGCCCGGATCGTGATGCGCCCCTCGTGCGCGCCGCCCTCGGGCAGCGCCTGCGCGGCGTTCACCAGGAGGTTGAGCACCGCCTGCACGAGGCGCTGGTCGTCTCCCACCACGCGCGGCATCGCCGAGACCTCGCGGATCAGGGTGGCGCGGTGGCGGATCTCGTTGTGGGCCATGTCGATGGCGCTCTTGAGCACGTGCGCGACGTTGACCGGCTCGGTCTTGGGCGCCTCCACCCGCGAGAAGGACTTCAGCCCACGCACGATCCGGCGCACCCGCGCCGCGCCCGCCCGCGCCTCACGCACCGCCTGGATGAGGTCCCGGGTGTCGCCGCTGCCCTCGAGCTCACCGAGCTCCTCCTCGATCACCTCGAGGTTGGCGACGACGAACGCGAGGGGGTTGTTGATCTCGTGGGCCACGCCGCCCGCGAGCGTCCCGACAGACGCCATGCGCTCGCTCTGCAGGAGCCGCTCCTGTAGCTCGTGAGCCTCGGTCACGTCCTGGAAGACCCCGAAGATCGCGCTGACGCGTCCGCCTTCCCCGCTCTCCGGCCGACCGACGGAGCGAATGTACCGCGTCGTGCCGTCGCCCCGCACCAGCCGCCGCACGATGTCGAAGGGCTCCCCACGCTCCACCGCCGCGGCCACCGCCTCCCAGACCGCCTCGCGATCCTCGGGGTGGTAAGCCTCGACCCCCTCCGCAAGGGTCGGCACGAACGAGCCCGGCGGCCTCCCGTGAATGCGATAGACCTCGTCCGACCAGAACACGGTCTCCGCCTCCAGGTCGACGCGCCAGTGTCCGACGTGCGCGAGCTCTTCGGCCAGCTCCAGCAGTCGCGCGCGCCGCTCGCGCTCACGCGCCTTCTCGCGCAGCGCGGTCACGTCGCGGGCGCTGGCGTAGACGTGCCGTCCGTGCGGCCGCGCGTTCCACTCCAGCCAGACGTACGAGCCGTCGCGACAGCGGTAGCGATTCGCGAAGTGCAGCGTCAGCTCCCCCGCGCCGAGCTTGGACAGCTCGGCCAGCGTGGCCTCGCGATCGAGCGGGTGCACGAACTCGACGAACGGCTCCGCGCAGAGCTCCTCGATCGACCACCCGAGCAGCTCGCTCCAGCGAGGCGACAGCCAGCGGAAGAAACCATCCGCGCTCGCCACACAGAAGAGGTCCAGCGACAGCTGCAGGAATCCCTCCAGCTCGGGCCCCTGCTCGGCCAGGCCGGGAGGCGAAGATTGCGCGCTCAGGTTCATCCGCCCTCACGAGGGTTCAAAGTCACGGCCTCGACGTCCACAGGCGAGCCATCGGCCGAAACTTCCAGGCCTTGACCCCTCTGGTGCGCGGGGCGATGCCCGACACCGAATTCCGACCCGATCGCGGTACTCTGGCGCGAGGAGGATCCGCGAAATGGCAGATCGCAGCAGGGAGTCCAAGGGGGAGCGCGCGGATCACACCGCCGAGCTCTCGCTCGGGGAGATGGAGCTGTTCGACCCGCCCACCGACGAGATCGAGGTCCTCGAGGAGATCGACGACTCGCCTCCCCCGGTACCGCGGCCCGGCCTCGGTCGGCCCGCCAAGCCGAAGGCGGCCCAGGCGACCTCGACCCTGCCCGGCGCCACCGCGGGCACGCCGAGCGCGCCCCCTCCCCCGCCGAAGCCGCGAGCCCAGAAGGAGAAGCCCAAGAAGAAGGCGGCTAAGAAGAAGGCGGCCAAGAGCGCCGCGCCGCCGCCTCCGCCCGAGAGCGCGTCAGCGAGCGCTCCGCCGACCGCGGCGCCCGTGCCCGAGCTCCCCGACGCCGACCTCGAGGCGCCGCCTCCGCCCGAGGCCAAGCCCGTCGACGCCTCCGCACAGGAGCTGCGCGTGCTCTGCGAGCGGCAGCTCGCGACCGAGCGAGACCCGGAGCGCAAGGCGCGGCTCTCGTACGAGCTCGCGCGCCTCTACGAAGCCGAGCTGGGCGACGACTCGAAGGCGGCCGAGCACTATCAAGCCGCGCTGCACATCACGCCTGATCACGCGGCCGCGCTGCGGGGCGCCCGTCGGACCCTCGCGCGGCTGGGTCGCCACCCCGCCCTGCCCGCGCTGTACGACGCGGAGGCGGCCATCACGCGGGAGCCCGCCGCCCGTGCGCGGCTGCTCTACGCGAAGGCGCGCGTCATGGAGGAGCACCTCCGTCAGTCGGGGCCCGCCCTGGCCGCGTACCGCGAGGCGCTCGAGCTCGATCCCGGCAACCTCGTGATCCTCAAGGCGATCGAGCGCGCGCTGCGGCGGGACAAGGCGTGGCCCGAGCTGGCCGCGCTCTACGAGCAGCTCGCCAACGCGGTGGAGGACGCGTCGCTCAAGGCGGCGTGGACCGCGGTGCGCGCGCAGCTCACCGAGACCAAGCTGCGAGATCCCGTGCAGGCGGCGGCGCTGTACGAGGCCGCGCTCGACATCGACCCGCACGCGACGGCCGCGCTCGCGAACGTCAAGCGTCTGGGCGCGGCGCAGAAGCGCTGGCCCCAGCTCGTCGACGCGTTGACGCGGGAGCACGCGCTGAGCAGCGACCCGCAGACCAAGCTGGCCATCCTGGCCACGATCGCGCGGATCCGGGAGCGACGGCTCGGTGACGCGGAGGCGGCGGTCGACACCCTCGAGGCCGCGGTCGACGCGAGCCCCGGAGAGGCCTCGCTCCTTCGGGAGCTCGTCCGGCTCCATCGCTCGAGCGGGCGGCACGGGGCGGAGATCGGCGCGCTCACGAGACTGTACGACGTCTTGACCGCGGGCCCCGAGCGCGCGCGGGTCGCGTACCGCACGGGCCAGCTCCACGACCAGGCCCTCGGCGACGGAGACCGGGCCGCGCCGTGGTACGGCCGCGCGCTCGAGGCCGAGCCCGAGCACCGCGGCGCCGCGCTGGCGCTGATCCGCATCCACGAGGCGCGGGAGCGCTGGGCCGAGGCGATCACCGTGCTCGAGGCGCGCGCCGAGGCGCTCACCGCGCCGCGCGAGCGCGCCGATCTCCACCACCGGATCGGCGTCTTGATGGAGACGAAGCTCGGGCGCCCGGAGGAGGCGTCCGCGCATCACGCCCGCGCGCTCGGCCTGACCCCCGAGCACCACGACGCGTTCGAAGACCTCTCCCGCCTCCACGCCGCGGCGGGCCGCTGGCGCGAGGTCGCGGAGCTCTACGAGCGCGCGATCGACCGCGCGCCGCACGACGCCGAGGCGATCGCCTGGCTCTTCCGCCTCGGCGGGGTGCTCGAAGATCACCTCGACGAGCCGGCCGGCGCGCTGGCCGCGTACGCGCGCATCCTGGAGCGGAACCCCGAGCACCTCGGCGCGCTCCACGCCGCGGCGCGCGCGGCGCAGCGCGCGGGAGAGCACGCGCGCGCGGTCGCGCTCATCGAGAAGCAGGCGGCCCTCACGGCGAGCGAGTCCCACCGCGCCGCGCACCGACACCGCGCCGCCGTGCTCACGGCGGACGCCCTGGGCGACCCCTCCGCCGCGGCGCGCTCGCTCGAGGCGCTCCTGAAGGAGCAGCCCGCGCACCGGGAGAGCCTGGAGACGCTGGCCCGCATCTACGCCGAGGCGGGCAAGTGGGACGACCTGGATCGCGTCTACGAGCGCCTGCTCCCGGTGGTCTCCACCGCGAAAGAGAAGGTGCGGCTCCATCTGCAGCGCGGCGACCTGCAAGAGACGCAGCTGGGCGACGACGCGGCCGCCATCACCGCCTACGCCGCGGCGCTCCAGCACGATCCCGACTGCGAGGCGGCCCGCGAGGCGCGCCTCGCCGCGCTCGAGCGCGCCGAGCGCTGGCCCGAGCTCGCCGAGGCGATGACCGAGCGGCTCGGGCGGCTCACGTCGGCCACCGATCGCGCCCGCGCCTACACGGAGCTCGGCGCGCTTCGCGAGGAGCGCCTGGAGGACCGCGAGGGCGCGCTCGCGGCGTACGAGTCGGCCATCGAGGCTCAGCCGCTCCACCGCCCGGCGCTGGACGCGCGCGAGCGGCTGCTCACCGACGCGAACGAGCACACGCGCCTGTCGGAGGTCTTGAAGGAGGAGGCCGACCGCCTCGACGATCCGTTCCTCGAGGTGCAGGCGGCGCTGCGCGCGGCGCTGATCCTCTCCGAGCAGGGCGCGGCCAACGCGGCGCTCGACGCGTTCCGGCCCGTCTTCTCGAAGCGGCCCGATCACGTCGGCGCGCTGCTCGCGGTGGAGGACCTCTACGCGCGCACCCGGGACGACGTGGGCCTCGCCGCCACCTACGAGAAGATGGCGAACGTGCTCGCGGATCCGAAGGCGAAGCTCGCCGCGCTGAGCGAGCTCGCGCGGGCGCGCGCCGCGACCGATCAAGAGGTCACCTCCGTCCGGCGTCGCATCCTGAAGCTCGCGGGCGACGACGCGGCCGCCCTCGAGGCGCTGGCCGAGGAGGCCGAGAAGAACGGGGAGAAGGACACCGCGCTCGCGATGCAGGCGCGGCTCGCCTCGACCTCGACCGACCCCCGGGTCGGCGCCCATCACCAGAGCCGCGTCGGCGCGATGCTGCTCGACGAGGGCGACGGGCAAGGCGCGCTGGCCGCCTTCCGCGCCGCGCTCGCGCTCGATCCCCAGAGCCTCACGGCCACCCGCGGGCTCACCCGCGCCGCGCGCCGCGCGCAGAGCCCCGAAGCGCTGCGCGCCGCCGCGAAGCACGAGTCGGAGGTCACGCGGGACCGGGAGCTGGCGGTCAGCCTCCTGCTCGAGGCGGCCCGGTTGGCCCACGAGTCCGGCGAGGGCGAGGCGTCCGCGGCCGACTACGAGCACGCGCTGTCGATCGCCCCGGAGAACGAAGACGCCGCGCGCGGGCTCGTCTCCATGCTCATCGGGCTCCAGCAGTTCGCGCGGCTCATCGAGCTCTTGACCCGCGCGGCGCACGCGGCGAAGGACCCCGCCCGTGTGGCCGCGCTGCACCTCGAGTGCGCGCGGTTGCAGGCCGAGGCCCGGCGCGATCTGCCCGCCGCGGTCGCCGCGGCCGAGCGCGCCCTGGCCGCCCTGCCCGGCGATCGGGCGGCGCAGGCGCAGCTCGCCCTGCACCTCGAGCAGAACGGACAGTGGGAGGAGGCGGCCGAGGCGCTCGAGGCGGTCATCGGCAAGGCCCGCGAGGGAGCGCTCGTCGACGCCCACCTCCGGCTCGCGCGCATCGCCGAGAAGCGGCTCGGCGACACCGACCGCGCCGTCCGGAGCCTGCGCGCGGTGCTCGCGCGCGACGAGCAGAGCGAGGAGGCCCTCGCGGCGCTCGTCCGCCTCGAGCGCGCCAAGGGCCGGGACGAGGAGGCGCTCCGGCTCGCCAAGAAGCTCATCTCGGTGGTGTCGGATCCGAACCGCAAGGCCGAGACCCTGGCCGAGCTCGCGGAGCTGGAGAAGGCGCGCGGAGAGGGCGCGGCCGCGGCTGCGCACGCGATGGGCGCGGTGGGGATCCAGGGCCCAAACGGCGCCGGCGCGCGCGTCTACAAGGGCCTCATCGCTCACGCGCCCGAGCACGCGAGCTGGGACCACTACGCGACCGCGCTCATGGGCTACCTCGAGTCCGCGCGCGGCATCGGCGGCGACGTCGCGGCCACCTACCTCGAGCTCGCGCACGTGCAGGGGGAGGCGCTCAACCGACCGGACCGCGCGATCTCGACCTTGCGGGAGGGCGTCGACGCGTGCCCGGAGGACGAGGCCGTCGCGCTGACCCTCGTGCGCACCCTCCAGTCGGTGGACGCGGGCGACAAGGCCATCGCCGAGCTGCGGCGCATCCTCGCCATCAACGTGCGCCGGCCGCGAGCGTGGCGCGCGATGGCCGACGCGGTCCGCAAGAGCGGCGAGCCCGACGGCGCCGCGGTGGTGCTCGCGCCGCTCCTCGCGATGAGCGAGGCGACCGAAGACGAGACGCGCACCGTCGCGGGGCGGCGCGCGCGCGTCGCCGTCGCGCCCCCCGGCATCCTCGGCGAGCAGGGCCTCGGGCAGCTCGCGTCCACCGCGGTGCTCGGCACGACCGCGGCGCAGATCCTCTCCTCGCTCGACGGCGTGTTCGGCAAGCTCGAAGGCGTCGACCTCGAGCGCTGGGGCGTCAGCAAGCGGGACCGCCTGCGCCAGGGAGACCCCGACCCCCTGCGCGCGTACGTCGACCGCATCGGCGCGATCTTCGGCATCCCGGAGCTCGACGTCTACGAGGTGGAGAACGGCCGGCTCGACCGCGCGACGGTGCTGGCGGGGAGCCCCCCGGTGCTGCTGGTGCCGAGCTCGGTCGCGCACGCTCGCGACGCGGTCCTCGCGTTCCAGCTCGCGCGCCCCCTCGCGCTCCTCAGCCGTCACCTCCACCCGCTCGACGCGGTGCCCGACGAGACGACCCTGCACATGCTCGCGGGGGCGGCGCGCCAGTACGACCCGACCTTCACCTACGAGGGCATCGACGAGTCGCTGCTCGACGTGGAGACCAAGCGCGTGGGCAAGGCGATCGGCTTCTTCAGCCGCGGACGGATCCAGGACGCGGCGACGAGCTTCGCCGCCGACCCCACGCCCGATCTGCGCGGGTGGGCGACGAACGCGCGGCGCATGGCCGCCCGCGCCGCGCTGCTCGTCTGCGACGATCTGCTCGCCGCCATCGAGGCCCTCGGCGAGGACCTCGGGCCTGACAACACGGCGAGCGATCTCGCACGCTTCTGGGTCTCCGACCCGGCGTTCCGGTTCCGCCGGGCCGTCGCCTCGAGGATCTGATCAGCTGTCCCAGTCGACCCGGTCGAGGGCGCGGGTGCGGATGCGCTCGAGCAGGTCGCGCTCGAACGCGTCGAGCGACACCGTGGCCTGATCGCGCGAGCCGTAGCGGCGCACGGTGACGGTGCCGTCCTCCTGCTCACGCTCGCCGACCACGATCACGTTCGGGATCTTCTGCGTGACCGCGTTGCGGATCTTCTTGCCCATCGTCTCGCTCGACTGGTCGAAGACGGCGCGCACGAAGTGCTTGCGGAGCCGCGCGACGACCTGCTCGCCGTACTCGCGGAAGGCGTCGCTCACCGTCAGCACGATCACCTGCGTGGGCGCGAGCCAGGTCGGGAACGCCCCGCCGAAGTGCTCGATGATGAACGCGACCATGCGCTCGTGCGTGCTCGCCGGCGCGCGGTGGATGCAGAAGGGGTGGTGCTCGGTGTTGTCCGCCCCGCGGTAGACGAGCCCGAGGCGCTGCGGCACGGCGAAGTCGAGCTGGTTGGTGCTCACCGTCTCCTCGCGACCGGTGACCGTCTTCAGCTGCACGTCGATCTTCGGGCCGTAGAACGCCGCCTCGCCCTTCACCTCGACGAAGGGCAGGCCGCTCTTCTCCATCGCCGCGCGCATGTGCCGCTCGGACGTCGCCCACGCCTCGGGGTTGTCGACGTACTTCTGCTTGCCCTTCGGGTCCTCGGGGTCCCAGGTCGAGAAGCGGAAGTAGTAGTCCTTCAGGCCGAGCGTCTCGTAGAGCTGCTCGATCATGCGCATGACCTTGAGGAACTCGGTCTCGATCTGCTCCTCGGTGCAGTAGATGTGCGCGTCGTTCATGCAGAAGCCGCGCACCCGCAGCAGGCCGCTGAGCGCCCCCGAGTCCTCGTAGCGATAGACCTGGCCGTACTCCGCGAGGCGGAGCGGCAGGTCGCGATAGCTCCGCAGCTGCGCGGCGAACACGCGGTGGTGGTGCGGGCAGTTCATCGGCCGCAGCGCGTAGGTCTCGCGCACCTCCTCGTGCGTGCCCTCCTCCGTCTCGACCTTCTCCTTCAGCTCGAGGAACGGGTACATGTGCTCGGCGTAGAGCGGCAGGTGCCCGGTCTGGTGATAGAGCTCGGTCTTGGCGAGCTGCGGGGTCGCGACCCGGTCGTAGCCGTCGTGGAACTCGAGCTCCCGCATGTACTTCTCGAGCTCGTCGCGGAGCACGGTGCCGTTGGGCAGCCAGAGCGGCAGGCCCTTGCCGATGATGTCGTCGACGACGAAGTAGTCGAGCTCGCGGTTGAGCTTCTTGTGGTCGCGCGCGATCGCGTCCTTGTACGCCTTCACGTGCGCCTCGAGCTGCTCCTTGCTCTCGAAGGCCCAGGCGTAGATGCGGGTCATCATCGCGTTGTCGCTGTCACCACGCCAGTACGCGCCGGCGACGCTGCGGAGCTTGAACGCGCCCTTGGGCAGCTCGCGCGTGCTGTCGACGTGCGGACCGTCGCACATGTCGAGGAAAGGACCATTGCGATAGAACGTCAGCTGGTCGAGGCCCTTCTTCTCGATGAGCTCCTGCGCGTACTCGCGCTTGTAGGGCTCGCCCATCTCGTCGATGCGGGCCAGCGCGTCCGCCTTGGGCAGCTCCTCGCGCTCGAACTTCTGCCCGAGCTTGATGATGTGCTTCATCTTCTTCTCGAGCGCGGGGAAGTCGTCCTCCGTCAGCGGCTCGCTCAGGATGAAGTCGTAGTAGAAGCCGTCGTCGATCGGCGGCCCGAAGCCGAGCGTCGAGCCGGGGCGGAGCTCCAGGACCGCCTGCGCGAGCACGTGCGCGAGGCTGTGGCGGATGCGGTGGAGCCGATCGTCGTCCTTGTCGTGATCTTCCATACCGTCGGGTCTTTCTTGCCGGGCACGTCGGGCCGAAAACGGGGCCGGAGCATGCCACGCTGGGCGCCCTCCGTCCTCCCTCGGTTCGGGCTACAGTGCCGCGCATGGCCAACCGGACGATGAACTTCTACGCGGGCCCCGCCGCCCTCCCCCTCGCCGCGCTCGAGCGCGCCCAGCGCGAGCTGGTCGACTTCGACGGCACGGGCATGTCCATCATGGAGCACAGCCACCGCGGCGCCGCCTACGAGGCCGTGCACCAGGAGGCCATCGCCCTGCTCCGGGAGCTGATCGGCATCGACGACAGCTTCCACGTGCTGCTCCTGCAGGGCGGCGCGCGGCAGCAGTTCGCGATGATCCCGATGAACCTGCTGAAGCCGGGCCAGAGCGCGGACTACGCAGTGACGGGCGTGTGGGGGCAGCAGGCCATCAGCGAGGCCAAGCTCGTCGGTCAGGCGCGCGAGGCGGCCAACACCGAGAAGGACGGCACCTTCATCCGCGTGCCCAGCCAGGGCGAGCTCGATCTCGACCCGAAGGCCGCCTACCTGCACATCACGAGCAACAACACGCTCTTCGGGACCCAGTGGCAGACCTACCCCGACACCGGGGACGTGCCGCTCATCGCCGACATGACGAGCGATCTCCTGAGCCGGCCCATCGACGCGAGCCGCTTCGGCGCGTTCTACGCCGGGGCGCAGAAGAACGTCGGGCCCGCTGGCGTGACGGTGGTCGTGGTGCGCAAGGACCTGGTCGAGCGAGCCCGGGTCGACATCCCGGCCGTCTTCCGCTGGGCGTCCCACGCGGAGAAGGACTCGCTCTGGAACACGCCCCCGACGTTCGCGATCTACATGCTCCGCAACACCCTCGCCGTCCTGAAGGAGTGGGGCGGCGCCGCGGCGCTCGAGGAGCGCAACCGGGCCAAGGCCGAGCTCGTCTACGGCGCGGTCGACGCGATGAGCGAATTCTATCGCTGCCCGGTCGAGGGGGGTTCACGTTCGATCATGAACGCCGTTTTCCGTTTGCCGACCGAAGATCTGGAGAAGCGCTTCGTCGCGGAGGCCAAGGACGCCGGCATGCTCGGCGTGAAGGGCCACCGCAAGGTCGGGGGCATCCGGATCAGCATGTACAACGCCGTCGAGATGGCCTGGCTCGAGCGCCTCACCGAGCTGATGCGAGACTTCGCAGCGCGTCACGGATGATGCGGCACTTTTCCACATTTGACGGCATGTCGCAGTATATGTAAAACTGCCGTCCGGAGATTCGAATGACAACCCGCATCGTGACCGCGAGCGCCGACGGCGCCGCACCCCAGGCCGCCGCCTCGCTGACCCGCTCGCTCCAGGAGCAGCTCGGGGGCGCGAAACCGGCGCTGGTGATGTTCTTCGCGTCCACGGCGCAGCCCCTCGAGGAGGTCGCCCCGGTCCTGACCGAGGCGTTCGCGAGCGCCACCGTGCTCGGCAGCTCCACCGCGGGGGAGTTCACCGAGAAGGGTGACGCGAAGAGCTCCGTGGTCGCGGTGGCGGTGGCGGGCGAGTTCGTGGTGCACGGCGGGCTGGGCACCTCCCTCGCGGCCAGCGCCGAGGACGCCGTCAAGGCGGCCATCGCCGACATCCCGGCCGCGGTCGAGGGCTACGCGCATCGGACCGGGCTGCTGCTCCTCGATCCCCTCGCGGGCAACGGCGAGGAGGCGACCCTCATCACCGCCGCTTACCTCGGCGAGGACATCCGCCTCGCGGGCGGCGCGGCCGGGGACGACCTCGCCATGAAGCGCACCACGGTGAGCATCGGCTCCCGTGTCGCAGATGATGCCATCGTCGCGGCCGTCATCTTCAGCAAGGCCCCCCTCGGGGTCGGCGTCTGTCACGGGCACCGACCCATCAGCGAGCCGCTCGAGATCACCAAGGCCGAGGGCGGCACCGTCTACGAGGTCGAGGGGCGCCCGGCGTGGGACGTCTGGGCGGAGCACACCGCCGCGGCTGCGAAGGCGGTCGGCCTGGACCCGGCGAGCCTGACCGAGGAGCAGATCGGCGGCTTCCTCCTCCGCTACGAGGCCGGCCTGGCGAGCGGGGACGAGTACAAGATCCGCGCTCCGCTCAGCCGCAACGCGGACGGCTCGCTCGGCATGGCCTGCGGCATCCCGCAGGGCGCGAAGATCCGGATCACGGAGAGCGTCCCCGAGCGGCAGATCGAGAGCGCCCGCACCGCGGCCAAGCGCGCCCGCGCGCAGCTCGGCGCGCCGGCCGCGGGCGCGATCGTCTTCGACTGCATCTGCCGCAACCTCATCCTCGACGATCGCTTCGGCCAGGCCGTCGCCGGGATCTCGGAGGAGCTGGGCGGCGTCCCGCTCGCCGGCTTCGAGACCTACGGCGAGATCGCGCTCGACGCGGGCGATCTGTCCGGTTTCCACAACACCACGACCGTGGTGCTCGCGTTCCCGAGTTGACGGAAGGGCCAGGGGGCCCACTTCGATCGACGATCTTCCTGGGGGGAGATCGAGGCAGCATTGACCGACGGCAGCATCGACATCGACCGACTCTGGAAGCTCTTGTCCCACTCCGTGGGTGACGAGAAGGCGGAGCTGGCGGTGCGCAGCGCGGCGAACTCGCTCGGGTTCGCGCGGCGCCCCAGCCTCAGCATCGACGAGGCGCTCGGCGTCCTGGAGAAGGTGGCCGAGACGCCCGGCATCGTCGGCGTGACGGCGCGCTTCGCCAAGTCCCGGCTTCACCTGGCTGCTGGATGAACAGGCCGCTGGTTGAGCAGACCCGTCAGGCCTGACTCGTCCAGCCCGAGAAGTCGTCCCCCGGCTCACGGCGATAGCCGCCGCCCACCAGGACCGCCAGCGCGCCGCGGCGCACCTCGAAGCGGGCCTGGCTGAAGCGCCCGAGCAGCTCCCCGTCGACGTTGGCGAGCATCGGCGGATCCACCCGCAGCTCGATCTCCGCGCCGAGGTGATGGCGCACCCGCGGATCGGAGAGCGTCTGTCCGCCGCGCAGCCGCGCCGCCGTCGTCGCGAGCTGGAGCGGGCTCCCCTCGGTCACCAGCGTGACGTCGAGCAGGCCGTCTTCGAGGTCCGCCGTCGGCGCCACCACCACCCCGCCGCCGCACGTGCGGGCGTTGGCCAGCGTCACCCCGACGCAGCGCGCCTGCTCGACCAGCGCGCCGCCGACGAAGAGCTGGACGTCGTAGAGCGGCAGGTCGCCGAGCACCTCGAGCGCGCCGCCCACGTAGGCGAGCGTGCCCCAATTACGCTTGGTCTCTTCCTCGATCACCTGATCGACCTCGCCCGCGAAGCCCCAGGCCGAGACGTTGATCAGCCAGCGCACCGCCTCGTCGCTCGTGAACCGACCGACGTCGATGCGCCGCGTCCGACCCTGCTCGAGCTCCTCGAGCGCCGCGAGCGGCTCGACCCCCAGGCCGAGCGAGCGCGCGAGGTCGTTGCCCGTGCCGAGCGGCAGCACCCCGAGCACGGGCCCACCGCCGCCCTCGAGGAGGCCGCCCGCGATGGTGTGCACCGTGCCGTCGCCGCCGGCCGCGAAGACCCGCGCGATGCCGCGCTCGCAGGCCTCGCGCGCGTGCCCCGCCCCGTCGGACGCGCCCTCGCACGCCACCCACCGCCAGCCGCGCGCCTCCGCCGCGTGACGGAGCTCGTCCGCAGCTTCGGCGCTGCCAGCGTTCGGATTCGCGAGGACCCAGGTGTCGGCCACCTCACGTATGGAGCCCCCGCGCGCGGAACTGGAAGGGTCAGGCGTCGCGCTGGCCGAGCGCCTCGTCGGCGAGCCGACGCACGCGGGGCAAGCCGAGCACGACGAGCACCTCGAGCATCTCATCGTCGATCCCAGCCATCGTCTTCAGCCCCGCCTCGCGGTCGCCCTCCGCCAGCGCCACCGCCTTCAGCACGCGCGCCTCGAGCAGGAGGTGGCGGTCGTCGCCGCTCTCCTGGCGCACCTCGTCGGCGACGATCAGCGCGTCCTCGCGCTCGCCCCTCTCGACGTGCACGAGCCCCCGCGCGAGCCGGACCCGCAGATCGACGTCCCGGGTGCCGCACGGGCCACCGATCGCGTCGAGCGAGGCGCCCGCGGCCTCGGGATCGCCCGCGCTGAGGTGCGAGATGGCGCGGGCGTGCAGCACCACCGCGCGGAGCGCGTCGGAGAGCCCGGCGAGGGCCACCTCGCCCAGCGCGTCGAGCGCCGCCTCCGGCTTCCCCTCCGCCTCGAGCAGCTCCGCCAGCACCAGCGTCAGCCGCGCGTGCGTCTCGGCGTGCTTGGGGTTCTTCGGGTCGCGGAGCGCGCGCTCCGCCTGTAGCTCCCGCACCGCGGCCGGGCGCTGCTCGGGCACCAGGAGCGCCTCCGCCCAGCGGTCCGCCTGCGCCTCCTCGGCCCGCGCGCGGCGGACGAGCACGGCCCGGAAGCCGATCCAGAGCGCGACGGCCAGGCCCGCCACCGCGAGCACGACCCAGCCCAGCCCCTGGGGCTCGAGCCAGCGGAAGGCGAGCCACGCGGCCAGCGCCACCATGAGCAGCCTGAAGAACCGGAGCAGCCATGCCTTCGCGCGCATCGCCCGCGAATCTACCCCGAGCCGCGCCTGCCGCCAGAACGCTGTCAGGAGGCCGGGTGCGGCGCCGCCCCCGCATTGCTACATCGCCCCGGTGGAAGAGCGCTTCGAGCTGGTCACGCACCTCTCGCCCAAGGGGGATCAGCCCCAGGCGATCGAGAAGCTGGTCGAGGGCCTGAACGCGGGCGACGCGCACCAGGTCCTCCTCGGGATCACGGGCAGCGGCAAGACGTTCACCATGGCGAACGTCATCGCCCGGACCCAGCGGCCGACCCTGATCATCGCGCCCAACAAGACCCTCGCCGCGCAGCTCTGGGGCGAGATGAAGGAGCTGTTCCCGAACAACGCGGTCGAGTACTTCGTCTCCTACTACGACTACTACCAGCCCGAGGCGTACGTCCCGAGCTCGGACACCTACATCGAGAAAGACGCGATCATCAACGATCGCATCGACCGCATGCGTCACGCGGCGACGCGCGCGCTGCTCAGCCGGCGCGACGTGATCATCGTGGCCAGCGTCTCCTGCATCTACGGCATCGGCTCGCGCGAGGCCTACGGGCAGATGCTGATCCAGCTGAAGACGGGGGAGAGCTTCCGGCGCGACCACCTCCTCCGCCAGCTGGTCGACGTGCAGTACAAGCGCAACGACGTCGACTTCCACCGCGGCACGTTCCGCGTGCGGGGCGACGTGGTGGAGATCTTCCCGGTCGACGCCGAGGACCGCGCGGTGCGCGTCGAGTTCTGGGGTGACGACATCGACCGGATCTCCGAGATCGATCCCCTCCGGGGCAAGGTGCTGCGCGATCTCCCCGGCTACGCGATCTACCCGGGCTCGCACTACGTCACGCCGGCCGAGGTGCGCGAGCGGGCGATCGGCGCGATCCGGCAAGAGCTCTCCGAGCGTCTCCCGGAGCTGCGCGAGGAGGGGAAGATCCTCGAAGCGCAGCGGCTCGAGCAGCGCACCATGTACGACCTCGAGATGCTCGAGCAGATGGGCTTCTGCCACGGCATCGAGAACTACTCGCGGCACTTCAGCCAGCGCGATCCCGGCGAGCCGCCGCCCGTGCTGGTGGACTACTTCCCGAACGACTTCCTGCTCGTGCTGGACGAGTCGCACATCACGATCCCGCAGCTGGGCGCGATGTACCGCGGCGACCAGGCCCGCAAGAAGACGCTCGTCGAGCACGGCTTCCGGCTCCCGAGCGCGATGGACAACCGCCCGCTCCAGTTCGAGGAGCTCTGGGAGCGCATCTATCAGACGGTGCACGTCTCGGCGACGCCCGGCGAGTGGGAGGTCGACAAGGCGGAGGGCGTGCTCGTCGAGCAGGTGATCCGCCCGACCGGGCTGATGGACCCGGTCATTCACGTCAAGCCGGTCGCACATCAGGTCGACGACCTGCTCGAGGAGATCCGCGGGCGGGTGGCCCGCGACGAGCGCGTGCTCGTGACCACGCTGACCAAGCGCATGGCCGAGGATCTGACCGAGTACTTCGGGGAGCTAGACGTGCGCTGCCGCTACCTGCACAGCGACGTCGACACGCTCGAGCGGATCGAGATCCTGCGCGATCTGCGCCGCGGCGAGTTCGACGTGCTGGTCGGCATCAACCTGCTCCGCGAGGGGCTCGACCTGCCCGAGGTGTCGCTCGTCGCGATCCTCGACGCCGACAAGCAGGGCTTCCTCCGCAGCCCGCGCTCGCTCATCCAGACCATCGGTCGCGCGGCCCGGAACTCGCGCGGCGAGGTGATCATGTACGGCGACAAGGTCACCGAGGCGATGCAGTACGCCATCGACGAGACCGACCGTCGCCGCGTGATCCAGAAGCAGTACAACGACGAGCACGGCATCACGCCGGAGACGGTCAAGAAGGCGCTCTTCCAGATGGACGCGGCGAGCGGCGGCGCGGACTGGTCGTCGGTCCCCAAGGCGAAGATCGACGCGGAGGCGCTCTCGCCCGAGGAGATCCCGGACAAGCTCGAGGAGCTGCGCTCGCGCATGCTGCTCGCGGCCGAGAACCTCGAGTTCGAGCGCGCGGCGGAGCTGCGGGACGAGATCCGGTTGCTCGAGGATCAGCTCCTCGGCAAGAGCGGGCGCGCCATCAAGCGAGACAAGAAGCGACAGCGGCCGCGACGCTGACGGCGACGCTGCGTTGATCGAGGCCGGATCTCGGGGAAGAGTCCGCCCCATGCGCTCTTGCTTCTTTCTTCTCCTCACCGTGGCGCTCTTCGGATGCACGCTCGATCGGAGCGGGCTCCGCGAGCCCGCCGACGGCCCCGACGCGAGCGGGCTGGACGCGAGCCGCCTCGACGGCTCGAGCGAAGGGGACGCGGCCCTCGACGGCGGGCGTGATCCGGACGCGGGCGAGACCCCGGACGCGAGCGCGGACGCCGGCCCCGACGCCAGCATGGACGCCGGCCCGGACGCCAGCACCGACGCCAGCACCGACGCCAGCACGGACGCGGGCATGGACGGAGGCGTCGACGGAGGCGTTGACGGCGGCGTGGACTCGGGCTTCGACGCCGGCTGCGATCCGACCGCGCCCTCCGTGTGCGACGGAGACGACGTCGTGCGCTGCGAGATGGGCGCGCTGACGCGGGAGACCTGCCCGCTCGGCTGCGCGACCGGCGCCTGCAGGGTCCTGCTCCCGAGCAACGTGGGCGCCCGCGTGGCCATGGACGCCGGGGACGGAGACCTGCTCGTCGCGGGTCCGGACGCGGTCGTCTTCGACACCGACGACGGCTCCATCGTCCAGTCCTCGACCGTGATCCGGGAAGCCTCCGACGGCGAGGGGCGCGACCCCGACTCGGGGATCTTCTATCAGCGCCTCGATCCGAGCACCCCCGTCGGCGCGCCCCTCGGCGTCTTCGTCCTCCGCTCCCTCAGCCTCCCGGCTGGCAGCACGATCCGCGGACGGGGGAGCAGGGCGCTGATCCTGCTCGTCACCGAGGACGCGACCCTCGACGGGCTCGTCGACGTCAGCTCCGACGGACGCGGCGCGGGCCCGGGCGGGGACGGCGGCGGCGGCGCGCGAAGCGGAGGCGGCGGCCCGGGCGGCGGCGCGGGCGGCGCGGACGAGTCGAGCAACCGAGACGAAGGCGGCGGCGGCGGCGGCCACGGCTCGTCGGGCGGCGCCGGTGGGCGCGGCAGCGCGGCGGGGGGCACGCACGGCGTCGCCTCGCTCGTGCCGATCCGCGGCGGCTCCGGCGGCGGCGGCGGCGGCGACAACAACGGCGGCTCGGGCGGCGGCGGCGGCGGCGCCTTCCAGATCAGCGCCGGCGGCGCGCTGCGGGTCGGGGGCGTGATCGACGCGGGCGGGGGCGGAGGCCAGGGAGGCGGCGGCGCGTTGTTCGACTCCGGCGCGGGCGGCGGCGGCGGCGCGGGCGGCGCGATCCTGCTCGAGGCAGCTTCCCTCACCGTCACGGGCACGGTGGGCGCCAACGGGGGCGCGGGCGCCCAGGGCAGCCGCTGTGGCTTGGGCATCGGCTGCGGCGGCCGCGGCGACGACGGCCCGGACGGCGACACCGTGACCGTTCCCGCCCCCGGGCCGATGGGGCGCGACCAGGGCGGCGGCGGCGGCGACGGAAGCGACGCGATGGGGAGCGACGGCGGCCCCGGGACCTCCGCGGAGAACGGCGGCGGCGGCGGCGGCGGGGCCGGGCGCCTGCGCTTCAACGCGCGCACCGTGGGCGCGGCCGCGATCGGCGGAGCGCTCCAGCCGGACCTCGCCTCCGGCCTCGCGAGCGTGGGGCTCGTCACCGCGACCCCGTGAGGGTGAGCGCACGGAGAATCCGAGCTAGGCTCCGCGCGTCATGCGTCTGGCTTTGCTCCTCTGTCTGTGTTGCGCCGCGCTCGGCGGCTGCGTCTCCGTCGCCCCCTACGAGCGCGAGTACCTCGCCAACCCGGCGATGAACGTGGAGCTCGAGGAGGGCGAAGGCGAGTTCCAGGCCCACGTCTTCGACTCCCGCGAGGGCGCGACGGGCGGGACCGGATCCACCGGCGGCGGCTGCGGCTGCAACTGATGAAGCGCGCGCTGACAGCCTTCGTCGCGGCGCTCGCGCTCGCCGCGCCCGCGGCCGCGGATGAAGCGTCGGGCACCTGGACCGGCTCGGTGGAGCTCCGCGCGAACTACTACTGGGAGACCTCCACCCGCGTGGTGGCCCCCGAGGTGCGCGCTCGCCTCGTCACGCCCGAGGGCGTGCAGATCGACGGCGGCTACCTCATCGACGCCATCACCAGCGCGAGCATCGCGGCCGGCGTGCAGGAGGACATCCGCTTCACCGAGGTGCGCAACCAGGGATCGCTGGGCGCGAGCCGCGAGTTCGACCTCGGCGAGATGCAGCTCCGCCTCGGGGTGCTCGGCGGGCTCAGCCACGAGCCCGACTACTTCGCCTCGCGTATCACCACCTTCTCGACCCTGTCGCTCAACCAGCGCTCGACGGTGATCAGCGGCGCCTTCACCTACATCCACGACAACGTCGGCTCCGTGCTGCGCGGCGGCATGCCCCGCACCGACGACACCGGGCGCGACCTGAGCGACCGGGGGCGGCAGGGCCAGCTCGAGGGCGTGACCGCGTCGGTCTCCCTCAACCAGACGCTCTCACCGGTGACCACCTTCGTGACGGGCTACCAGCTCGTGCACAACTGGGGCTACCTGCAGAACCCGTATCGGCGCGCGCGCGTCGGCGGCGGGCTCGTGGCCGAGGATCACCCCGACCAGCGCACCCGCCACACGCTCTGGGGCCGCCTCGCGCACTTCTTCCCGGAGACGCGCACCGCGGTCCACCTGATGTACCGCGCCTACCTCGACGACTGGGACGTCTCCGCCCTCAACCCCGAGGTCCGCGTCTACCAGCTCATCGGCGACTCCGTCGTGGTGCGCCTGCGCTACCGCTACCACGATCAGGTGGACTCGTTCTTCTTCCGCACCGAGTACTCGGGCACCGAGGACTTCGTCACCGCGGACCCGAAGATGAGCAACTTCTTCTCCCACCTCTTCGGGGTCCAGCTCCGGGTCGGGCTCGACTTCCTGTCCCGCACCCCGCTGTCGTTCCTCGAGCGCGCGTGGGTCGATCTCTCGTTCAACTACTGGCACCAGACCAGCACGTTCGGCGACGCGATCCTGGCCCAGGCCGGCCTGCGCGCGCCCTTCTGAGCCGCGGCCTCAGGACGACCAGCCCTCGGCGCCGACGAGCGGCACGTAGATGCAGCCCTCGTACTCCTCGAGGGTGAACTCCTCGGCCGAGACGCGGCGCACCACGGTCAGGCGCTGCATGGTGCGCGAGCCGATGGGCAGCACGAGGCGCCCCCCGATCGCGAGCTGGCGCTTCAAGGTCTCGGGCGCGCGCGGAGCCGCGGCGGCGCCGACGATGGCGTCATACGGGGCGCGGTCCGCGTAGCCCACCGAGCCGTCCCCGACCACGACCTCGACGTTGTCGTAGCCCAGCTCCGCGAGCTTCGCGCGCGCGCTCTCGGCCAGCGAGGGGATGCGCTCGATGGTGACGACCTCCTTCGCCAGCTCGCCGAGGAGCGCGGCCTGGTATCCGGAGCCCGTGCCGATGTCGAGGGCGCGCCCGTCCGCCGGCACCCCCGCGAGCTCGAGCGTGCGCGCGACCATGTAGGGCTGGGAGATGGTCTGGCCCTCCTCCAGCGGCAGCGCGCGATCTTCGTAGGCGGAGCCCCTCCGCGAGAGCGGCACGAACTGCTCGCGGGCCACGCGGCCCATCGCGTCGAGCACGCGCGCGTCCCGGATGCCCCGCGCGGCCAGCTGCGAGCGGACCATGTGCGCGCGGATGGGGTTCAGTTTCGTCTCATCCAATCGAGCGCCTCTCGCAGATCGTCCGGAAGCTCGGCCGTGACCTCGAGCCGCGCCCCGCCGAAGGGGTGCGCGAGCGCGATGGTCGACGCGTGAAGGAAGTGCCTCCCCAGTTGGTCTATGCCCGAGCCGCCGTACAGCCAGTCCCCGACGAGCGGATGGCCCACCGCGGCCAGATGCGCGCGGATCTGGTGCCGCACCGCGACCGGCGCGTGCACCTCCAGCAAGGTCGCGGCGCCGGCGCGCTCCGCCCGGGCGAGCTCGGTCCGCGCCGGCCGCGCCGCGGGGAGGCGCCGGTCCGCGTGGTCCAGGCAGACGTGCACGCGGCGCGGGTCGCTCGGGTGGGGCGCGATGGGGTGGTCGATCTCCATCGGCGCCTGCACGTACCCGTCGACCAGCGCCTGGTAGCCCTTCTCGATCGCGCCCTCCGTCAGCAGCGCGCGGAGCCGATCGAACGCGGCCTGGCTCCGCGCCGCGACGAGCAGCCCGGACGTGTCGTTGTCGAGGCGATGGAGGATACCCGGCTCGCGCAGCGCGTAGCCCACCCGCTCCATCTCGGGGTAGCGAGCGATCAGCGCGTTGGCGAGGGTCTCCCGCTCGTGCGGCCGGAGCGGGTGGCTCGGCATGCCCGGGGGCTTGTCCACCACCACCAGGTGCTCGTCCTCGTAGACCACCACGAGCGGCACCTCGGGCGCGGGCTGCGCCACGAAGTCGCTCGGCCGCGGCAGCTCGTCCAGGGACACCGTGTCGCCCGCGGCCAGCCGCGCGCCCTTGCGCGCCCGCCGCCCGTTCAGGCGCACGAGCCCGTCCTGGATCATGCGCCTCGCCTTGGCCCGGCTCATCCCCTCCACCCGGCGCACGAGCATCACGTCCAGCCGCGTGCCGTCTTCGACCGTGTCGACCTCCAGGTCGAAGCTCAATGCCGTCGTCCTCGCATCGGACCCCGAGGTTACTTGCTTTGGTGCGCCTGGATCCACGGCTCGAGGTAACGCCGGATCACCAGCTTCAGCTCGTCCCGCATCTGCGGGGTGCGCTCGTCGTCGCGCAGGATGCCGATGAAGAGCACCGCGCCGATCACGTCGACCGTCATCGTCGCCACCCGCCGCCGCTCGGCCGCGTCCGCGCCGGGCGCGTACCAGCCGAAGATCTCCGTCGTCCGCACGATCAGCTCCTCGTGCAGCGCCGCGTCCGCCTCCACGATCTCCCCGTGCAGCTGCAGGTTCCGCCAGACCGCGCGCACCGACGGGTCCCGGTTGATCACCGCGAAGCCGTCCACCATGCGATCGAGCAGCGCCTCCCAGGGCGGCCGCTCCGCCTCCATCGCGGGCATGAGCGCGTCGAAGAGCCCCCGGCTCTGCTCGAGCACGCGCTCGGCCAGCGCGAAGAACACCGCGTCCTTGTCCGGGAAGTACTGGTAGACGCTCCCGATCGACGTCCCGGCCGCGGCCGCGATCGCGTCCATCGTGGTCTTGTCGAAGCCGTGCTCCGCGAACTGATCTGCCGCCGCGTCGAGGATCCCCTCGAAGCGCTTGCGGCTCCGGGCCTGCACCGGTCGCTTTCTGAGCCGTGTGGACATCGCTCCCTTGACTAACCCGAGGCGGACCTCACATTCTAGCATCATAAACGTGAGGGCATCCTCACGTTAGACGAGGGGGCGACGATGCGGCTGGAATGGCGAAAGACCGGGCGGAGGCCACCGGGGCCCAAGGGGCACCCCGTGATCGGGCACGTGCACCTCCTCTGGAAGGACCCGCTGCACAACCTGCTCGAGGCCTCGCGGGATCACGGCGATCTGGTGCGCTTCGACTTCGGGCCCTTCCCCTACTACCTGGTCAACGACGTCGACGCGGTGAAGCGCGTGCTCATCGACAACAACCGCGCGTACGTCAAGAGCCGCAACTACGAGGGGCTGAAGCTCATCCTCGGCGAGGGCCTGGTCACGAGCGACGGCGAGCTGTGGCGACGGCAGCGCAAGCTCGCGCAGCCCGCGTTCCTCAAGCGCCGGATCGACGCCTTCGGGCCCCCCATCGCGCGGTACGCGGCCGACATGGCCGACGCCTGGGAGGCCGAGCGCGGCGAGGCGCTCGACGTGCACGAGGAGATGATGAAGCTGACCTTCCGCATCGTCGGCAAGACCCTCTTCGACAAGGACCTCGCGCACGAGGCGGACGCGATCGGGCCCACCGTCTCGGTGCTGATCCACTTCGCCAACGACTGGGCGGAGAGCCTGCTCCGGCTGCCCACCTGGCTGCCGCTCCCGCGCAACTTCGAGTTCCGGCGCGCGATGGCGTCGCTCGATCGGCTGGTGTCGGACATCGTCGAGACGCGGCGGGCCACGGGGGACGAGCGCGAGGACCTGCTCGGCCTCTTGATGAGCGCGACCGACGAGCAGGGCCGCATGGACGAGCAGCAGCTCCGGGACGAGGTGATTACGCTCGTGATGGCCGGCCACGAGACCACCGCGAACCTGCTGAGCTGGACCTGGTACCTGCTCTCGCGGCACCCGGAGACGGACCGCGCGCTCGAGGCAGAGCTGGACGCGGTGCTGGGCGGGCGGCTCCCCACGGTGGAGGATCTGCCGAAGCTCGAGCTGACCGATCGCGTCGTGCGCGAGTCGCTGCGCCTCTATCCGCCCGCGTGGGCGTTCGAGCGCGACTCCATCGAAGACGACGAGCTGTGCGGCTATCCGATCCCGGCCGGCTCCACCCTGGGCATCTCTCCCTACGCGCTGCACCGTCACCCGGACCACTGGGACAACCCGGAGGGCTTCGACCCGGACCGCTGGCTCCCCGACGCGGCCAAGGCCCGCAACCGCTTCGCCTACCTCCCCTTCGGCGCGGGCCCGCGTCAGTGCATCGGCCTGGGCATGGCGCTCATGGAGGCGAAGCTGGTGATCGCCACCCTGCGTCAGCGCCACCACCTCGCGCTCGTCCCCGGCCACCGCGTGGAGCTCGACCCGGCCGTGACCCTGCGCCCCAAGCACGGCATGCGCATGACCGTCCGCCCCCGCACCGCCCCCCATCGCCCGCACGACCGGCCCGACACCCGGGCCCTCTGCTGACCCTCACCGCCCCTGCGCCTTGATGCGGACGGGAGGGAAGGGGAAGGAAGGGAGGGGGGCGCCGTAGGAGAGGGTGCCGCGGCGCCGTCGTCGGGGGATCCCGGGGGAACCGGCGGCTCCGCGGCCATTCACTCGCTCCCCCGAATCGTGGTTGAATGGAGCCGCGGTGGGTTGGAGGCGGCGATGAGAGGGATCCAGGTCGTGTTGACCGACGCGAACGCCCAGATGGCGGCCGCGTGGCGAGAGCGCTTCGACGATCCCGACATCGTCGTGCACGAGCGCTCCCTCCTCGACGCGACGAGCGACGCCTGGGTCGTGCCGGTCGGCCCGGACGGCGCGATGGACCGCGGCGTCGCCAGCACGGTGGCCACCTTCCTCGGCCCCAGCGTGCCGGCCGCGCTCAGCAAGACGGTCGCCGAGCAGGGCGGCGCGATCCCCCACGGGCGCGCGCTCTGCCTGACCACGGGAAAGAGGACGCCCCGCTTCCTCATCGCGGTCGCGCTCCCGGACGGCGCGGACGCGGAGGCGGTGGCCCGCGCGACCGGGGCCGCGCTGCTCACGGTGGAGCTCCGCAACGGCGTCGACCCGGGCGCCATCCGCAGCGTCGCCCTGCCGCGCCTCGCCGCGCCCTCGCTCACCCCGCAGGCCTGCGCGCACCTCATGTGGCTCGCGCACGACGTCCTGAAGACGCACCGCATCATCGACTTCTCGAGCCTCGAGCGCGCCATCCGCGAGCGCACCCACGCGCATCAGGGCAGCACCACGCCCGCCGCGCCGCGCGCCAACCGCAAGCGCCGCGGCTCGAGGCCGACCTTGCCCGACCACGCCGCGGCCCAGGCTCAGCTCCAGAAGCGCCTCGCGCAGCTCCGCGACGAAGAGTCGCGCCGCGACGACGAAGACTGAGCGGAGTACCCTCCGCGCATGCGAAGCCTGATCTGGATCCTCGCCCTCTCCGCCACCGCGTGCGGGGGAGACGAGCCGCCGGCCACTCCCGAGACCGAGACCGCGCCCGCCGCGCCCCTCGAGGAGGAACCGGCCGAGGAGCAGGAGGCGCCGCCGCTGTCGGACCAGACCGAGGAGGAGCGGGAGCGCGACGGGCTCGCGCCACGCTGGGAGGCGGGCGACGACGTGCAGGTCGCGCTCGCCGCGACGCCGGACGTCTTGATCCTCAACGACCGCCCGCACTTTCGCTTGCGTCTGACGATCACCAACCGGAGCGGGGCGGAGATGGACGAGCTGCCGCTGTCGGAGCAGATCCTCGTCAACGGCCGCCGCGACCCGGAGACGGTCGCGCTCTTCACCACCGGGCCGCGCGGGGGCGAGTGGCGCGAGGTCGCCCCGGGCGACAGCGGCACCCTCATCCGCGAGATCGGGGAGGCGCTCTTCCCTGAGCCGGGCGCCTACGTCATCGCCTACGAGCACGGGAGCGCGCGGGCCGAGACCCGGGTGATCGTCACCGAGAACGCGCCCGACGAGCGCGGCGTCTCCTGGTGGCTGGAGGCGACCGAGCCGCGGCCGACCATGGGCGAGCGCGGCGAGACTCTTCTGCGGTTGTCGGTGCGGAACGACGGCGCCGAGCCGGTCGAGCCCGGGCTCGAGGCGGGCACCTGGACCGTCAACGGGCAGCCCGCGCCCGCGCTCGACCTCACCTTCGGCAACGGGCTCCGCGACAACAGCTGGAGCCGGCTCATGCCCGGCGAGACCGCGTCCATGCAGCGCTCGATCGAGTCCGTGCTCGCGGCGCCGGGCATCTACGAGGTCCGCTACACCCGCGAGGACGGCACCGACGCGGGCGTGCGCCTGACCGTCAGGCCGGGCTGACCTCCTCCGACCGACCGCGCCACGCCCGCGCGAAGCCGCCCCCGAGCACGAAGCGCGGGAAGGTGATCCACTGCTCGGCGAAGATGCGCGCGGCCACGTTCAGCGGCCCGGTGAAGGGCTTGGGCGGGTTGACCTCGAGCGCGTGCCCGCGCGCCTGGAAGGCCATCGCGAGCGGCATGGCCAGCGCGCCGAGCGCGAGCCAGGGCGACCCCACGATCAGCGCGATCAGCGGCGCGAGCGTGCCGAGCTGAAAGAGCGGCACCGTCAGCACGTGCAGCACCAGGTTGGCGCGGCTCGCGTGGTTGAGCGGGTAGTCGGCGCGCTGGCCGGCGAGGAGTCCTTCGGTCGACATGCCTGAAGCTTGCGGGCCGGGGCCGGGCCGAGCTTGAACGGACTGGCTGCGGATCCCTACCTCGACGCTGCGGGGCTGCGGCGCTGCAGCGCGGACGGAGTCATGCCGAACATCTGCTTGAACGTGCGGCTCATGTGCGCCGCGTCCGAGAAGCCGGCCTCCGCCGCCGCGAGCGAGAGCGGCGTGCCGGTCACGATCGCCGTCGCCGCGCGCTGCAGCCGCAGCCAGCGCACGTAGGGCCGCAACGGGATCCCCACCGACTCCGTGAAGGCGTGCATCAGCCGCGACGGCGACAGCGCCGCCTCCGCCGCGAGCGCCTCGAGGGACGTGTCCGCGTCCGGCGGCAGCGCCCGCAGCGTCTCGAGCAGCGCGCGCACCTTCGGGTGCATCGGCGCGAGCGGCTCCTCCCCCGCCAGCCGATCGAGCACCCCGCGCGCCCAGGCGTCGAGCTGGCTCGAGGTCGGCGTCGGCGCGAGCCCCTCCAGGAGCGCGTCCCGCTCCGCGTCGTCGAACGTGCGCACCCCGTCGAGCGACGAGCGCAGCCTCCGACCGGGCCGGGACTCCGGGTCGATGAACAGCAGCAGCACCGTGCGCCCCGCGCCGTCGATGGCGTGCGGCAGATCCGGCGGCGTCAGCAGCCCCGCGTGCGCCCCGCGCTCCGACCCGTCGAGCCGCAGCCCCAGCCGCCCCTCGCGCGCGAGCACGAGGTGGATGGTGTGGTGCGCGTGCCCCGCAGACGCGTCGCCCGTCGTCTGCACGGCGAGGCGCGAGGGCCAGAGCGAGAGCGGGGCGGCCTCGGGGAGCTGCACGCGGCCCAGCGTAGAGAGCGCGAGAAAACCGTGCCAGTCAGGCGAATCCCTGGCGGCCGCCACCCCACAGCCCGCCACCCCCGCCGATCCGACGCCGCAAGTCCCCGTGATCACACGCTCCGCCTCCGGCACGCCGCTCGCTCTGCCTCCCCGCGGAGGTGACGAAAATGCAGATCTGGATCCCCATCACGATGGCCCTCGCGCTCGGCTGCGCGTCCAGCCACGCCGCTCCCCACGGTGCTGTCGAGCACCACGACGCCCCGCCGCTCGCGATCCGCACCGCCTGGTGGCAGACCCCCGCCCGGCTCGCGCTCGTGGTGGAGCTCGGAGGCGCGTCGGGCCTCCCATCCGGCCCCGAGCAATTCGAGCTGACCAGCCGGCGCGGCGCGCTCCACCGCGCGGCGCCCGACCCCGGCCTCGGCGCGTGCGAGGGCCTGCTCGACGGAGCGCGCCGCCGCTGCCTCGTGGCCTTCGAGCTCGAGGACACGCCCAGCCGCCTCCGCTTCATCGCGACCGGCGCCGAGACCCACGTCGAGCCCTGCACCCCCGCGACCCCGTTCGGTCTCTGCCCCCTCGACGCGGTCTGCCTCGCCGGCGCGTGCGAGCCGCTCTGCGCCCCGTCGTCCCCGGACGGCCACTGCCTCGACGACGCCCGCCGCTGCGTGGCCGGCGTCTGCGAGTAGCGGCGTGAGGGGAGGGCGTCTGGACGACGCTCGGCGTGGCCCGCGGCTGCGAGTCGCGGTCTCTCCGCGGAAGGCCGTCTCGAACGACGCGCGCCGCTGCGTGGCCAGCGTCTGTGAGTAGCGGTGTTCCCGCGAGGGCGTCTGGATCTACGGTAGCGGCATGGCCGCCATCGACTCCCTGACGCGACACCCCGAGCTGACCGCCATGACGCCGCTGCTGTACGTGGCGTGGGCGGACGGCGCCCTGCGCGCCGAGGAGATCCGCGCCATCCGCGACGCGGCGCGGGCCCACATGCCGGGCGCCCACCAGGAGGCGCTCGACGCGTGGCTGGATCCCGAGGCGCCTCCGTCTTCGACCGATCTGCTCCGGCTCTTCCGCTTCGTGCGCGAGCGGGCCGGGCGGCTCGACGCGGAGACGCGCGGGAGCCTGGTCGACCTCGGCTGCGCGATCGCGAAGCTCGAAGGCGAGACGGACGGCGCGAACCGGCGCGCGCTCGAGGAGGTCGAGTCGGCCCTCGGCATCCAGAGCCGCGAGGTCGCGCGGCACTTCTTCGAGGAGCGCCCGCCCGTGCGGCAGGACTTCCGGGAGCCCGAGCCGCCCTTCGCGGTCGACGCGATGACGCGCGTCCTCGACGGCGCGCACCACGAGGAGTGGGAGCGCGTGCGGGCGCTGGTCGTCGACCCCCGACTCGCGATCCACCACGGCCTGCCCACGGCGCAGAACCGCGCGCGCATCCTCGAGCAGCTCCAGGTGCTCACCGAAGAGGGCATCGGCGCGCTCAGCTACCCCGAGGCCCAAGGCGGCGAGGCCTCCAACGCGCGCTTCGTCAAGACCTTCGAGGCGCTCGGCATGCACGACCTCTCCCTCGTCGTGAAGCTCGGCGTGCAGTTCGGCCTCTTCGGCGGCGCCATCGCCAACCTCGGCAGCGAGCGGCACCACGCGCGCCTCTTGCCCGCCATCGGCAAGGGCGAGCTGCTCGGCGGCTTCGCGATGACCGAGCTCGGCCACGGCTCGAACGTGCGCGACCTCGAGACCGTCGCCGCCTACGACGCCGAGCAAGGCGTCTTCGTGCTCCACACCCCGAGCGTCTCCGCGCGCAAGGAGTGGATCGGCAACGCCGCCCTCCACGGCCGCGCGATGGTCGTCTTCGCCCAGCTCGAGACCCAGGGGGAGGGCCACGGCGTGCACGCCTTCTACGTGCCCATCCGCGACGAGGAAGGCAAGCTGCTCCCGGGCGTCGCGGTCGAGGACTGCGGCCACAAGATGGGCCTCAACGGCGTCGACAACGGCCGTCTCTGGTTCGACCACGTCCAGGTCCCGCGCGAGGAGCTCCTCGACCGCTACGCCAGCGTGGCCGAGGACGGCACCTACGACAGCCCCATCGCCAACCCCTCGCGCCGCTTCTTCACCATGCTCGGCACCCTCGTCGGCGGCCGCATCAGCGTCGGCGCCGCCGCCGTCAGCGCGTCCAAGGTCGCGCTCGCCACCGCCATCCGCTACGGCGCGCTCCGCCGCCAGTTCGGCCCGGCGGGCGAGGCCGAGCAGAGCGTGCTCGACTACCCCGCGCACCAGCAGCGCCTCATGCCGTGGCTCGCGAGCGCGTACGCCCACCACTTCGCGGCCGCGGACCTGCAAGCCCGCTGGTCGGCCCACGAGGGCGAGGACACCCGCGAGATCGAGGCGCTCGCGGCGGGCGTCAAGGCGCTCGCCACCTGGCACGGCATCGACGCCTGCCAGGCCGCGCGCGAGTGCTGCGGCGGCATGGGCTTCTTGACCCTCAACCGCATCTCGCAGATGCGCCGCGACGTCGACGTCTTCGCCACCTTCGAGGGCGACAACACCGTGCTCCTCCAGCTCCTCGCCAAGAGCCTGCTCACCGGCTTCGCCAAGCAGCTCTCGGACGATCTCCTCGGCACCCTCCTCTCCGAGATCGGCGAGCGCGCCAAGCGCGCCCTCCTCGAGCAGAACCCGGTCAACAAGCGCCGCACCGACGACGAGCACCTCAAGAGCGCCGACTTCCACCGCGACGCCCTGCGCTACCGCACCCACAACCTCCTCGTCTCCGCCGCGCGCCGCCTGAAGAAGCGCACCGACGCCGGCATGGACGCCTTCGACGCCTTCACCGAGGTGCAAGATCACTGCGTCGCCCTCGCCCACGCCCACGTCGAGGAGCACGTGCACGCCTGCTTCCTCGAGGCCATCGAGGCCCAGCCCGACGGCCCCGAGAAGGACGCCCTCGAGTCCCTCCGCGCCCTGTGGTCCATCTGGCGCCTGCACACCGACGTCGGCTGGTACCTCGAGAACGACTACCTCGACGGTCGCAAAGCCCGCGCCCTCCGCAAGCTCTTCGGCCGCCAGTGCGCCGCCGTCCGCGCGCACGCCGTCGCCCTCGTCAACGCCTTCGGCGTCCCCGACCCCATGCTCGGCCCCATCGCCTTCGAGGACTACGCCGAGCACGCCATGCTCGCCTGACGCGGGCCAACCGAGCCTTGCGATCCAACGGGGCTCTCCCGAACAGAGAGATGGCATCTCCGCTTGACAGCCCCCCCCCCCCGCCGTGTATGACCGTCCTCGAAACGTGCGCACGTCACGTTCTCGCAGGAAGGCAACACGACGATGTCCGACAGCAAGCGGCCGCGCCGACGGCTCCCACTCCTCGCAGCCCCCTGGGTTCTCCTCATGGCCCTCCCGCTCCTGGCCTTCGACGACTGCAGCCCCTCACCCCGGCCGTGCGACGCGCCGGGCATGTGCGACGCCGCGAACCAGCTGCCCGCCTGCATCCAGTTCTGCGTCGACCGGGTCCCGCGCGAGGAGGCGCTCGGCCAGACCTGCGTCGTCGACCCGTGCGACGAGGCGCTCCTCGGTGGCAGCGCGATCCTCTGCCCCTCCCCCTTGAGCTGCCTCTTCGAGAGCGGCGGGCTGGGCACCTGCGTCGACGTCGCCCAACCGGCGCTGGCCCGCTGCCAGCCCAGTCCGCACGTCAACACCTGCGCCACCGGACTCTTCTGCAGGCCGTTCAAGGACAGCGCCGCCCCGGAGTGCCCCTCCAACGCCGAGCGCCCCTCCGGCAGCTACTACGCCGGCTGGGACGGCGTCTGCCTGCCTCCCGTGCGCGAAGGCGGCCTCTGCGACGCGAACTGGGGTCAGGCCGGTTGCGCGGTGTGCGAGCCCGGGACCCAGTGCGCGGCGGATCCCAACCGCAACAACACCCTCCGTTGCCTCCGTCCATGCGCCAACGACCTCGACTGCCCCAACTGCGAGTCCGGTGGCGGAAGCACCACCTGCGAGACAGGCTTCTGTACCGTGTGCGTACAGCGAAACGCCGAGTGCGAGAGCCGGCTGCCGGACCCGGAGATGGACGCAGAATGCGCCGCGGACCCGTTCAAGCCCGGGTGCCCCGCGTACCTCGGTTCGGAGCCCTACGCCTGCTGCGACCCGAACAACGAGTGTCGCTCGCTCTCGGGCACACCCTCCTCCACGGGCCCCGACGGCCGCCCCCGTTGGACCGGCACGTGCTGCGGCGTCGACGGCGCCGACTGCGAGACCGACGGCGACTGCTGCCGCAACCAGTACTGCGATCCCGCCGGCAACACCTGCAACGCGTGCGTGGAGGAAGGCGCGTCCGCCAGCGCCAACTACGAGTGCTGCGGTGACCGCGTCGTGCGCGGCGGCGTCTGCCGCCCGCCGTGCAACGAAGACGGGGCCTGCCCACGCCCGAGCTGCGAGGTGGAAACCGAGTGGGTGTGCACCGATCGCGGCGACGAGTGCCTCCCGGTCGAAGACGTCAGCGGCGAGCCCGACGTCTGTGATGGCGTCAACAACGACTGCGACGAGAACGTCGACGAGGACTTCGTCCCCGGCTCGTGCAGCTTCACGGACCCCCAGTGCCCCTCGAGCTTCACCGTCGCCGGGGTCGAACGCTGCAACGGCGGCGACATCGTCTGCGAAGCGGCCGACCCTTACTGCGTGTGGGCGTTCGACAACAACTCCGGCGGCGGCGGGCTCACCGCCAGTTCGGCATCGGCTGATCACTGTGGCATTGGCAGACGGGCATGCGCCGACTCCAACAGCCACGCAGACTGCGCACCAGCCCAGTATTGCCGCCCCGACGCAGGCTACACGACTGGATTCGGGTGCTGGCCGTTCAACAGGGCAGAGCCCGGTCACACCTCAGTCCAGCATGCCTGCCCTGCAGGCACGGCGGTGTGTTGGCACAATGCAAGCAACGCCAACACCACAGGTACATCATGTCCCGCTATGTAGTCATCTTTGCACTACTTATGGGGGGCGGCTGCTACGACTCCATCGGAGAGGCCCCTCTCGACAACGATGCAGTCCTTGCAGACCTCAGCGACGAAGAATATCGGCTGATGTGCGAGTGGCACGCGGCCAGCGAGGGCTTTCCCGACCGCCCAGCCCTCGAATGCGACGGCTTCTCCAGAAGCCCGTACAGCCCGCTCGAATGCATGACGCACCGGCTGAACCGCGAAGACGACCCGGAGTGCCACGCCACGGTCGCGGACTGGGTGGCCTGTCGGCGCGCCGTGGGTGACGATCTGTGTCGCGTCTACCTCCCGGAGTGCCGCTGGGAGGGGTGCAGCCTGTCGATGCCGTGACCGACGCCGCGCGAGATGCCTCCGCTCTCCCCCATCCCCTGACGCTGGGGGATCGCGTCGCGATCATCGGGTCGAGCGGGTCGGGCAAGAGCACGCTCGCTCGGCGCCTGCGGGACGAGCGCGGCTACGCGTGGCTCGAGCTGGACCACGTGCATCACATGGCCGGCTGGACCCCGCGACCCGAAGGCGAAGCGCGGGCGGAGATCGCCGCGTTCACCGACGGCGAGCCGCGCTGGGTCGTCGACGGCAACTACGCGATGTACCGCGAGCTGATCTGGGGCGCGGCGGACACCGTCGTCTGGCTCGACCTGCCGCGCGCCGTGGTCATGCGCTCCTTGCTCCGGCGCACCCTGCGCCGCCTCGTCACGCGCGAGGTGCTCTACAACGGCAACCGCGAGCCCTGGAGCAACCTCTACTCCCTCGACCCGGAGCGCTCCGTGCTCGCGTGGAGCTTCACCCGTCACCACGCCTACCGAGCCGAGTTCCTCGCCCGCATCGACGACCCGCGCTGGGCCCACCTGCGCTGGATCCGCGTACGGGACCGTCGAGAGCTCGAGCGGCTGCTCACGACGGGCGAGGCGAGCTCGGGATGACGACGCCATTCATGGACCTGAGCGTCTGCCGTTACAATCCCAGCCGTGGCCGAATCGCCGAGCTGGACCGTCGAGCGAGACCCCGACTCCCGAGTTCGCGTCTGCTTCCGGGGCAGGCTCGACGCCGAGACGGGGCGCGCGTCCGCGGCGCGCTGCGTCGAGGTGATGGGAGACGCGTCCGTGCATCTGTTGCTCGACCTCAGCGAGGTGGAGGCGTACGCGCCGGCCACCCGGAAGGCCTGGCAGACGGCGGTCTGGCCGCGCCGTGGGCAGATCCTCTCTCTCACCATCGTCAGCCGGTCGCAGCTCACCCAGATGGGCGCCCGCCTCTTCGCGACCTTCCTCGGCGTCCCCTACACGATCCTCGACCGCGCACCCTGAGCGGGGACGATCCCGTTCGCGCTGCAGCGCGGAGGCAGGGACGATCCTATTCATTCGTCAAACTCTGCGCGAGCCAAGTTCCGCGCGACGTCCGGGGGTCAGCCCCGCGCGGCCGCGAGCGCGGCCCTGAGCGCGGGCAACACCGCGAGGTCCTTTGGCCGCCCGGCCGCCTCCTTGCTCGCGATGATGCGCTCGAGGTCGAGGACTCGGAGCTCGACTTCGCCCAGCTTCAGCGTCTTGGTCCGCGCGTACTCGGCGTCGAAACCCTCGAGGCCATCGCAGTGCGTGACGACGTCGATCCTCTCGAGCCCGCGACCTCCGATCATCGGCGGATGAGTGCGGGTCGCGAAGAACCCGCCCGCGTCGTGCGCCGCCTCCCCGATCCCGGAGTCTCCGAGCGACTCGAACCAGACATCGAGGTCCTGCGTCGTCGTATCCGCCCCCTGCACCACGGCCGCCGACAGCCCGACGAGCACGAAGCGCACGCCGCGCTCGGTGAGCCCCTGGAAGAACGTCAGCTCTTCGTCAGTGAACGGACTGTCGATGGAGTCGGGCACGTTGGAACATCCGGCGCAGGCGCTCGAGCGGCTCGAGCTCGAGGTTGGCCAGCGCGTGACGCACGTCGTCCGGGTCGACGCCCTCGCGCTCCGCGATGCGCGCCGCGATCCGACGTCTCAGGAGCTCACGGGAGAGCTCCGCGCGGTGATGCTCGGTGAGCCCCGGCTGGCGCAGCGGGTCGAGCGCGTCGTCGGGGTCGAGCTTCAACGTGACCGACATCGCCTCCAGACAGCGAGCGACGAGCTCGAGGGACACGCTCGCGTCTCCGTGCTCCAGCTTGGAGATGCGCGAGGCGCTCGAACCCACCGCCCGCGCGAGCTCACGTTGCGTCCACCCGAGCTCCCGACGCCGCCTCCGCACGATCTCGACGAGCCGATCCTTCACGCACCCAAGATGTCACATCCGACATCCTCCAGCCATCGCCAAGTCACCCGTTCATTCGTCGAGCTCTGCGCGAGCCAGACTCCGGGCCAGCGCGTCGAGGGCGTCGCTCCGCTCGAGCTCGGCGATCCACTCGGCCGGGAGCACGTCGACGCCGCCGTGAGCGCCCACGAGCGCGCCCGCGAGGGTGGCGAGGCTGTCGCTGTCGCCGGGGGTGTTGGCCGCCTCGAGGATCGCGGCGCGGGCGTCTTCGGGGTGGCGGGCGAAGAGGTAGACGCCGGCCGCGATGGCCTCGTGCGCGGCCCAGCCTTCGAGGCGCTTCAGGGTGACCTCGGGCGGCACGCCGCGCTGCGCTTCGTCGAGCGCCTGCGCCATCATCGCGCCCGTGCTCGCGCTGTAGCGGCAGGCGGCGCCGATCATCTCGCTGAGGGCGTGGAGCGGGGAGGCGTCGTTCAGCAGATGCGCGACGCCGACGGCCATGGCGGCGCACGCGGCGAGCGCGATGGGGTCGCGGTGCGTCAGCTTGGAGTGCGCGACGGACCACGCCTCGGCGCGCTCGAGGTCGGCCGAGAAGAGGAGCCCGAAGGGGTAGGCCCGCATGACGGAGCCGCAGCCGCCCGCCCGCTCGCCGCCCGCCTCGAACCAGGGCACACCGCGCGCGAGGTTGCGCGATCCGAGCAGGCACGCGTTGCCCGGCGCGCGGTGTCCGCCCTGCGGGTCCTCGGCCCACTCGGCGAAGAGCCCGCCGAGGTGCCGCATGGTCGCGTCGAGATCCGCGCCGCGCTCGCGCCTCCAGAGGAGCGCGCGCACGACGAGCTCGGCCATCTGGGTGTCGTCGGTGTAGGGAGCAAACCGCTTCCCGTCGCGCTCCCAGGTGAGCGCGTATCCGGTCACGCCGTCCGGCGGCCACTTGTCGCGGATGGCCTCGAAGGAGCCGACGAACTCCGTCGGGTGCCCCATCGCGTCCCCGATCGCCGCGCCCAGGACCGCCCCGCGGACGCGCGCCTCGCGGGAGGGGGCGCGAGCTGAAGGGACCGCGGCGGACGTCGCGCTGGAGGGATCGGCCGCGCGCGCCTCTGACGTGGCTTGGCGAGCGGAGGCTGGTTCGGAGGACGCGGGTTCGGAAGCGGACGCGGTTTCGGGTTCGGAATCGGACGCGGCGGCAGCGGACTCGGATGCGGACGCGGCAGCGGACTCGGACCCGGCAACGGAGGCGGACCCGGCGCCGGAGTCGGACCCGAGAGCGGATTCGGCTGCGGACTCCGATGCGGACTCCGATGCGGGCGCAGCAGCGGACTCTGATGCGGACGCAGCAACAGAGTCGGAGCCAGCAGCGGAGTCGGACCCGGCGCCGGAGTCGGACCCGAGAGCGGATTCGGCTGCGGACTCGGACTCGGATGCGGATGCGGACTCGGCAGCGGGAGCGGCTGCGGACTCGGATGCGGGAGCGGACTCGGCAGCGGGAGCGGACTCGGATGCGGGAACGGGAGCGGGAGCGGGAGCGGAAACGGGAACGGGAACGGGAACGGCAGCGGGAACGGGAGCGGCAGCGGCTGCGGACGCGGCTGCGGACGCGGCTGCGGACGCGGCAGTGGACTCGGACTCGGCAGCGGACTCGGATGATGCGGACTCGGGAGCGGCAGCGGACTCGGGAACGGCAGCGGGAACGGGAACGGCAGCGGAAACGGGAGCGGCAGCGGGAACGGACGCGGCAGCGGGAACGGACGCGGCAGCGGGAACGGACGCGGCAGCGGGAACGGACGCGGCAGCGGGAACGGACGCGGCAGGGGGCGCGGCAACGGGTGCGGCGGCGGATCCGGGACCGCTCGCGGCCACCGCGGCGCCGGCCTGGCGAGAAGCGCGCAGGGCGAAGGCTTCTCGGGCTTCGGCTCTCCTGGCTCGGATCGTCGCCTCTCTCTCCGGGCCGAACACCGCCTTGCCGCCCAGCGCGGCGATGGCCTCGGACGGCTTGGCGCCGCGCTCGACCATGACCAGCGCGGCCAGCATCGCGGTGTCGGGCTCTTGTCCGATCAACACGCAGCGGCGTCCGTGGCGCAGGTCGAAGGCGAGGGCGGCGATGTGTCGCTCCTCGTCCGGCGTCTCGGTCCAGCGCACGGCCAGGTCCGCGTCGTCCGCGGCCCGCGCGAACGCGGCGCGGTCGACGCCCACCCCGACGAACACGCTCGCCTTCGAGGCGTCCCGCAGCACGTCCAGCGCGCCGAACGAGACCCGCCCGAGGCGCCCCGGCTCGACGCCCGCGATCCAGCGCACGGAGGCGCTCTCCTCGGAGACCGCCACTTCGGGGGTCGCGGGGCCGGCCGCGATGTCGAGGAGGCTGAGCTGCCCTTCGTCGCCCATCGCCGCACGTTCCCACGACCCTGGAGTTGCCTCAACGGGTTGGTCCTCGAGCCATGCCCACGCGACAGCCGCCCCCATTCGGCGACCCTCGTCCTCGCCGAAACCGCCCGACCGCCCTCGTTCCGGGACATCGACGGGCCTCACCCCTCCCAGTCCTGGGATACGCCCCCCTATTAGCGAGACCCGCCCCCCCATTGGCTGGACCCGCCCCCCTATTAGCGTCGACCCGCCCCCCTATTAGCGTTGACCCGCCCCCCTATTAGCCGGACCCGCCCCCCTATTGGCGAGACCCGCCCCCACGGGGGGCGCATCAACCGATCGCGGGGGCGCATCAACCGATCGCGGGGGCGGGTCGCGCGATCGCGGGGGCGCATCGACCGAATGGGGGGGCGCATGCCGCGGAATGGGGGGGCGCATCACCCGATCGCGGGGGCGGGTCGCGCGAATGGCTTCTCAGGCTCGGCGACGACGGGAGAGCCGGGACTCCTGCCTCCTCGGCTCGAGAGCGAAGACGAGGAGTGAAGTTCGTCGACGCCCTGCTAGAGTCCCCCGCCGTGGCGCCAAAGCGGGACTACTACGACACGCTCGGCGTGAACAAAGGGGCCTCGCTCGACGAGATCAAGCGGGCGTTCCGCAAGATCGCGCTCGCCTCTCACCCCGACCGCAACCCGGGCGACGCGGCGGCCGAGGCGCGCTTCAAGGAGGCCACCGAGGCCTACGCGGTGCTCTCCGACGACGAGAAGCGCCGCCGCTACGACCGGATGGGCCACGCCGCCTTCCAGAACGCGGGCGGCGGCACGCCGTACGAGCGGGTCGACTTCTCCTCCTTCGGCGACCTGCTCGAGGGGCTCTTCGGCGGCGTCTTCGGCGGCGGCATGCGGCGCGCGCGCGTGGGCGGCGACATCGAGGTGGACCTGAACGTCAGCTTCGAGGAGGCCGCGCTCGGGGCCGACAAGAGCATCACCATCCAGCGCGCCCAGCCTTGCGAGGAGTGCGACGGGAGCGGCGCGGCGGCGGGGACCACCGTCAGCGCGTGCGCCCAGTGCAGCGGCAAGGGCGAGGTGCGCTACCAGCGCGGCTTCTTCAGCGTGGCCCGCCCCTGCGCGACCTGCGGCGGCTCGGGCAAGCGCATCGAGAAGCCCTGCCACGCCTGCGCGGGCGACGGGGTCGTGCCCCGGTCCGAGGAGCTCGACGTCAAGATCCCGGCCGGGGTCGAGGACGGCTCCATCCGCACCGTCAAGGGCGGCGGCGAGCGCGGCCGCGGCGGCGCGGGCGACCTGCACGTGCGCATCGTGGTGGAGCCGCACCCGCTCTTTCAGCGCGACGGCGCCGACGTGCGCGTGACCGTGCCGATCAGCTTCCCGCAGGCGGTGCTCGGCGCGCAGATCGACGTGCCCACGCTCGACGGCCGCGTGAAGATGCGCATCCCCGCCGGCACGCAGTCGGGCAAGATCTTCCGGCTCCGCGGCAAGGGCATCCCGGTGCTCGGCGGCTACGGCAAGGGCGACGAGCTGGTGAAGATCGTGGTCGAGGTGCCCGAGAAGATCAGCAAGAAGCAGAAGCAGCTGATCCACGACCTCGCGGCGGAGATGGGCGAAGAGGTCCACCCGCAGCAGAAGAGCTTCCTCGACAAGCTCAAGGCGCTCTTCGACTGAGCCGCGCTCGGGACGCCTTGCGATTTACAGCCGCTGGGCCCTATGTGGCAGGGTCGGCACATGGCCTTCGATCTCGAACGCGCGCTCTCGACGCTCGCCGCCACCGACTCGGTGGCGGTCACGGGCCGGGTGCGCGCGCTCGTGGGCCTGACCATTCGCGCCTCCATCCCGGGGGTCCGGGTCGGCGAGGTGGTGGAGATCCTGCGGCGCGACCAGGGCCCGCTGCTCGCGGAGGTGGTGGGCTTCGAGCTCGACGACGCGACCCTGCTGCCGCTCGGAGACGCCCGCGGGGTGGGGCCCGACCTGCCCGTGCGCCCGACCGGGCGGCCGTTCGCGATCCAGGCGAGCGACGCGCTGCGAGGCCGGGTGATCGACGGGCTGGGCCAGCCGATCGACGGTCGGCCGCTCCCGCCCGGGGTGGCCTGGCCGGTGATGCGGCCCGCGCCCGATCCGCTCTCGCGCGCCCGCATCACGACGCCCTTCGTCACGGGGGTGCGCGCCATCGACGGGCTGATGACCCTGGGCGAGGGGCAGCGCGTGGGCCTCTTCGCGGGCAGCGGCGTGGGCAAGAGCACGCTCCTCGGGCGCATCGCGCGCAAGGCCGACGCGGACGTGGTGGTGATCGGCATGGTCGGCGAGCGCGGCCGCGAGGTGCGGGAGCTGGTCGAGGAGGGCCTCGGCGCCGAGGGCCTCGCGCGCTCGGTGGTGGTGGCCGCGACGAGCGACGCGCCCGCGCTGGTGCGCATGCGATCGGCCTGGGTCGCGACCGCGCTCGCCGAGTACTACCGGGACCGGGGCCAGCGGGTGCTGCTCTTGATGGACAGCGTGACCCGCTTCGCCCGCGCGGCGCGCGAGGTGGGGCTCGCGGCGGGGGAGCCGCCCGCGCGGCGCGGCTACCCGCCGAGCGTCTTCGCCGCCTTGCCCGAGCTGCTCGAGCGCACGGGGCAGGGCGAGCGCGGCTCGATCACCGCCGTCTACACCGTGCTCGTCGAGGGCGGCGACATGGACGAGCCCATCGCGGACGAGGTGCGCGGCGTGCTGGACGGGCACGTGGTGCTCGACCGGGAGCTCGCGGCGCGCGGGCGCTGGCCCGCCATCGACCCGCTCCACAGCCTCTCGCGGGTGATGGACGCGGTGACCGACGCGCAGCAGGTCGAGCACGCGCGCGCGCTCCGGGCGCACCTGTCGGTCTACGAAGCGAAGCGGGACCTGGTCCTGCTCGGCGCGCACGAGCCGGGGCGCGACCCCCAGCTCGACGCGGCCCTCGAGCGCATCGACGCGATCGAGGCCTTCCTCCGCCAACCCCGAGGAGAGACGTGCTCCTTCGACGAGACGGTCGAAGCGCTCGCCCGAGCGGTGCGCTGAGCGACGCCGACGTGCTGATCGTCGGCGCCGGGTGCGCGGGGCTCAGCCTCGCGTGGCACCTCGTGGAGCGCGGGCTCGGCGGCCGGCGTCTGCTCCTGGTCGACCCGCGCACCGAGTACGGCCGCGACCGCACGTGGTGCTTCTGGAACGTGGTCGAGCACCCGTTCGAGGACCTCGTCACGAAGCGCTGGAGCCGCTGGCGCGTGCGGCACGACGGCCCCTGGGTCGAGCGCTCCGCGGACGGGCTCCGCTACGAGCACCTCCCGTCGGACGCGTTCTACGACCGGGCGCTCGCCCGGCTGCGCGCGGAGCCGGGCGTGGAGCTGCGGCTGGGCACGTCGGCGGGCGAGATCGTCGAGCACGCGGACGGAGTGCGGGTGGAGACGAGCGGCGGCACCCTGCGCGCGCCCATCGCCTTCGACTCCCGCCCCCCGCCGCGCCGCGCCGCGAGCCGCCCCGGCCGCGACGTGGCCTTCCTCCAGCACTTCGAGGGCTGGCAGATCGAAGCCGACCGCGACGCCTTCGACCCCACCGTGGCCACCCTGATGGACTTCGCGGTGCCGCAGGAGCACGGCGTCCACTTCTTCTATGTCCTGCCCTACGGCCCGCGGCGCGCGCTCGTCGAGGCCACCTGGTTCGGCACCGAGGTCCCGGGGGACGCGGTCTACGAGACGGCGCTCGTTCGATACATCCGGGAGAGCCTCGGGGTGAACGAGTGGCGGATCACCGATCGCGAGGCGGGGGTGATCCCGATGAGCGCGGAGCCCATGCCCATCCGGCTGTCGGAGCGCGTCTACCGCATCGGCCTCGGGGGCGGCATGGCCAAGCCTTCGACAGGATACGCCTTTCAGGCCATCCAGACCTTCAGCGAGGGCATGGCCGCGCGTCTCGATCACGACACCCTGCCCGAGCCGCCCACCCCGCGCACGCCGTTCCAGCTCTTCCAGGACCGCGTGTTCCTCTCGTATCTGTCGAGACACACGAGCCGCATGCCCGCGACCCTGGTCGGCCTCTTCGAGCAGGTCGAGCCGAAGCTCCTGGCCCGCTTCCTCAGCGACCGCTCGAGCCCGACCAACGCGCTCGAGGTGATGGCCGCGATGCCCATCCGGGCCATGACGGCCGAGACCCTCCGCTCGTACCGCTTGTGGTTACGGTAGGCAGAGAACGCCGGAGGCGTTCTGCCTACCCCTTGCCCCTGCCCGTGCCCCTGCCCGTGCCCGCGGATCCCGGTCTTCGCGAAGAGGGCAAGGGGTGTCAACTGGGACACCGTATCCGCGGTCGGCGAAAGAGGGGCAAGGACTATCAGCGACGTCTCGGCTCGGGTTCGCTCGACCCTCCCGGGTGTCGCGAACTACTGCCTCGGGGGCGGGTCGCCTTTCGTCGACGGGGCGGGTTCGTGCCCTTGCGTTTGCCCGCCCTTGCGCAGCACCTCTCGGGCAAGGGGTGTCAATTGGGACACCGTATCCGCGGTCGGCGAAAGAGGGGCAAGGACCATCAGCGACGTCTCGGCTCGGGTTCGCTCGACCCTCCCGGGTGTCGCGAACTACTGCCTCGGGGGCGGGTCGCCTTTCGTCGACGGGTGCCCTTGCCCGCCCTCCCGAATTTTGCGCAGCACCTTGCGGGCAAGGGCAGGGGCAAGGGCAAGGGGATCGGTCGCTTTCAGCGACCGATCGGCTTGAAATCCGGCTGCCCCGACACCACAGTTCCTTCAAAAGTTCTTGAACGTCGTGATCACGCCGGTCCGACGCTCGGGAAACGAGGGGAGCCTCTCGATGCCGACCACCGCCGCCGTCCAGCCCGATCCCCCGGATCTGCTGCGACGCCTTCAATCTCTCTGCCGAGGCCGCGAGCTCGGCGCGCTCGCCGCCCGCCTCGCCGGGCTCGCCGACCTCGTGGCGCCGGACGTGGCGCGCTTCGAGAAGACGGTGCCTTCGCTCCGCCCCGAGGCGAGCGCGGTGGAGCGCGGCGCGCAGCACCTGGTGGATCTCGGCGGCAAGCGCCTCCGGCCCATCTGCGTCGCGCTGGCGTCGCGGCTCGGGACCGGCTTCGACGAGCGCGCGCTCCAGCTCGCGGTCGCGGTCGAGATGGTGCACGCGGCCACGCTCCTGCACGACGACGTGGTGGACGTGGGCGACACCCGCCGCGGGGCGCCCGCCGCGCGCATGATCTTCGGCAACGCGGTCAGCATCTTCGCCGGCGACTGGCTGCTCATCGACGCGCTCAAGCGGGTCCGCAGGGCGGAGGTCGACGGGGTGCTCGAGCGGCTGCTCGACGTCATCGAGGAGATGATCCTCGCCGAGTCGCTCCAGCTCGAGCGGCGCGGCCGGCTCGACACGACCCAGGCGCAGTGGTTCGACATCGTCGACGGCAAGACCGCCGCGCTCTTCCGCTGGGCCATGTTCGCGGGCGGCAAGGCGGGCGGCGCGAGCGACGCGGAGTGCGAGGTGCTCGAGACCTACGGGCGGCACCTCGGCGTCGCGTTCCAGGCCATCGACGACCTGCTCGACCTCGCGGGGAACCCCGACGAGACTGGCAAGGCGCTCTTCACCGACCTGCGGGAAGGCAAGCTGACTTATCCGCTCATCGTGTCGCTCGGGCGCGAGCCGGCCCTCGAGCCGCTGCTGCGCGACATCATCGGCGCCGACGAGTCGACCCCGGAGCAGCACCGCCAGCACCAGCGAGTCCTGGCCATCCTCGACGCGACCGGGAGCCTCGACGAGTGCCGCAAGCTGGCCCTCGACCACGCCGCCCGCGCCAAGGACGCGCTCGGCGGCATGCCCCCGTCGCGCGCCAAAGACGCCCTCCTCACGGTCGCCGACGCGACCGTCCACCGCCCGAGCTGAAGACAGGAGCCCCCCATGACCGCAACGGAAGCCACCCAGGGCTCGGGCCAGATGTTCGACGCGATCGCCGATCGCTACGATCTCCTCAACCGCATCATCAGCCTCGGCGTCGACCAGCGATGGCGCCGCCTCACCGTGTCCAAGCTCGAGCTGGGAGCGCACCCGAAGGTGCTCGACCTCGCGACGGGCACCGCCGACCTCGCGATCCGGATCGCGCAGACCCACACCGACGCGCAGGTGGTCGGGCTCGACCCGTCGGTGAACATGCTCGCCATCGGGCGCGACAAGGCGCGCGCCGACGAGGTGGACGGCCGGGTGAAGCTGGTGGAGGGCGACGCGCAGGCGCTGCCCTTCGACGACGACCGCTTCGACGGCGTGACCATCGCGTTCGGCATCCGCAACGTGCCCGACCGGGCCAGGGCGCTGGCCGAGATGGCGCGCGTGACCCGGCCCGGAGGGCGCGTGGCCATCCTCGAGCTGAGCGAGCCGCGCTCCGGGCTGCTCGGCCCGCTCGCGCGCTTCCACGTGCACCACGTCGTGCCCACCCTCGGCGGGCTGCTGAGCGGCAAGAAGGAGTACCGCTACCTGCAGCAGTCCATCGCCGCCTTCCCGCCGCCCGAGACCTTCGCCGAGCTGATGCGCAGCGCGGGCCTCGACGTGCTGGAGGTGATCCCGCTCACCTTCGGCGTCTGCACGCTGTATGTGGGGACCCCCGCGGAGGGATCGTGAACGCGCCGGCGCAGACCGCGCTGAGCCCGGCGCCCTTCGATCGCAAGGAGGCGGAGCGCTTCCTGATGGACGCGCTCGGCCGCGCGCTCGAGCAGCGCACCGTGGCCGTCGTCCGCTTCCCGGCCCCGCGCGCGCCGGCCGACGCCATGCTGCGCGCGCTCCGTCGCGACACCGCCATCGCCTGGCGCCCGCCCGAGGGCCCGGAGCTGTCGGCCCACGGCGCCGCGGCCACGCTCTCGCTCCGCGGCGACGACCGCTTCGAGGACCTGAAGCGCGAGAGCGCGGCCCTCTTCGCGGAGCTGCAGCGCGTCACCCACCCCGACGCCCCGCTCGCGGCGCCGCGCCTCTTCGGCGGCTTCTCGTTCGCGGTCGGCGGCGCGTCCCAGCTGCCCTGGCGCGGCTTCGGCGACGGGCGCTTCTTCCTCGCGCGCTGGACCTACGAGCGCGGCGCGAGCCCAACCCTCACCTACGCCGCGGACCTGCGCGACGGCTGGGCCGGGCGCCTCTCGCTCGCCCGCGCGGAGCTCGGCGCGGTCTGGGACGCGCTCGTCTCCCCCGCCCCCGAGACGCCGCCGCCGAGCGTGGTGCGCGTCGACCACCTCTCCCCCGAGCGCTGGCGCGCGCAGATCGACGCGATCACCGACGCCATCGCGCGGGGCGAGTTCGAGAAGGTCGTCGCGGCGCGCCGGACCGAGGTGCGCACCGACCGCGACCTCGACGCGTGGGCGATCCTCCGCGGGCTCGGCGCGCGCTATCCGGAGACCTGGCGCTTCGGGCTGCGCTTCGGGCAGAGCACCTTCCTCGCCGCGACGCCCGAGCGCCTCTTCGTCAAGCGCGGGCGGCTCGTGGAGACGGACGCGCTCGCGGGCTCGATCGCGGCCAACGGCGAGGACGCGGAGGCCCGGCTGCTCGCGAGCGCGAAGGACCAGCGCGAGCACCGCCCGGTGGTCGAGCACCTGCAAGCGCGGCTCGGTCCGCTCTGCACGCAGCTCGACGCGCCGGACGCGCCGCAGCTCCGTCGCATGCCGAACATCTTGCACTTGCACACGCAGCTCCGCGGACACCTGCGGGCGGAGGTGCACGCGGCGGATCTCGCGAGCGCGCTCCACCCGACGCCCGCGGTGGGCGGGGTGCCGGCCGAGGCCGCGGTGCAGTGGATCGCGGCCCAGGAGGCGCACCCGCGCGGCTGGTACGCGGGCCCCGTCGGCTGGCTCGACGCGGACGGAGACGCCGACTTCGCGGTCGCCCTGCGCTGCGGGGTGATCCAGGGCGCCAACGCCTGGGCCTGGGCCGGCGGCGGCATCGTCGAGGGCTCGGAGCCGGACGCGGAGTGGCAGGAGTCGGCGCTCAAGCTGCGGCCGTTCACGCACGCGCTCGGTGTCGAGGAACAACAGGTGGAAGAACAACACGTGGATGATGACGCGGGCCGACCGAAGTGACCCACCGACCGGAGAACCTGCTCACCGTCTGGGCCGACGCGCTCCTCGACGCGCTCGCCCGCGCCGGCGTGCGCGACGTGGTGGTGAGCCCGGGCTCCCGGTCGACGCCCTTCCTCCTCGCGGCCGCGCGCCGTGACGATCTGCGCCTGCACCCCGTGCTCGACGAGCGCGCCGCCTCCTTCTTCGCCCTCGGGCTCGCGCGCGTGACGGGCCGGCCGCCCCTCCTGCTCTGCACCTCGGGCACCGCGCCCGCGCACTACTACCCCGCCGTCATCGAGGCCTCCGAGGCGTCGCTGCCCCTCGTCGTGCTCAGCGCGGACCGACCGACCGAGCTGTCGGGCACGGGCGCGCCGCAGACCACCGATCAGCGCGCGCTCTACGGGGTGCACGCGCGCGCGTTCGTGGACCTGGGCGACGCCGACCCCTCGGCTCGCGCCCTGCGCGCGATGCGGAGCGCCGTCGCCCGCGCGGTGCAGGCCGCGCTCGGCCCCGCGCCGGGACCCGTGCAGATCAACGCCCGGGCTCGCAAGCCGCTCGAGCCCTGCGCGGCCGAGAGCGAAGAGGGTCACGCGCTCGCGGCGCTCGCCGCCTCGCTCCCTCCGGTCCACGCGGCGCGCGTCACGCTCGAGAGCCCCGCGCTGGCGCATGTGATCGAGGCCGTGGAGGCGAGCCGCCGCGTGGCGGTGGTGGCGGGGCCGCTCCCGCTCGACGCCCCGCGCGAGGCCATCCTCGCCCTGACCCGCAAGCTCGGCGCGAGCCTCTGGGCGGAGGCGAGCAGCCAGCTCCGCTTCACCGAGCGCGGCGACGTGCACGCGGGCGACGCCTTCGATCTCTGGCTCCGCCAGCCGCTCGCCTGCCCGCCCGAGGTGATCCTCGAGCTGGGCGCGACCCCCACCTCGGCCGCCTACGCGCGCTGGCTCGACGGCGCGCCCGCCATCCGGCGCTTCGTGCTCGGCGGGACGCGCCATCGGGACCCGAGCGGCGCCGCGGAGGCGGTCCTGCTCGGGGATCTGAGCGCCCTCTTGGCGAAGCTCGACGCGGCCCTGATGGCGCGCGAGCCCGACCCGGCGTTCGTCGCCGCGCAGGAGCGCGCGGAGCGGCGGGTGTGGGACGCGGTGGAGGGCGCGCTCACCCCGGAGTCCGAGGGCGCGGTGGTGCGGGCCGTCGTGCGCGCCTTGCCCGCGGGGGCGCTGCTCGGCCTCGGGAACAGCCTCCCCATCCGACACGCGGACCGCTTCGTGCCCGGCGGCGGGGATCTGCGCGTGATCACCCAGCGCGGGGTCAATGGCATCGACGGCTGGATCGCCGGGCTCGCGGGCAGCGCCCAGGCCGACGGCGGGCCCGCGGCGTGCATCGTCGGGGACGTCACCGCCGCCCACGACCTGTCTTCGCTCGCGCTCCTCGCCCGGCTCCGCACCCCGGCCGCGCTCGTCGTGATCGACAACGGCGGGGGCCGCATCTTCGAGCAGCTCCCCATTGCCCAGGACCCGGGCTCGTATGACCCCGCGTCCGAGCTCTTCACCACCCCGCCCGCGGTGCGCTTCGAGCGCGCGGCCGAGGCGTACGGAGTCCGCTACGAGGCGGCCGAGGGCGCGGGGCCGGCCCGGGACGCGCTGCTGCGCGCGCTCGAGCACGGCGGCGCGACCCTGGTGCACGTCCGCGTCCCGCCGCACGGCGCGAGCGAGATCGAGCGGGCGCTCCGCGAGGCGCTGAAGTGACGTACGTCTTCTTGCATGGGTTCTCGGGCGGGCCCGAGAGCTGGGACGCGGTCGTGACGGCGCTCCCCTCGGACGCGCGCGTGGTCCGGGTGCAGCTCGCGGGGCACGGCGCCGCGCCCGTCTCCGTCGAGGGCTGGGACGCCGAGGTCGCGCGGATCGATGCGCTCCTCGAGCGCGAGCGGGTCGAAGACGCGCACCTCGTCGGCTACTCGCTCGGCGGCCGGGTGGGGCTCTCGCTCCTCGCCCGCGCCCCTCGCTTCTCCCGCGCCACGCTCGTCGGCGCCCACCCGGGCCTGCCCGACGCGGCGGCCCGCGCCGAGCGGCGCGCCGGGGACGATCGCTGGATCCGCGTGCTCCGTGAGCAAGGTTTGCGCGCGTTCATCGACGCCTGGGAGGCGCTCCCGATGTGGGGGAGCCAGGAGGCGCTCGACCCGGAGCGCCTCGCGAGCCAGCGTCGCCTCCGCGAATCGCACACGGCCGAGGGGCTCGCCCACGCGCTCGAGGCGCTCGGCCTGGCGCAGATGCCGGCCACGGATCCGAGCGCGCTTCGCATGCCCATCCAGCTCGTGGTGGGCGAGCGCGACGAGAAGCACCGCGCGCTCTCGGGCGCGCTGGCCGAGCGGCTCCCGCGCGCCGCGTTGCGCGTGGTGGAGGGCGCGGGTCACAACGTGGTCCTCGAGCGGCCCGACGCGCTGGCCGCGCTGCTCGCGAGCCCGGAGCCCTCATGAGACGCTGGATCCTCGCCGCCCGCCCCGCGACCCTGACCGCCGCCTTCGTGCCCGTCGCCGTCGGCACCGCCTGCGCGCACGCGGCGGGAGGCCTCTCGTGGGGCCCGGCCCTCGCGGCCCTCTTCGGCGCGTTCTGGATCCAGATCGGGACGAACTTCGCCAACGACGTCTTCGACGCGGAGAAGGGCGCCGACACCGAGGCGCGCCTCGGCCCCACCCGCGCCGTCGCGTCCGGCCTCATCACCCCGCGCGCGATGCGCGTGGCCATGGTCGTCGCCTTCGGGCTCGCCACCCTGTGCGGCGCCTACCTCGTGTGGGTGGCGGGCTGGCCGGTCATCGCGATCGGCGTCGCCTCGGTGCTCAGCGGCGTCGCCTACACGGGCGGCCCCTATCCGCTCGGCTACCACGGGCTCGGCGACGTCTTCGTGATGATCTTCTTCGGCTTCGTCGCCGTCTGCGGCACCGCCTTCGTACAGCTCGGCGCGGTGCCCCCGGTCGCGCTGTGGGCGAGCGTCCCGGTCGGCGCGCTCGCCACCGCGATCCTCGTGGTCAACAACCTGCGCGACCGCGAGACCGACGTCGTGGCCGGCAAGCGCACCCTCGCGGTCCGCTTCGGGCGCGGCGGCGCCATCGCGGAGTACATGCTCCTCATCGCGATCAGCTACGCGACGCCGACCGTGCTCTTCGCGCTCGGGCTCGCCTCGCCGTGGATCTTCCTGCCCGCGATCACGCTCCCCTGGGCCTCGATGCTCTGCCACCAGGTCGCCACCCGCCGCGGCCGCCCGCTCAACGACACCCTCGCGCGGACCGCGCAGCTGCTCCTCGTCTACGGTCTGCTCTTCGCGGCCGGGCTGGCGCTCTGACCGCTCGCTGACCGAAAACTGGTATGTCGGCGTGCGACACGCCACGCTTCGGCGAGACGCGCATGCGGCCCGAGCTACAGACCCTGCACACGAGCATCGAGGAGACCGGCAACGCCAAGCGTCGCTGGCACTCGCGGAGCTCCGTGCGCGTGATCCTCGACGACGGCGACGGGCACGTCGGCCTCGGCGAGGCGGCGCCGCTGCCGGGCATGAGCCAGGAGTCCGCGTCGGAGGCGCGGGCCGCGCTCGCGGGCTTCGACTGGCCCGACGCGCCGCTCCTCGAGCTGGCCGAGATCGCCGAGCGGGTCGCGCTCATCGACGCGTCGCTTCCGTCCGCGCGCTTCGCGGCCGAGAGCGCGCTCGCCTCGCTCGCCGCCTCCATCCACGAGGTGCCGCTCTGGGCGATGTGGAGCGAGACGAGCGAGGAGATCGCGATCGCCAACGCGCTCTGGGGCACGGACGAGGGCGCGATCCTGCGCTCGGCCCGCGAGGCCGCCGCGTACGAGGCGGTGGCGGCGAAGATCAAGATCGGCTGGCAGCCCCCGGCGAGAGAGAACGCGCTCCTGCGCGACCTCCGCGCGGTGCTCGGGCCGATCGAGCTCCGGCTCGACGCCAACGGGAGCATCCTCCCGGAGGAGCTGGCGCAGCGGCTGGAGCAGCTGGCCGCGCACGAGCCGGATCTGCTCGAGGAGCCCTGCGCGCTCGAGCACGTCGAGGCCCTCTCCGAGGTGCCGTTCCCGATCGCGGTGGACGAGACGCTCTCCGGCCCGGAGGGAGAGGCGATCCTCGAGCGCGCGCTCGCCTGCCCGCACGTCGGCGCGGTGGTGCTCAAGCCGACCCTGCTCGGGGGCCTGGAGCGCTGCCGCGTCATCGCGCGCCGCGCCGCCGACGCGGGCAAGCTCGCCATCGTCAGCCACACCATGGAGGGCGTGATCGCGCGGGCCGCCGCCGCGCACCTCGCGCTGGCCCTCGGTGGCCCGGCGCACGGGCTGGGCGATCACCCGGCCCTCGCGCCGCTGAGCGACGGGCTGGCCTCGCCCTGGATCGATCTCGCCTGGATCGAGCCCCCGACCTCGCCCGGAATGTCGCTCGAGCTCGCCTGGTGACCCTCTCGATCCGCGACGCGGCCCGCGAGGCGCCGTCGCGGATCGCCCTGGTCGACGACGAAGGCGCGCTGACGTGGGACGAGGTCGCCCGCGCGGCGGCCGCGCTGACGCCCGAGTCACCCATCCTCACCGCGCGCGCGCGGCGGGCCGACGTGCTCCGGATCTGGAGCCTGCTCGACGCGCGGACACCCTTCGCGCTCCTGCACGCGCGGTGGACCGACGCGGAGCGGGACGAGGCGCGGGCGCGGGTGCAGGCTTCGAGACACCCGGCGCAGGTCGTGGTCTTCACGTCGGGCTCGACGGGCAAGCCCAAGGGAGTGCGGCTCTCGGCCGAGGCCCTCGGCGCGGCGGCCGAGGCGCACGCGCGCGCGCTCCCGTGGCAGCCGGACGACCGCTGGCTGCTCGCGATGCCGCTCGGGCACGTCGGCGGGCTGTCGATCCTCACCCGCGCGCTCTGGTCGCGAGGCGCGGTGGCGCTCGGCCCGGAGCGTTTCGACCCTGACACGTTTCACGCGGCTTCGAGCCGCCTCGGGATCACGCTGCTCTCGCTGGTGCCGACGATGCTCGACCGCCTGCTCGAGGACGGCCGACCGCCTCCGCCGAGGCTCCGGGCCGCGCTCCTGGGCGGCGCCGCGTGTCCGCCCGCGCTCTTGCGGAAGGGGCGCGAGGCGGGCTGGCCGCTCCTGCCGACCTACGGAACGAGCGAGATCTGCGCGCAGGTCGCCACCCAGCGCCTCGACGACCCGCGCCCCGAGGGCGTGGGGCCGCCGCTCCCCGGGGTGCGGGTGCGGGTGCGGGACGGCGCGATCGAGGTGGCGGGTCCGACCCTCTTCGACGGGCTCCTCGAGGAGGCGCGGTCGGGCGACTGGTATCGCACGGGAGACCTGGGTCACCTCGACGAAGACGGCCACCTGCACGTCGCGGGGAGGGTCGACGACCGGATCGTCTCGGGGGGCGAGAACGTCGATCCCCTGGAGGTCGAGGCCGCGCTGCGGGCTCACCCCGCGGTGCGCGACGCCTGCGTGGTCGGCGTGCCCGACCCGCGCTGGGGTCAGCGGGTCGCGGCGATGGTGGTGGGGGAGGTCTCCGTCGCGGAGCTCGAGGCGCACCTGGCGCCCCGGCTCGCGCGCTTCAAGCACCCGCGGCGCTGGCGCTTCGCCGAGGCGCTACCGGTCGCCCCGAGCGGCAAGCGCGACCGCCGCGCGGTGGCCACGGCCCTCGAGCGGAGCACCTGAGGCTCCGCGTGGCCACACGAGGCGTGGTCCGCTGGGTACGATTCTCCCCGTCTGGTCCACGCGCGGCCGATTCCGTGACTCGGCCCGAAAGCTGCACTGTGGTCGGCCATGACCGAAGCCGCCCTCGAAGCCGCCATCCTCGCCGGGGAGCCCGTCGTCCTCTCGCTCACCGAGATCGGGCCCACCCGGATCCTCGAGCGGCTCGCCGAGGACGGAGGAAGCTACCGTGTCATCGTCGACAGCCTCTTCGGCGACATCACGGTCGAGGTCGGCACCGGCCTCGTGGTGGGCGCGGTGGCGGACAAGAACGGCGAGCGCCTCCAGGGGCGCGCGGCGTACGCGCTGCTGCGGAAGACGAGCACGGGGGACGCGGCGGTCGAGCCGCTCCGCTTCCCGTCGCTGGCGAACATCCTCGAGCCCGTGCACGCGCTGCCCGACCTGATGCGCGCCAGCTCGCGCCCGCCGGGGCCTCCGGACACGGTCGAGGTGACGCTGCCCGCGCGTGGTCTCACGCACGAGAACATCACCCAGGAGCTCGAGCTCCCGCCCGAGTGGGAGACCGGCCCCGGCCTCTCGAGCGCGTGGAAGAGCGCGTCGGCCCCCACCCGCGCCCCCTCGCTCACCAACCTCGAGCTCACGCGCGACGAGCCAGCGACCGCCTCCGACCGCGCCGCCTCCGACCGCACTGCCTCCCACCGCGCCGCCTCCCACCGCGCCGCCTCCGACCGCACCGCCTCCGACCGCGCCGCCTCCGACCGCACTGCCTCCGACCGCACTGCGCGCGACCAGACCGAGCGCGTCGCGGTCTCCGTGCCGAAGCCCGCCTCGCCGAAGCCGACCCGCCGACGCGCGTGGCTCGCCGCGGGCGCCGCCACGGTGGCGGTCGCCGTCGCCGGCCTGGCCTTCGCGCTCACCCACGCCGACGGCTCGACCCCGAGCGCGATCGAGCCCGGTCCCGCCGTCGCGACGGACCTCTCTCCCTCCAGCGAGCCGGTCGACGCGCTCGCCTTCGACGACGGCGACGACGCCGCCACCGACGCGGAGCCGGCCGACGAGGCGCGCGAGGGGCGCAGGGTCGAAGCGCGCCGGCTCGCCCGCGCCGCCCGTCGTGCGCTCCGCCGTGGGCACTCCGAGCGCGCCCTGCGACAGGCCCGCCGCGCGGCGCGCCTCCGTGGCGGCCTCCCCTACTACCAGGTCCTGCTCGGGGACGCGCTCCACGCCAACGGACAGCCGGCCGCCGCCCGCCGCGCCTACCGCCGCGCCCTGCGCATGTCCCCGCGCTACGCCCCCGCCGTCGAGCGCCTCGGCGACGCCCGCAACGCCGCCCTCGGCCACCAGGTCGCGGACCGCGGATAGCAGGCTGCGGAAGAAGCTCTCTCGCGCAAAGCCGCGCAGACGCGAACGAGACGAGGCCCAACCCCCTCCTCTCCCCTTGGCGCCTTTGCGTCTTTGCGCGAGAAACTCCCGAGTGACGCCCGAACGGGCCTCGCGCAAAGCCGCGGACACGCGAACGAGACGAGGCCCAACCCCTCCTCTTCCCTTGGCGCCTTTGCGTCTTTGCGCGAGATACCTTTCGCGCTCCGCGAGAACTGTGACCGCCAACTCGCCGGCAAGGGCAGGGGCAAGGGCAAGGGCAAGGGCGAGGGGCAGGCAGACTGCTATCGTCTCCCCGTGAGCGAGGCCCCGCCCGAGACGCAGCTCGACGATCCGTCCGGGGAGGAGGCGGTCCAGGATCACTGCGCGCTGCACCCGGAGCAGGCGGCCACCGCGGGGACCTGCGAGCGCTGCGGCAGCTTCATGTGCGACGCGTGCCTCTCGGACATGACGGAGAAGCGCTTCTGTGTCGTGTGCGCAAGACGGCTGGGCGGCGGCCGGTGGCTTCGACACGTCCCGGTCCTCGGCATCCTCATGATGGTGCAGGGCGCCATGACCCTCGGGATGGCCTTGCTGCTCCTCATGTACGGCGCGTTCACCGCGCTGGCCCTCGGCGACCTGCCCCCGAGCGACGACCCAGCCCAGGCCGCCATCTCCTCGATCATGCTGGGCGGCATGGTGGGCATGGGCTTGATGCACCTCCCCGCGGGGGTGATGCAGCTGCTCGCCGGCTGGCGAGTCCGCACCTTCCACTCGCGGTGGCTCGCCATCGGCTCGATCTGGCTCGGCCTCTCGACCGTCTTCGGCTGCTACTGCCTGCCCACCGCGCTCGCGATGATCGTCTACGGCTCCGTGGTGCTGCACCGACGCGAGGTGATCGCTCGGTTCGACGCCGAGGAGCCGACTGCTACATGAGACCCCCATGGCCCAACAACGCCCCGGAATGCTCACCGCCGTCGCCATCATCGCCATCGTGATCGGCGTGCTCGGCAGCTGCGTCAGCTCGTTCACCTTCGCCTCGACGCTGGCGCAGGGCCCGCTCAACGAGTTCAATCGCGCCAACCTGGAGTCGATGCAGGGCGCCAACCCCGAGATGCTGCAGCGTCAGCTCGAGACGCAGGACCGGCTGCAGGAGATCGCCGAGAGCTGGCAGCCCTTCACGCTCACGCACCAGGTGCTGAACCTCTTCGCCAGCCTCGCGCTCGGGATCGCGGGCATCCTGCTGCTCCGCTGGAAGCCCATGGCGCTCGGGCTCTTCGTGGGCGCGGCGGCGGCGAGCATCTTCGTGGACGTGATCGGCACCGTGCTCGGCATCGTCGTGCAGCTCCAGATGAAGCCGATCATGCGCGAGATGATGGCGGGAGCGGCGGAGGCGGCGCCCGGGATGGGCGACACGATGGGCGCGGTCGGCGAGGCGAGCGCGAGCGTCGGCATGTGCATGGGCGCCCTCTTCCTGGTCGTCAAGGTTGCGTACTACGTGTGGGGCATCGTCGTCGTCCGCAAGGACGCCATCCGCAGCCTCTTCGCCGCCCAGTCCGCCGCTCAGTCCGCAGGTCAGTAGACGACCGGGGCGTCCCTCAGCGGAGCCCGAGATCCTGACGGTAGCCCGGCGTCTGCGGTGCGTCGGGCCAGCGCTCGACGAACTGCCGCATGAGCTGCACCGCCTCGCCGCCGTGGCCCGTGTCGCGGCTCAGGCGAATGAGCAGCGCCATCTCGGGCGCCGTGCGAGCGCGACCCGCGAGGGCCTGACGCGCGCACTCGCGATCACCCTCGGCGAGGCAGACCTGCGCCGCCTCGAGCGCGCTCGGTCGGGGCGCGCGACGAGCGGCGGGCGCCGCGCGGCGACCGGGGCGCGCCTCGACGGCCGCCTCTTCCTGGGTGACCTCGGCCTCCTCCGCCACCTCTTCCGCGGGCTCTTCCGCGGGCTCTTCCGCAGCAGGGGGCAGGGCCAGCTCCGCCTCTCGCGCGGGGCGCTCCGCGGCGGCGCTCTCGGACGGCGACTCGGGCGGCGCGGGCGGCGGCTCGAGGCGCGCGCCCTCGGCGCTGACCGCGGTCGCCGCGTCGGCGTCGGGCGCGCCGAACACCCGGTACGCGAGCGAGCCCACGATGAGCAGGAGCCCCATCGCGACCGCGCCGCCGATCACGAACAGCGCCGGGTTGCGGCGGCGCTTCGTCTCGGGCTGCGAGTCTCCGTCCGCGACGACGTGCGTCGGCAGCTTCGCCTGCGGCTGACGCTGCACCGGGTAGGAGCTCGAGACCGCGCCCTCCTCGCTGCTGCTCCACGCGCCGGGCGGGTTGGGGGCCACGGGCACCGTCTCGTCCAGCTCGCCGCACTCGGCGACGGCCGCGCGCAGCTCCTCCAGCAGCTCGCCCGCGCTCTGCGGCCGCGCCTTGGGCTCCTTCTCGAGCGCGCGCTCGATCACCCGCGCCAGCGGCAAGGGCACGTGGGGCGCCCGCTCGCGCAGCGAGGGCAGCGGCTCCTTGATCGCGTTGGCCATGATGGCGTTCGGCGTCTCGCCCGTGAACGGATGATCGCCGCTCAGCAGCTCGTAGAGCATCACGCCGACCGACCAGACGTCGCCGGGCGCGCGGACCTTGCGCGCGCTCATCGCCTGCTCGGGGCTCATGTACTCCGGCGTGCCGAAGGTGATCCCCGTCCGGGTCGCGCCGCTCTTGTCGACCTCGCGCGCGAGCCCGAAGTCGAGCAGCTTCACGCGCTCGCCGCCGTCGTCCAGGACCGCGAGGAAGATGTTGTCGGGCTTGAGGTCGCGGTGCACGAAGCCCTTCGCGTGCGCCTTCGCGAGCGGCTCGAGCATTCCGTCCACGAGCGCCACCGCGCTCTTCATGCCCGGCCAGCTCCGCCGGAGCCGGTCTCCGAGGCTCTCGCCCTCGAGCAGCTCCATCGCCATGAAGAAGCCGCCGTCGTCGTCGGTGCCCGCGTCGTAGACCTGCACGATGCCCGGGTGATCGATCTCCGCCGCCGCGCTCACCTCGCGCCGGAACCGCTCGACCCCCTGCCGCCCGCGGCAGAGGTACGGGTGCACCAGCTTGAGCGCGAGCTTCTTCTTGCTCAGCGCGTGCTCGGCCACGTAGACCGAGCCCATCCCGCCCTCGGCGATGTGCTCGAGCAGCAGGTAGCGCCCCGCCACCGAGCGCCGCTGCCCGGGGCCGAGCCCGGCCGTCGGCGCGGGCGCGGCGATGTCCGCGGCGATGTCCACGCCGATGTCCACGTCGGGCTCGGGTCCTTCGAGCGACGGCTCGCTGTCGGCGGGTGCGCCCATGAGCGGCCCATCATAGCGCCACGTCGGACGCCGACGCGAGAACCCGGATCAGCCCCGCTCCTCCAGCGCCCGGATCGCGCGCTTTGGTACCACCAGCCGCCAGCCGTCCTCGAGCAGCACGCGCACCTGCTCCCAGTCGACGTCGCCCTCGAGGCGCACGCCCACCCAGCCGCTCGGGCCCATGTACTTCGGCCGGTAGAAGCGGTCGGGGTCGCTCTCGATCAGCTCGCCCTGCACGCCGTCGTCGGCCTTGATCCAGACCCCGCGCCGTCCGTCGTCGTAGCCGCCGGCGTGGAAGCACGCGAAGGTCTTCCGGCCGCCCCAGAACATCGGCGCGCCGTGGGAGAGCTTCTCGGAGGTCTCGGGCAGCGCCTCGATGAGGGCGCGAACGCGCTGGAGCAGGGGGTCGTCCATCGCGCCGGAGCATAGCGGACAGCGGCGCAGAGTGACTCCAGGGTGGCGGTAACGAGGGCGGGGCTATGTGCCTCGACTGAGCAATGGTAGGAGTTCGCATGGCACGCTTCGTTCTCTTCGGCCGAGACCCCGCCCAGGAAGGGGGCGCGACCGAAGCCAGCAATGATCGCCCGGACTGGGCGCAGGCCAACCCGGCCCGCATCGAGCGCAGCCTCCGCCACGCGCTCGCCAAGCCGTCGGGCGGCTGGGCCGTGCTGGACGCGAGCGACCGCATCTCGGCGCCGCGCGGCTTCACCGTGGGCGGCGAGGAGCTGGTCGCGTGGCGCACCAAAGACGGAACCCTCCGCGTGGCGCCCGAGGCGTGCCCGCACATGGGCGCCTCGCTCTGCGACGGAGAGGTCGACGACGCGGGCCGGATCGTCTGCCCGTGGCACGGCCTCGCCCTCGGCGACCGCGCGCGTGGGGACTGGGAGCCGAGGATCGCGCACGACGACGGCGTGCTCGCGTGGGTGCGCCTGCCCCAGCTGCTCGCGCCCGACGAGCGCTTCACCGGCGCGCCGATCCTCGCTGCACGCCCGGACACTTTCTTGTCGGGCGTGGTCCGCATGGAGGCGCGCTGCGAGCCGCGCGACATCCTCGCCAACCGGCTCGATCCGTGGCACGGCGCGCACTATCACCCGCACTCCTTCTTGCGGCTGAGCGTGATCGACGAGGACGTCTCGCAGCTGACGGTGCGCGTCGTCTACAAGGTGCTCGGGCCGCTCGCGATGGAGGTCGACGCGCGCTTCGATTGCCCCGATCCCCGCACCATCGTCATGACGATCCTCCGCGGCGACGGAGTCGGCTCGGTGGTCGAGACGCACGCCACGCCGATCGACGCCGGCCGCACCGCGGTGATCGAGGCGACGCTCGCCACGAGCGACCGGATGCTCTTCCCGCTCTTCCGCACGCTGGGCGCGCTCGCGCGACCGATGATCGAGCGGCGCGCGGCGCGGCTCTGGGTCGAGGACCGCGCGTACGCCGAGCGCACCTACGCGCTCCGCACGCGTGACGAGCGCCGCCAGCACGACGAAGAGCGCAGCTCCAAGCGCCTGCGCGTCGTCAATCGGTAGGCTGCCCAAGAACGCCTGCCCTTGCCCGCGAATCGCCGGTCAAAGCGGTCGACGACCGCGTGCTCGAGCGGCCCGAGCGCGGTCACCCGAGAACCCGCGGGCATGCCCTCGCCCGCGAATCACCGGTCAAGTCCTCTGACCGCGTGCTCGAGCTGGCCGAGCGCGGTCACCGCAGGGCAAGAACTCGCGGGCAGGGGCACGGGCAAGGGCAGGGGCAAGGAACACGCGGGCTGCACCCCGCTTGGGAACCCCGAGAAGTGTCGGGGTTGTCCCCCATTGTACGAACTCTGCGCAGCGACATCCTTTCGCTCGAAAGGACGAAGGGCCGCGAAGCGCTGGGGGGCGCGTCGGCAAAAAATCGAGCCGACACCCTTCGGTGACGTGAGCAAATGTCTGCAGTGTGTGGTTGGAGCCGTGTGCTCCTGGTTGGATACGTGTGTCTGGTGACCGGCTGTGTGGGTCAGGTCGCCTCGGAGCCGGGACCCTATGACCCGGAGATCCCCGATGGAGACGTCGCCGACCTGCGCGGCGCCGAATACGCCGACGGCTGGCAGCCCGAGGCGTACGCCCCCGGCGAAGAGGTCCCCCCGACCGAGGAGCCGCCGCCGCGCGAGGATCCGCCGGTCGAAGAGCCCGCGCCCGAAGAGCCCAGCGGTCCGGCGAGCCGTGACCTCGGACCCCTCCCCGCGGAGATGGCCGGCCTGCGCTGGCCGACCGCGCCCACCACGACGCGCGAGGTGACCGTCACCGACGCGGCGTCGCTCGCCCGGGAAGCCAGCGTGCCCGGCACGCGCATCCTCGCCAATGGCGTGACCGGCGGCGGGCTGAGCCTGAGCGCGAACGACGTCGAGATCATCTTCGACGGCAGCAGCCGGCTCGGGACCCTCAGCTTCGGGCACGGTACGCAGCGCGTGCGGGTGGTCGGCGGCCAGTGGTCCGGCGTCCGCTTCCCCATCCCGGCGTCCTGGGACGGCGGTGGCCCGTCCTACCGCAGCGACTGGATGGCCGAGGACATCTCCCTCGAGGGCCTGCGCGTCGTGTCCGGTGACTCCGCGATCGAGCTGCGCGGGCGGCGCATCGCCATCCTCGACAGCGACATCACGGCCGAGCGCTACTCGGTCTGGTGCGGCGACACCGGCCCGATGCAGAGCGAGGACCTGATCCTCTTCCGCAACAGCTTCGACTCCGCGGGCCCCGAGTCCACGGTGCGGCTGGTGAGCGTGCTGCGGACCGCGACGATCGAGAACCGGATCGCGAACTCGAACAAGCACAACTACCGCATCCACGGCACCAGCGACCTGGCCTACGCGCGGGACAACCTCCTCATCAACACCGGCGTCATGCTCGGGCGCATGGCGGGCGACACGCTGAACCGCATCTGGTTCGACGACAACGTCTTCCACCACGTCGCGCCCGATCTCTTCAACCCGGACGGCGCCATCGGCTCGCTCCGCGCGCGCCGCAACCTCGCGATGACCGACGTCTGGAGCTGCTTCTACTGCGGCTCGACCCCGGCCGGCTGGGACATCGCCGACAACCTCGTGGCGCCGTACACCCCCGCCCCCTGACGACCGATCGAAGAGAACGCCCCCGCTCGCGCACCTCGGAAGAGGGGCGAGGGCGGGGGCTTCTTCGATCTCGATCTCCGCTCAGCGCAGCGGCAGGCGGGACATGAAGCCGCGCGGCGGGATCGAGAAGAGGCTCTCGCCGCGCACGTCCCAGCGATCGAGCAGGTGGTTGGCGGCGAGCATGCCGCTCGACGCAGCGCGCTCCATCAGCGCGGTGGGGAAGGGCATCTTCACGAAGTCCCCCGCCAGCACCACGTTGCCGAACGGCGTCGCCACGCGCGGGCGCACCCCGTGGGAGCCGGGGCCAAAGGACGGACAGTCCTGCCGGAGCAGCCAGGTGTCGTGGAGGATCTCGGCGTCCGCGAGCTCGGGGTAGAGCTGGTGGAGCCCGTCGAGGAGCTCCTCCTTGATCGCGTCCTCGTCCGAGTGCGGACACGCGTACGCGTGCAGCTCCACCACCGAGCCCCCCGTGCGCATCGACCAGCGGCGGCTCTCGCCCTCGAACTTCTCGTACAGGGAGATGTTGTCGATGAGCCCGATGCCCGCCGTGCCCGCGAACGGGTAGCGCTCCTCGTTGGCGCCCCGGTCCAGGAAGAGCCGCCACACCGCGAACGGGAGCGTCACGTCGAGCGACTCGACGGACTGCGCGAGGCCCTCGGCCACCTGGAGCGCGGGCGAAGCGGTGAGGATCGACTTCAGCGCCGGCACCGTCACCGCGAGCACGAGGCCCTCGCCGTCGAAGGTCTCGGAGCCCGCGTGCACACGCCAGCACGAGTGCCCCGACTGCTCGACCGAGTCCACGGACGTCCCGAGGCGCACGTCGACGCCGAGCCCCGAGAGGTAGCGCTCGAAGGGCTTCCAGAGCGCGTCGCTGAACGGCTCGTCCAGCACGTCGAAGACGAGCCCCTCGGGGTTCCCGAGGAAATAGAAGTGGAACATCATCAACATCTCCGCCGCGCTCATCCCCGCCTCGGGGTTGAAGAACGAGTGCGAGAAGACATCGAAGAGCATCTGCCGACCGCGCTCGGGGAAGTTGAGCGAGTCGAGGTAGGCGCGCGCGGTGACCTCGTCGTGGTCGGCGTACGTGCGCGCCGGGTCGAACATCAGCATCAGCCGCGCTTTGGACTGATCGACGCCGCGAAGATCTTTCAGGCTGACGAACTGCGTGCGCCGCAGGAGCGCCATCAGGTTGAGCGGCGGCGTCTTGGGCAGCCCCTCGAACGACTCCATCGAGCCGTCGGGGCCGAGCACCGGGTAGTCGTCGAGCGGCCGCAGCCGGGCGAGATCCGGATCCACGCGGCGCAAGAGGTTTCTCAGGTTGTAGTACTGCCTGAAGAACCCGTGGAAGCCGCGCTCCATCTCGTAGGGCGTTCCGTCGGGGAGCTTCTCCGTCCACGCGCCGACCCGCCCGCCGAGGTAGTCTTCCTTCTCCAGCAAGGTCACGCTCACGCCGCGCTCGGCGAGCACGCACGCCGCCGCGACGCCCGCGAGGCCGCCTCCGACGACCACCACGCGCGTCTGATCGTCGACCCGGTCGCGGGTCCCGCGCGTCACGCCGCGCACCTCGCGCCGGCCCAGGCCCAGGTTGTCGAGGAGGCTCACGACGGATTCCGCGCCACGAAGGAGTGCACGATGCCGCGCTGCCACCCGTCCATCGGCGCCGTCCAGACGTCCACGAAGCCCGCGCGGCGGAGGCGCTCCTCGAACGCGCGCACCCCGTCGAAGTCCCGCACGCTGCGGTGCAGGTAGCGGTAGATGTCACTCTCACGTGCGGTGATCAGCCCTCCCGGGAGGATCACGCCGTAGCAGACCGCGTCCCACTTCAGGCGCGCGCGCCGGGAGTCTCGCACCGAGTACTCGTGGAAGACGATTCGCGCATCGGGGCGCAACATGGCGCGCAGGTTCGAGATCCCCAGATCCGGCTCTGGCAGGTTGCGGATCCCGTACGCCATGAGCACGCCGTCGAAGGGACCCTCGACCCCCGCCGCGGCGGGATCGGTCGCGTCTCCTTGGACGAACGTGACGCCCTCGAGCTCCGGCTTCTGGCGCGCGTGGCGCAGCATGCCCGCGGACGCGTCGAGGCCGACGATCTCCGCGTCCGGGTAGCTCGCGCGGAGCGCCAGCGTGCTCGCGCCCGTGCCGCAGCACAGGTCGAGGAGCCGCGGCCGCTCCCGCCGGATCGACAGCCGCTCGGCGCTCTGCCGGAGGTTGCGGTGATAGCCGGGGTTCATCCCGGTCAGCAGGTCGTACGTGGAGGCGACGACGTCGAAGTCGCGGTGAACGTTACGCTTGCGATGATGTAGCTGCTTCAAGAGACGCCCTCGACGAGAAACGTGATTTCGGGGAGCGGCGCTGGGTGCGCCGCGAAAGGGTCCGGCTCGCGCCAGCGCTCGGTGGCGGCGCGGGCGAGCAGCATGGCCTTGCGGGCCCCGGACGTGAAGGCGCGCTCGCGCACGCTGTCGTGACCCTGCTCGCGGATCACGCGCCCGATGTCGGCGTAGATGTGGCGTGCGCCCGAGATGGCGACCCGACAGTCCCGGGGCAGCTCCGGCACGCCGAGGTCGGCGCGGCGATAGAGGTGGGCCGCGTGGTCGAGGAGGCGACAGACCGCCACCCCGACGCCGGGCTCGAAGCGCGGGTCGCGCAGCCACGCGTCCGGGTCGATGCCCTCGGCCTCGAGCCACGCGGTGGGGAGATAGAGGCGGCCCGCCCTCGCGTCCTCTCCGACGTCTCTCGCGATGTTGGTCAGCTGCATGGCCACGCCGAGGTCCGCCGCCCGATGCAGCACGTAGTCCTCACGGCGGCCCATCAAGAGGGTCATCACCACGCCGACGCTCGCGGCCACCCGCGCCGAGTACGCGCGCACGCCCGAGAGGTCCCGATAGCGGCGGCCCTCCACGTCCCAGAGGTAGCCGTCGAGCAGCGCGTCGAGCGGCGCGCGCGGCACGCGGTGGGACGCCACCACCCAGGCCAGCCCACGGTCGGCGGGGTGTGCGTCGGGCCGGCCGGCGTAGACGCGGTCCAGGCGACCGCGGAGCGCGTCGAGGGCGGCCCGGGGGTCGGACGACTCGTCGACCGCGTCGTCGCTCACCCGGCAGAAGGCGTAGTAGCAGGCGACGGGATCCCGCAGCCGCGCGGGGAGCAGGCGCGAGGCGGCCGCGAACGACTTGCTCCCACGGCCGAGGATGGCGCGACAAGCGCGGATGACTTCGACGTCTCCCTCCGGCGCGTCCATCTGCTGTGGGGCCCCCATGGCGGCGGCACGGTACACCGAAGTGGCCCGCGCGCGGATCCCGACCGTCGCGCTCACCGTCGACGAACGGTGTCCGGGACGACGGGGTCCGGAACGACGGGGTCCGGAACGACGGTGTCGAGCACGCGGGCGCTCGAGAGCACCCCCGGCATGCCGGCGCCCGGGTGGGTGCCCGCGCCGACGAGGTAGAGCCCGTCGACGTCCTCGGACCGGTTGTGCGGCCGGAAGTACGCGCTCTGCTGGAGCACGGGCTCGAGCGAGAACGCGGCGCCCTTGAACGCGAGGTAGTCCTCGAGGAAGCCCTTCGGGGTCAGGGTCCGGCTGCTGACGATCTCGCCCTCCAGGCCCGGCATGATGGTGTCGCTCAGGTAGCGCTCGATCTTCTTGCGGTAGGGCTCGGTCTGGGTCGACCAATCCACGCCGCCGTCGAGGTGCGGCACGGGCGAGAGCACGTAGAACGCGTCGCAGCCGTCGGGCGCCATCGACGGATCGGTCGCGGTCGGCCGGTGGAGGTAGAGGCTGAAGTCGTCGGCGAGCACCTTCTTGGAGAAGATGTCGTCGAGCAGCTCTTCGTAACGAGGGCCGAGCAGAATCGTGTGGTGCGCGACGTCCTCGTAGCGGCGCTTGGTGCCGAAATACCAGACGAAGAGCCCCATCGAGTAGCGGCTGCGCTCGAGGCGCCAGTCGGGCCAGATCCGCCGATGCTCGGGCTTGACCAGGTGACGGTAGGTCCACGCGGCGTCCGCGTTGCTGACCACCACGTCCGCCTGGAGCCGGGTCCCGTCCTGGAAGCGCAGGCCCGTGGCGCGCCCGCCCTCGACGACGATCTCCGACACGTCCTTTCCGAGCTGCACCTCGCCGCCGAGGTGCTCGACGAGGCCGACCAGCCCGTTGACGATCTCGCCCGTGCCGCCCATCGCGAACCACACCTTCCACTTGCGCTCGAGGTAGGCGATCAGCGTGTAGATGGAGCTGCAGCTGTAGGGGTTCCCGCCCACGAGCAGGGGGTGGAAGCTGAAGACCTGCCGCAGCCGCTCGTCCCGGATGTACTTCGACACGAGGCTGTGCACGGTGCGGTAGTTCTCGAGCCGCATCATGGCCGGGACGATGCGCGCCATGTCGACCGCGCTGCTGAAGGGCACGTGCGCGAGCTTCTCGAACCCGATCTCGAAGATGCGCTCGCTGTGCTCGAGGAACGCGTCGTAGCCCGCGAGGTCGCCGGGCGCGAAGCGCGCGATCTCGCTCCGCATGACGTCGGCCGAGCCGGTGTAGTCGAACTGCTCTCCGTCGTGGAAGCGGATGCGATAGAAGGGCGAGACCTCGCGGAGCTCCACGTCGTCCTCGAGCCGCTTGCCCGCGAGCCGCCACAGCTCCTCGAGCATGAAGGGCGCGGTGATCACCGTGGGGCCGGCGTCGAAGACGAAGGTCCCGCCCTGGTAGTCGTCGCGGAACACGCGCGCCCGGCCGCCGGGCTGGTCGAGCCGGTCGACCACCGTCACGCGATAGCCGCGCGCCCCGAGCCGCACCGCGGCCGCGAGCCCCCCGAGCCCCGCGCCGATGACGACCGCGGTCGGAGAGTCCTCGGTGACGGGGATGGGGTCGCCCGACGTCCGCAGCCGGTCGTTGGGCTTCATGAAGGCGTCGATCGCCGCGTCGAGCGCCTGCCGCCAGGACACGTCACTACCGAAAGGGTGGGCGTCGGACACGCCGCGCAGGTGGGGAAGAACGGCCATCAGCGTCTCTTTCGTCTCTGGCGGAGCAGGCCCCCGCCGTCCGGGCGCCACAGTAGGGACGTTGCCGCGATCACGCCAGGGCGCGCGCGCGCCTGCTATCCTCCAGGGCGGTGGCCAAGCGCAGCACCGACGACGAAGTCGCGCGTACCCTGCAGATCGACGACGGAGAGACGCTCCGCCATCGGGCGCTGGCCGCCGCCGCGCAGGTGAAGCGCAGGCCCACCCTGGTGGTCGTGCTGGGCGAGGACGTCGGCCGGCGCGCGCGGGTGCGAGAGTCGGCCCTCGTGGTCGGCCGGAGCCACGCGGTGGACCTGACCTTGACGGACCCGAGGGTCTCCTCGCGGCACTGTCGCATCGAGGACCGGGGCGACGGCTGGGCCCTGGTGGAGCTCGGCTCCACCAACGGGACGAGCGTCAACGGCGCCCGCGTCGAGACCGAGGTGGCGCTGCACCCCAACGACAAGGTCGAGGTCGGCGACACGGTGATCCGCTTCGAGCTCCAGGACGCCACCGACCAGGCCTACGACGAGCTGGTGGAGCGGCTGATCGACATCGACGACCTGACCGGTCTCTACGTCCGACGCCGCTTCGACCGCGAGGTGGAGGAGCTGCTCCGCGCCGCCCGCGTGAAGAGCCAGCCCCTCGGGATGCTCGTCATGGACCTCGACGGGCTCAAGGGCATCAACGACAGCCACGGCCACCTCTTCGGCGCCTACGTCATCGCCGAGAGCGGCCGGCTGATCGGGCAGACCATCCCCGACGGCGCCATCGCGGCCCGCTTCGGCGGCGACGAGTTCGTGGCCGCGTTCCCGGCCAAGGGGCTCGGCGAGAGCCAGGTCATCGCCGAGGCCATCCTCGCGGCGGTGCTGGGCCACGGCTACGAGAAGGACGGCGTCACGCTCGCGCCGGGCATCTCCATCGGGGTGGCCGCGTTCCCCGAGCACGCCAACGACGCCACGGCGCTCTTCCGCTGCGCGGACGAGGCGATGTACCAGGCGAAGCGCGAGGGCAAACGACGGGTCTGCGTCTGCCGATGACGCACGCGCGCGTCATCCAGTACCCTGCGCTCGTGCTTCGATTCGCGCTTCGGTTCGCCTCGCTCTTCTCGCTCGTCTGCGCCCTGGCCAGCCCGGCCGCCGCCCAGGACGAGGCGCTCGACCCCGACCGCCGCGCGGAGGCCCAGGCCCACTTCGAGGCCGGGACCGCCGCCTTCGACACCGGCGACTACGCGCGCGCGGCGGCGGAGTTCCGGCGCGCCCACGCGCTGACCGGTCACCCCGACCTGCTCTTCAACGTCTACTCCGCGCTCGAGCGCGGCGGCGTGCTGGCGGAGGCCGCGGAGGCCCTCGAGCGCTACCTCGAGGAGGGTGACGTCGAGCCCGACCGCCGCGACGCCTTGAGCGCTCGGCTCGCGCGGCTGGAGGCCCGCGTGGCGGAGGAGCGCGCGGCGCAGGCCGAAGCCGAGCTCGAGCGGGAGCGCGCGGCGCGCGACGCGGACCAGCGCGAAGAGCGACTGACCAACCGCGACCTCGCGCCGCCCCCGCCCCCGGAGCCGGCCTCGGGCGTGCACCCGGCGGGGATCGGCGTGCTCATCGGCGCCGGCGTGCTCGCGGCGAGCTTCGGCGTCTTCGCCGGGCTGAGCGAGGCGGAGGACGCGAGCCTCGCCTCGGAGTGCGGGCGCGACAACCCGGCCACCACCTGCACCGAGAGCCGCGTCGAGACGCTGCGCCTCTACAACACCGTCGCCGACGTCAGCTGGATCGCGGCCGCCGCGGCGGGGATCACGGGCGTCATCCTCCTCTTCGCCCTGCCGCCCGAGGCGAGCGCGACCGACGCGGCCTGGATCACCCCCTGGGCGAGCCCCGTCGCGGGCGGGCTCGCGGCGGGAGGGAGCTTCTGATGCGCGCCTTCATCCTGCTGCCGATCCTGCTCGCGAGCGCCTGCTCGCTCGTCAACGACCCGTCCGGGCACCTCGTGCCCGGGGCGGGCATGGACGGGGGCGCCGACGCCAGCGTGCCCCGGGTCGAGCGAGACGACTACTGCCCGGCCTTCGCGCGAACGGCGTGCGAAGCGCGAGGGGCGGACTGCTGCGATGATCCGTCCTTCGACGTCGAGGCCTGCACACGACAGCTCCAGATGGCGTGTGGAGCGGCCTTCGGGGCGATCATCGCCGACGACCGCATCACGTGGGACGCGGAGGCGGCGGGGCGCGCGGTGGCGAGCGGGTCGGCGCTCGCCGCGACTTGCGACCCGGACGTCGCCGACTGGTACATCTCGCGCGAAGGCTTCTACGGCCCGGCGCGAGGCTCGATCCCGGGCGGCGGAGAGTGCACGCCGCGGGGCATGATGGAGATCGACTTCCTCGTCGCGAACCTCGCGTGTGAGCGCAAGGATCAGATCTGCCAGCAGAGCGGCGACCGCTGGCTCTGCGTGGACGCGCTCCGCGACGGCGAGGTCTGCCGCTACGGGCTCGAGTGCGCCTCGCTCCGCTGTGAGCACGCGGGCGGCTTCATGCCCCGCCGCTGCGGAAGCGGTGAACCGACCGGCTCCTCGTGCACCTGGGAGGACGAGTGCGCCTCGTCGATCTGCCTCGGCCCCGTGCTCGGCAAGACCTGCCGGGCGCGCACGCAGGAGAACGTGTACTGCGGGACCGACGGCTGAGGCTCAGCGCGCGTAGGGGGACCGCGCCTCGCCCGAGTGCTCGAGCTTGGTGCGCACCATCGCGCGGCCCGTGACCTCGGTCGGCCCGAAGCGGGCGAGGAGCGCGGGGAGCAAGATGAGCTCCGCCAGGAGCGACGTGCCGATCGCGACGACCGACAGCTCGGCGAACAGACGGATCGGCACGAAGGATCCGAACAGGAGCGCGAGGAAGCCGAGGAGCAGCGTCATCGCGCCGATCACCACCGCGCGCCCGCTGCCGCGCATGGCGAGGATCATTCCCCGCATGCGACCTTGCCCCTCCGAGATCTCCTCCCGGTAGCGCGCGAGGATGTGCACGGTGCCGTCCACCGCGAGGCCGATGCTGACGGTGAACACGATGGCCGTCGCGGCGTGCAGCGGGATGCCGCGGAGGGCCATCCAAGCGAGGGTCAGCGTCAGCGGCAGGACGTTGGGCAAGACGCTGATCAGCCCGAGCCGGACGCTGCGCAGGAGCAGGCCGAGCAGCACGAAGATGATCAGGACCGCCGCCGCGAGGCTCACGACCAGCTCGCCGACCAGCCGCTCGAGCCCGCGCGCGGAGCGGACCGCCTCGCCGCCCAGCACCAGCTCCGCCTCGGGCAGCTCTCGGCCGCGCGCCTCTGCCCGGTCGAGCAGCTGATTGAGCGCGCGCTCCCCGGCGTCGGCGAGGCGCACCTCGACCCGCGCGCGCCCGCCGTCTGCGCTGACGTAGGTCGCCCAGCGCTCAGGCGCGGAGTGGGCAGCGAGCGCGGCCAGGCCCTGCGCGCGGCCGTCGTCCGCGAGCGCGGCGGGCCGGTCGTCGCCCTCGTCGATCCAGGCCCAGAGCGAGCCCGTCAACCCCGCCGCCCCGCTCACGCGCAGGACGTGGGGCTGCTCGGCGAGCCATCGCTCGAGCGCGTCCAGCTCCCGGAGCCCCTCCGCGCTGCGATAGCGACCGGGCGCGCCCATCAGCCCGACCTCGAGCACCCGCACCCCACCGAGCCGGTCCTCGAGGAGCGCCGCCGTGCGGGCCGTGTCCGAGTCGGGCGGGAGCTGGTCGAGGAGCGCGCTGTCCACGCGGAGCCGACCGGCCGTGGCGACCGAGAGGAGCAGGAGCGCGCAGCTGCCGCCGATGACCCAGCCCGAGCGCCGCGAGACGGCCGCGGCCAGGCGCGGGATCCAGGTCTCGAGCGCCATGCGGGGGCGAGGCTCGCGGACCGTCACCCGGAAGTCCGGCAGGGCGGCGGGCAGGAAGAGCACCGTGACGAGGTACGCGAGCATGACGCCCAGCGCCGCGGTGATCCCGAAGCGGCGGAGCACGCCCGTCTCGCTGATCGCGAGCGAGCCGAACCCCACCGCGGTGGTGGCCGAGGTCAAGAAGCACGCCCCGACCATCGCGCGCATGGTCCGACGCGCTGCCGCGATGCGATCAGGGTCCCGGCGGAGCTCTTCGCGGTGACGCACCAGCAGGTGCACCGCGTCGCCGAGCCCGATCGTGATCAGCAGCGGCGGCACGACGTTGTTGAGCAGGTTCAGCGGCTCGCCGAGCCACGCCATGGCGCCCACGGTCATGCCCGCCGTCATGCCCGCCGCGCCGAGCGGCAAGAGCACCCCCGCCCAGGAGCGGAAGCCGATGATCAAGACGATCAGGCTGCCCATCACCGCGAGGCCCACGAGCAGCACCTGGTCGTCCTCGAGCGCCTCGATCATGGCCACGCGCACGGCCGGCAGGCCTCCGACGCGCGCCATCACGCCCTCCGGCGGAGAGTGGCCAGCCAGCCAGGCCTCGGTCTCCTCCACCGCCGCGCGGGCCGCGTCTTCGTCCATCGGGCGGGGCGCGATGACGAGCTGGGTCACGCGCCGCTCCGCGTCGATCAGGCGCCGATCGAGCACGCCGCTCTCGACCGCCTCGACGATGGCCGCGCGCTCTGCCTCGTCGAGGTCTTCGCCCTCCACCAGCGGGCCGAGCGCGGGGGCGCCGCGAGAGAGCGAGGCGAGCCCCATCGGGAAGCGGGTCGGCTCGGAGCCGACGATGTCGCTGAGCGCGTCCTCGGTCTCGGGATCCGTCGCCGGATCTGCCTCGTCGAGCTCGTCCAGTCCCACCGCCTCGGCCCTGGGGGCGTGCGGGAGCGCGGTGACCGTGAGCCCGTCCACCCGCGCGGCCCAGGGTCGGCTCTGAAAATGGCGCGCCGCCGTGTGCAGGTAGCCCAGCACCGCGGGGTCGAGCGCGTCCGGAGCCTCGAGCACGACGAGGAGCGGCTCCTCGCGCCCCGTGAACCCGCCGAAGGCGCGCTCGGCGAGGGCGGCCTCCTCGGGCCGGGCCGGGACGAGCTCCTCGGGCGCGAAGACGGCCTCGAGCTCGGGGATCTGGCTCATCAGCGCCGCGCTCAGGAGCGCCAGCGCCACCAGGACGGGCCGGCGCCATCGAGGGAGCGAGTCGTAGAGGCGCTTCACGCCGGGGCCTCGGGCGCCTCGACGTGGCCCTCTCGGACCAGCAGGTCGGTGCGGCTCCCCTCGAGGCGGATCAGCTCCGGGTGCGTGGTGGTGAGGAAGACCTGGCCGCCCAGCCGGTCGAGGTAGGCGAACAGGCGCCGGTTGCGGGTCTTGTCCAGCTCGCTCGAGACGTCGTCCAGGAGCAGGATCGGCACGCGCCCCACGCGCCGCGAGAGGACCTCGAGCTCCGCCACCTTGAGGGCGAGCACCATCATCCGGTGCTGCCCCTGCGACGCGTGATGACGGGCGCCGCGATCGGCGTGCACCGTCAGCGAGAGATCGTCGCCGTGCGGCCCCTCCGCGGTGAACCCGCGCGCGAAGTCCTTCTGCAGCGAGCGGGCGAGCGCCTCGCGGATGGCCTCGACCTCCGGCTCGACTCGCGGTCGATACGCCACGCTGAGCGGGAGCTCCTGACCGGCCACCTCCTCGAAGGCGGACTCGGCGAGCGGGGCCAGCTCCTCGATCAGGCGAGCCCGGCACTGGCCCACCACGGCGCCCGCAGAGGCCAGGAGCGCGTCATATGAGGTGACCCCCCGGCGATCCCCGTCCTCGCGCTTCAGGAGGCGGTTACGGCTCCGCAAAGCCTTGCCATAGCTGGCCAGGGTCCGGGCGTAGGTCGGGTCGAGCTGCTCGAGGATGCGATCGAGGAACCCGCGCCGCCCCTCGGGGGAGCCGCTGGCGAGCGCGAGGTCGCCCGGGTGGAAGAGCACCATCTGGAGCGACGAGACCCAGGCCGCGGTGGAGCGGGGCCGCTTGCCCTCGAACGACAGCGCGCGGGCCTTGCGCCGATCGAGCCGCACCTTCGTCGTGATGGGCGCGGGGCTCGCGTCGAAGCGGGCGGCGACCAGCGCCTGGTCCCGGTCCCGCCCGATCAGGTCCTCGCGGCCCGCCAGGCGGAAGCTCTTGAGCGCCCCGAGGTAGTAGATGGCTTCGAGCAGGTTGGACTTGCCCTGCCCGTTGTCGCCCCCGAGCACGTTGAAGCGCGCCCCGGGGCTCAGATCGAGATCGGCGAGGTTGCGCCAGCCGCGGAGAGCCAGCCGCGTCAGTCGCAGGGCCGGCCTTCGCTCGTCCATGGGCCTGGCGCCCGTCAGATGCGCATCGGCATCACGACGCCGACGAAGCTCGCCGCCGCGTCGCCCGCCGGCTTGACCACGCCGGGGTCGAGCTCGCCGCTCAGCTCCAGCGCCACCTCGTCGTCGTCGAGCGCGCCGAGCACGTCGAGGATGTACCGGGCGTTGAAGCCGACCGTCAGCGCGTCGCCGGCGTAGTCGACGTCCAGCTCCTCGCTGCCCTCGCCCACGTCCGGGTTCTCGCTGACGATGCGCAGCGTCCCCGGCTCGATCGTCAGCCGCACCCCGCCGCTCTTGTCGCTCGAGACCAGGCTGATCCGGCGGAGAGAGTCGATGAGGCTGCTGCGCGCGCATATCACCCGCTTGCTCTGCTGCTGCGGAATGACCTTGGAGTAGGGCGGGAACTGCTCGTCGGCCAGCTTCACGCTGAGGAGCACGTCCTTGCCGCGGAAGAACGCGTTGCCGCCCGTCGTGGCCACCCCGACCGCGGCGGCCTCGCCCTCGCCCTTCTTGTGCTCGGACTTGGCGTCGTCGATCAGCCGCTTCAGCTCGCCGATGCCCTTGTTGGGCACGAGCATCGTGAAGCTGAGCATCGAGCCGTCGAGCTTGTGCTCGGCCTTGCTGAGGCGGTGACCGTCGGTGGTCACCATGCGCATGAGCTTGCCGTCGCCCTCGAAGAGCGCGCCCGCCAGGTGCGGCCGCGTGTCGTCGGTGCTCATCGAGTACTGGGTCTTGCCGATGAGATCGCCGACCTGCTCGGCGTCCAGCTCCACGAACTCCGCGCGACCGGGGCTCGGCAGGGGCGGGAAGTCGTCTCCGGGCATGCCGGGAATTTTGTATTTCACCTTCCCGCAGCGAATCTCCGCGGCGTTGTTCGCGCCCACGGTCCACTTCACCTCGCCCTCGGGAAGATTCTTCACGATGTCGAAGAGCGTCCTCGCCGCCACCGCCACGGAGCCGCCCGTCGTGACGTCCGCCTCCACGGTGGCCGTGACGCCCAGGTACAGATCCGTCGCGGCGAGCCGGAGCGTCCCCGTGCTCTCGGTGCTCAGCAGGATGTTCGACAGGATCGGCATCGAGCTCTTCCGATCCGCGACACCGTGGGTTCGCGCCAAGCCACGCAGGAAGTTCCGCTTGCTGATCGTGAGCTCCATCGTCCCTCGCCTCTTTCCAGCTTCTCGCGTGCAGCCCGAGGCTTTCCACATCCACGAGCGCGCAGAAGAAGATCCTTTCGGATCTTTAAATTCAATTCCGTCGTCGTCTTAAGTCTTGTGGATTGGGGATCGATCCGGCCAACCGCCCGAAATCGTTACCGCGATCCATCGTCTCCACCCGTGGACAAAAACGGGGACACAGTGTGGGAGAAGTCATCCCCATGTGCTCCCGGTGTTCATCCCCAGGTTTCCCCCCCCGCGGTCCACAGGCCGATCGGACGAGGCTCGACTGTATAGAGAGCCCCCGAGGGGAAGGCAAGAGCCCCCTGGTAGTCAGGATGATGCCTCGAAATCGTTGAAGATTTCGGGTCGGGTTCGAGCGCTTCAATCGAGCCCCAGCGCGGCCGAGAGCTTCTCGATCGTCTGCATCTCGTGCGGGCTCACCTTGCCGTCGGCGAGCACCGCCTGGACCAGACCGTCCATGAAGGCGCGCTTCTCGGGCTCCGAGAGCGCCCCCACGATGGGCTCCGCCTCGTCCCAGCCCTCGAGGTCCCGGACGCGCTGACGCTGCGCCTCGTCGAGGGAGAGGGCGTCCATGCTCGACTCGAGGAACGCGCGCTCCTCGTCGGTCATGATGCCGTCGGCGGCGAGGACCTTCGCGACGAGCAGGCAGCGGGCGAGGGAGGCGTCCATGTGGGGGCGGACGGTAGCAGCTATCCCGGGCGTGTGGGAGCCGCCCTGGAGGGCCCCTGGAGGGACGGACGAAGAAAGGCGCGCCCGGAGGCGCGCCCTTCTGGAGGCCGGTCTGGAACCGGGGAGGGGGAGTCGGCTCAGCTGAAGCCGACCTTGCGCTCGATGGCGGCGACGGCGTTCTTCACGTCCTCGTCGTCCTTGTCGAGCAGGCCGCCGATCTTCTTCACCGCGCTCATGACCGTCGTGTGGTCCTTGCCGCCGAAGCGGTCACCGAGCTCCGGGTAGCTGAGCTTGAGGCGCTGACGGCTGACGTACATCGCGACCATGCGCGGGAAGCTCACGGCGCGGTGGCGGCGATGCGACTTCAGGTCGCTCAGGCGCAGGTTGAAGTACTCGCAGGTGGCGCGCTGGATGTCCTCGACCGTCGTCTGCTTCTCGAGCCGCGGCACCACGGTACCGAGCGCGTCCCGGGCGAAGTCGACGTCGATCGTCTGCTTCGTCAGCTCGGCCTTGACCGCGAGGCGCAGCAGCGTGCCCTCGAGCTCGCGCACGTTGCTCTGCACCTTCTGCGCGATGATCAGCGCGACGTCGTCGTCGAGCGCGATCTGCTCCTGCTCCGCCTTCTTCTTGAGGATCGCGATCCTCGTGTCCAGCTCCGGCGCCTGGATGTCGGCGACGAGGCCCCACTGGAAGCGGCTGATCAGGCGCTCCTCCATCTCCTTGATCTGCTGGGGATAGACGTCGGAGGTGACCACGATCTGGCGGTCGGCGTGGTAGAGCGCGTTGAAGGTGTGGAAGAACTCTTCTTGCGTCTGTTCACGGCCGGCGAGGAACTGGATGTCGTCGATGCAGAGCACGTCGCAGCTGGTGCGGTAGCGCTCGCGGAACTGGTCGATGCGGTGGTTCTGCAGCGCCCAGATGAACTCGTTGGTGAAGCGCTCGGCGCTCAGGAACAGGACGCGCGCGTCCGCCTTGTCTTGCCGCACCCGATGACCGACCGCGTTGACGAGGTGGGTCTTGCCCAGCCCCACGCCGCCGTAGATGAAGAGCGGGTTGTACCGGGTGCCCGGGCTCGAGGCGGCGGCCACGCTCGCGGCGTGGGCGAGCTGGTTCGAGGGGCCGACGATGAAGTTGTCGAAGCGGTACTTCGGGTTGAGCCCGCTGTCGGCCGGGGGGTGCGACGGCGGCTGCGGCGGGGGCGCGCTGTGCCGGAACGCCCGCAGCGACGGGTCACTCCCGGCGCGCTTCTCCTGGGCGCGCTCCTGCTCCTCCTCCCGCCGCGACTCGTCGGCGCGGCGGTCGAGCATCTGCTGGAGCTTCTCGTCGACCAACCAGTCCACCTCGAGCGGCTCCACGCCGGACTCGTGGCTCAGCGACTCCAGGATCAAGTCCAGGTAGTGTGTGCTGATCCAGTCCGCGTAGAACCGGTTCGGGATGCGCAGGGTGACCGTCCCTCCCTCGAGCCGGTCCAGCTGGACGGGCTCGAGCCAGGTCCGGTAGTTCTCTTCCGAGAGCCGGCCCCGTAGCGTCGAGAGAGCGGATTCCCACAGGTGATGCATTCCTGTTTTCCCGTGCGATTGGGTACAGTTATACGTTCGATCCACAGCCTATCCACAGGCAGGATCGGAGTTGGGGACGGCTTGTGGAAAACGTCTGAGCCGACAGGTGTCCGGGAAGGACATGCGGAGGTTCGAACGAGCCCGGATCGGGCCACTCGAGTCCGCGTCGGCTGGAGACGATGAACGCTCAGCCGCGCCCCCTGAGCAAGGACCGGACGCTAGCAAACGGAGCCGCAGACGTCTACGGGCGAGATCGCACAGATTCATAAGCGGTCGGGATCGTTCGTGTTTCATGGGTGGATCGTGTTGGACACAAATTGTGGACGGCCCGGTCATTTCGAGGGTTGTCCACAAGTGCCCGGATCGACGGAGGTTTTCACGTTCGATCCGCTCGCGGGCGGGGATCGCGTTTGCGACGGCCTCGAAACGCCCCCCAACGTCGCTGTTCTGGGAGGGTGGCAGCGACTCCAGCCGTGGGTCGAGAAAAGCGCAGGGCGGAACAGCGCGGGGCCTCTCTTCCGTTCGCCGACGACCGCTTTCTTGGCGTCCGCCGCGCGGATCGATAAGAAGGAGCTTGCCCGAGGCGACGGCCGGTCCGGGGACGGAGCACGAAGATGATGAACGAGCACGCTGGAGCGGGACGGAAGCTGATGCGGAGGGCGCTCACGGTGGCGCTCGGTCTGTCCGCCTCCCTGCTCTCCGCCCACCTGCTGCCGGGGAGCGCCAGCGCGCAGACCGCCATCCCGGGCGGCGCGCGCGAGGCGACCGACGAGACGCCCATGCTGCCCGACACGATGGAGACGGCCCGCGGCCTCGCCATGGGTCTGGGCGCGCGCGCGTCGGCCATGAGCACCAACGGCATCGCCTACAACCCGGCGGGCCTGAGCATCGGCCGCCACTACCACATCGACAGCTCCGTCGGGTACGACCCGCAGGCGGCGCGCTTCTGGGCCGGCGGCTCCCTCGCCGACAGCCACAGCGGCCCCATCAACATGGGCGTGAACTTCCGCTACGTGCACGGGAGCGGCGAGCGCGGCAGCTACGGCGGCTACGACGGACGCGTCGCGCTCGGCCTGCCCCTCGGCGAGCACTTCGCGCTCGGACTGACCGGCCGCTACATGAGCTTCTGGCGCGAGGGCGCAGGCAACGAAGAGGCCGCGCCGTTCGCGGAGCACGTCACCTTCGACGCGGCCATCCGGGTCACCCCCATCCCCGGCCTGCACATCGCGGCGCTCGGCCACAACCTCATCGACGTCGGCTCACCGCTGGTGCCCATGCAGGTCGGCGGCAGCATCAGCTACACCATCGACAGCGCCTTCACCCTCGCGTTCGATGGCCTCGCGGACCTCACGACCTGGCAGAACCCGGACGGCACCATCCGACCGGAGGCCATGATCGGCGGCGCGGCGGAGTACTTCACGGGCGAGGTCCCGATCCGCGCCGGCTACATCTACGACAGCGGCCGCGACCTCCACTACGTCACGGCCGGCTCGGGCTGGCTCAACGAGCAGCTGGGCTTCGATCTCTCGCTTCGCCAGCAGGTCAACGGTGCGTACGACACCCGCATGATGGCGAGCTTCCGCTACTTCGTTCACTGAGCCGCTCGTTCACTGGGCCGCTCGTTCACTGCGCCGAGCGGACGCCGGCCCGGACGAGCACGAGCTGGTCGAGCAGGTCGTGGGGCCCGAGGGGCGGCGCGACGCGGTGCGCGACCTCCGGGTGACGCGCGGCGGCCTCGGCCGCGAGGCGCGGGACGTCCTCGGTGGCGTGGCGCCCGGGGCTCAGGAAGTAAGGCACGACCACGACCTCCGAAGCGCCGCGGGCCACGAGCCGGTCGAAGGCCTCGCCGATGGTGGGCGAGGCGAGCTCCATGTGGGCCGGCTCGATCAGCGTGCCTTCGGGGAGCTTGGCCGCGATCCGCTCGGCCACCTCGCCGAGCAGCGCGTTGGACGCCGCGCGGCGGCTGCCGTGATCGACGAGGAGGATTCCCTGGGTCATGCCCGGAGGGTAGGGCCGCGGGCGCTCGCCAGCGACCCCACGCGAACCGGCTTTACGTCGGGGGGACCCGGCGGCTACCTTCCGCGGAACCGTGGCCTCGGCTCGTTGTCGCCCACGTCGTGAAGATCGCGGCGTTCGACATCGAGAAGGCAGCCGCGGCGGCAGGCTTTCACGTCCCGATGCCCGACGGCTACGAAGAGAAGCTGGTCGCACGCTTGAAGCGGAGGGACGAGGCCGCGTTCAACGAGTTGATCCAGCTCTACCAGGGGCGCATCTATCGCCTGGTGTTCCGCATGCTGGGCGACCGGGCAGAGGCGGAGGATCTCGCGCAGGAGGTCTTCATCACCGTCTTCAAGTCGATCGACGGCTTCCGGGGCGACTCCAAGCTCTCGACCTGGCTCTACCGCGTCGCGACCAACCACTGTAAGAACCGCATCAAGTACCTCCAGCGCCGCGCGCGCGGGAAGAAGAAGGAGTTCGACGAGGTCGCGCAGCACAACGCGCTCGAGAGCGCCACGATGAACCCCACGTCGCAGATCGCCCGGCCCGACGAGATGCTGGAGGCCTATCAGAAGGAGGCCATCCTCAAGGCGGCCATCGCGCAGCTCGACGAGGACCATCGGACGCTGATCGTGCTCCGCGACATCGAGCACCTCACGTACGAGCAGATTCAGGAGATCACCGGTCTCGCCGAAGGTACGGTGAAGAGCCGACTCCACCGCGCGCGGCACGCGCTGCGGGACAAGGTCCGGCGAATGGCGGAGGGTCGCCGTTCGTCCATCCCCCAGGAACCCACCAAGAAGAAAGCATGACGGCGGACGAGGCACGCGACCTCTTCAGCGAGGCGTTCGAGGGGGACCTGGACGAGGCGCAGCAGGAGGCCTTCGACGCGGCGCTCGCCGCCGACGAAGAGCTGCGTCTCGAGTACGAGGAGTTCGTCGACACCTTCGCGCTCGTCTCGAAGATGGGCGAGCCCGAGTCGATCGAGGTCCCGAACCTCCTGCCGAAGATCCAGGATCGGATCCGGCGTCGCAGCCGCGGGCGCTACTACCGCGACCAGTTCTCGCGGCGCGCGGGGCCCGGCTGGATGATGCCGCTCGTCGCCGCCGTCGCGGTCCTGCTCATCCTCGGAGCCGCGGTGTATGCGCTCCAGACCGCGGTGGTGCTAGAGACGACGGCTGAACATGGCGAGTGACACGATCCTGATCGCGGAGGACAGCCCCACCCAGGCGGAGGCCCTGCGCCTGATCCTCGAGTCCGAGGGCTTCCACGCGGTCGTGGTGGAGCACGGCCAGGCCGCCCTCGACGCGGCGCTCGCCTCGCCTCCCGACGCCGTGCTGGCCGACGTGACCATGCCCGAGCTCGACGGTATCTCGCTCTGCCGCGCCCTGCGCGCCGACCCGCGCACGGCGGAGCTGCCCTTCGTGATCCTCACCGGGCTCGACGATCCCCCGCTCGGCGAGGGCCTGGTCGCGGGCGTCGACGGATGGCTGCGCAAGCCGGTCGACATGGGGGAGCTGATCGAGGGCCTGCGCGCGGTGATCGCCCGACACCGCCGACGCGCCGCGCGCTGACGGCCGCTCGACGGGCCAGCGCCGCGCCCTCATGGTGCGCCCGTGCGCCGCGGACCGCTGTTCATGATCCTCGCGGGGCTGCTCTTCACCGTCATGCTCGGGCTGGTGAAGGTGGCGCGTGAGGAGCTGAGCGCGCTCGAGGTCGTGTGCTGGCGGAGCGTGACCGCCCTGCCGCTGTCCTTCGTGCTCGCCCGGCGGGCCGGCATCGCGGTGAAGTCCCGGCGCACCCTGCTCGTCCGCTGCGTCCTCGGCTTCGGCGCCGTCTTCGGCTTCTTCACCGCCGCGAAGGGCCTGACCATGGCGCAGCTCTCGCTCGTCTCGAAGCTGCAGCCCATCCTGATCGCCGTGCTCGCGCCGCTCGCGCTCGGGGTCAGTGAGAAGAGCGACAAGAGCGTCTGGGTCGTGCTCGGCCTGGGCCTCGCCGGCTCCGCGCTGCTGCTCTCGCCGGACCTCTCGAGCGGCTCGATCTACGGCCTGCTCGCGCTCTTCGCCGCGGTGAGCTCCGCCGGCGCCCACGTCGCCGTCCGCGCGCTCGGCAAGACCGACAACCCCTTCGCGCTCGTCTTCTGGTTCCAGCTCTTCCTGTGCGTCGCGGCCGTCGCCGCCTTCGTGGCCACCGAGCGGACCCTGCTCCCGCTGCCGCCCGCTCACCTGTGGTGGACCCTCGTCGGCGTCGGCGTCTCCACCACCCTCGCCCAGCTCGCGATGACCCGCGCCTACCAGCTCGACAAGGCCTCCACCGTCGCCGCGGCCAGCTACGCGGGCCCCCTCTTCGCCGTCGTCGGAGACATCCTCTTCTTTGCCGCGTGGCCCGACGCCTGGGCCCTGGGCGGAGGCGCCCTCATCGTCCTCGCCGGCGCCTGGCTGGTCTTCTCCCCCCGCCAGCCCCCCTGACCATCGCCAGGTGGGGACACCGACCGGCCCGCGTCGGGGTCGGGGACGGTGTTTACTTGTTGACTTGTTGACAGCAAAACTTGTCATCGCGCGATGGCGAGCTTGCGAAGAAGTCAACAAGTAAACACCGTCCCTGTGTTGCTGATTGGGTGTCTCTTGTTGGAGATGCCGACGCGCGCCCCCGCCCCCCCAGGTAGGCGGTTTGGGCGCGGGTGCTGCGCGACCGCCCGGGAACGCGCGCCGACCGCCCGTGGTGTCGCATGTTCTTGCGTCACCGGATATCCGGGAGTCCCCCTACACGCGCACGGGACGGTGACCAGTGGCTACTCGGCGGGCGAAGGGTCCGGCGCAGAATCACGCTCGCCAGTCGCCACGCGGAAAAGCGGACCGAAGAGTCGCGACAAGCCACCGCCCAGTCCGTCCACGCTTCGATAGAGGCAAGGGACGATCACGAGGATCAGGACGGTCGAGAAGGTCAGGCCCCAGCTGATCGCGGTGGCCATGGGGGCGAGCAGCTCGCTGCGGCCGCCGATGCCGAGCGCGAGCGGGAAGAGGCCGGCGATGGTGGTCACGCTCGTCAGGAAGATGGGTCGGAGCCGGAGGCGCGCCGCGTCCACGATGGCGTCGTCCAGCGCCGCGCCCGCCTCACGCCGCTTGTTGATGAAGTCGACGAGCACGAGGGAGTCGTTGACCACGATGCCGGCCAGGCCGACGACGCCGATCAGACCGATCAGGCCGACCGCCTCGCCGCTGACCAGGAAGCCGATGCTCACGCCGATGAGCGACAGCGGGATGGCCGTCATGACCACGAGCGGCTGGAGGAACGAGCGGAACTGCGTGGCGAGGATGGTGTAGATCAGCAGCGCCGCGACGAGGAAGGCGAGGAAGAGCGAGTCGAGCGACTCCTGGGTCTCCTCGTACTCGCCGCCGAGCTCGAAGCGGACCTCCGGGTTGGCGGCCATGAGCGGGGCGATGCGCCTGGCGAGCGCCGCGTTCGCGTCGGCGCTCTGGACTCCGGAGCCCTCCACCAGCTCCGCGGTGACGGTGATGGTGCGGCGGCGGTCGCGGCGCTCGATCGCGGACAGGCCCCGGTCCACCTCGATCTGCGCGATCTCGCGGAGCGCGACGGTGCCGCCGCTCGGCGTGACCAGCGTGAGCTGGCCGAGCCGATCGGGGTCGCTCCGCGCTTCTTCTCGCACCCGCACCACGACGTCGACCTCCTCCTCGCCCTCCCGGGTCGTCGCCACGGGGGCCGCGCCGAACGCGGTGCCGAGCCAGGTGGTCACCGCGGCGGTGGTCAGCCCGTGCAGCGCCGCGCGGGACTCGTCGACCGTCACGCGCAGCTCGCCCTTGCCGAGCTGGTGGTCGTCCCCCACGTCCCGCACGCCGCGCACCTGACGCAGCTCCGCTTGCACGCGCTCGCTGATCTCGGCCAGGTGATCGAGGTCTTCACCCATGATGCGCACCGCGACGGGGGCGCCGGTCGGGGGGCCGTCCTCGAGCTTCACGACCTCGAGGTTCGACGGGCCGACGACGTCGTCGAAGCGGTGCGCGACCTGCTCCATGAGCTGGGTGCCCGCCTCCTGGCTGCTGCGCTCGTGTCGCGGGACCATGTAGACGCTCACCGCGCCGACGTGGTCGCCGGTCACGTTGAAGGTCCGGGTGCGCGAGTAGCCGCGCGTGCTGATCACCGCGTCGACGTCCTGGTCGCCGAGCTCGAGGATCCGTCGCTCCACCTCGGCGAGGACCCGGTCGGTCTCCTCGGGCGCCGCGTCGGTGGGCATGCGGACCCGCACGTCGAACGCCTCGACGTCGCCCTCGCTGAACAGCGTCACGCTCTTGAGCGCCACCGCCGCCCCGATGAGCCCGATGCACACGAGGTAGGTGCCGAAGACCACGAGCAGCCGGCGGCGAAGGGCCATGCGCAGGATCGCGGTGAAGCGCCGCTCGAGCGCCGCCGCGAGCTTCCCGGTCCAGCCCTCCTGGGTGCTCTTCTTCTTCGCCTCGGTCGCGCCGAAGTCGGCCATGTGGCTCGGCAGGATGAAGAACGCCTCGACCAAGGACGCGAGGAGCGCGGCGACGATCACTTTCGGGATGATCGCGAAGAACTCCCCGAGCACCCCGCTCATCAGGAGCAGCGGCAGGAACGCCGAGCAGGTCGTCGCCGTCGACGCGACCACGGGCCAGAACACCTCCATCGTGCCGACCACCGCGGCGCGCTTTCGCGGCATGCCCTCCTCGATGTGACGGAAGACGTTCTCGATGATGATGATCGCGTCGTCGACGATGATCCCGAGCGAGAGGATCAGGGCGAGCAGCGACAACATGTTGATCGTGATGCCGAGCAGGTGCATCACCACCACGCCGCCCGCGATCGCCACCGGGATGCCGAGCGCGGCCATCAGCCCGTTCCGGAAGCCCACGAACATCCAGAGGATCGCGAGCACGAGCGCGAGGCCCATCGCGGCGTTCGCGTAGAGGGTCGTCAGGTTCGCGCGGACGTAGTGCGAGGTGTCGCCGAAGACGCTGATCTGCACGCCCGGCGGGAGGGTCGCGCGGGTCTCGTCGAGCAGCGCGCGCACGTCGGCCGCCACCCGCAGGGCGTCGGCGCCGTCCTCCTTCTGGATCACGAAGACGATGGCCGGCTCGCCGTCGACGCGCGACATCGTGCGCGCGCGCTCGAAGCCCTCCTCGACGTCGGCCACGTCCCGCACCCGCACCGCGCCGCCGTCGGGGTGCGGCCGGACCACGACCTCGCCGATCTGATCGGCCGTCGCCGCCTGCGCCATCCCGCGCACGATGCGGCTCCGCCGCCCGGTCTCCATCTGCCCGGCGGGCACGTTCGCGCCGCGCATCGACAGCGCGCTCGCCACGCTCGAGAGCGGCAGGTCGAACGCCGAGAGCCGGTCGGGGTCGACGTCCACGTGGATCTCGCGCTCGCGGATCCCGGTCGGCCTCGCCTCGCCCACGCCAGGGGTGCGCTCCATGCGCTCCTCGAGCTCGCGGGCCACCGCGCGCAGGACGCGCTCGGGCACGTCACCGCGCACCGTCACCGCCATCATCGGCGGGCGCACCGCCGCCTCCCGGACGACCGGCGACTCGGCCCCGGCCGGGAGGGCGGCTGCGGCTCGGTTCACCTCGTTGGTGATCTCGAGCACCTTGCGACCCACGTCCTCGACCGTCGGCTCGAGCTCCACCCAGATGAAGCTCATGCCGTCGCTCGAGGTGCTCGACATGATGTCGACGTCCTCGATGTTGCTCAGCTCGTCTTCGATCGGCGCCGTGACGAGCTGCTCGATCTCCTCGGCCGACGCGCCCGGCATGAGCGTCACCACGCTCGCGGCGCCGATCGGGACGATCGGATAGACCTCGCGGGTCATCTGCGAGAGGACCAGCAGCCCGGTGGCCATCATCGCGATGGCGACGAGGTTCACGAGCACGGGCTGCCGCACGCTGAAGCGCGCGATGGAGGGCGGCTCCTCGTCACCCTCCGGAGGCGGGGGCTCAGTCGACACGGGTCTCCGCCCGCGGCTCGCTCGGCGCCTGCTCCGCCTCGACCACCGTCACCGGCTCTCCGTCGAGCACGCGGTCTTGTCCCTCGACGACCACGCGGTCGCCCGCGCTCAGGCCCTCGACGACCTCGGCGCGCGTCCCCTCGATCGCGCCGAGCACGACCGCGCGCCGATGCGCGACGCCGTCGTCGTCCACCACGTAGACCTGCACGACCTCGAAGCGCTCGAAGGCGGCGTCCGCGTCGACCGTCACGACGGTGCGCGGCGCGCCCGTCTGCACTTCGAAGCGCGCGACGAGGCCCGGGCGGAGCCTCCCCTCCGGATCGCGGATCTCGACCTCGACCGGGAGGCGTCGCGTGCGCCGATCGACGGCCTCGCCCACGCGCAGGACCTCACCCTCGAAGACCTCGCCCGGGCGCGCGAACACGTGGGCCCGGACGGTCGCGCCCGGCGTCACGTCGAGCGCCTCGCGCGGGTCGAGCAGCACCTCCGCCCGCAGGAGCGACGCGTCCATCAGCTCCGCCACCGGGCTCCCCGGCATGACGTACTCGCCCATCTCGACGCGGCGCTCCACGACGGTGCCGCCGAAGGGTGCGCGGAGCACCGCCTCGGTCAGTCCGCGCCGGGAGAGGCGCACCTGGGCGCGCGCCGACTCGAGCGCCGCCTCCGCGAGGGCGCGGGCGTCCTGCGCCTGATCGAGCGACCGCGCCGACGCGCTGCCGCTCTGGACCAGCCGCTCGGCGAGGGACCGCTCCCGCTCCGCCTGCGCGAGCGCGGCCTCCGCCTGGGTGACGTTGGCCGAGGCGGCCGAGGCGGCGACCGTCGTCCTGCCCACATCGAGCCGGAGGAGCACCTGCCCCGCCTCCACCGTCTGGCCTCGCTCCATGTCGAGCGCGACGACCCGCCCCGGGGCCTCGACCGAGAGCGTCGCGCGGCGCAGAGGGAGAAGCTCCGCCGTGCCCATGGCGTGGGGCACTCGCTCCGTGTCCAGCACCGGGTCCAGACGCACGGGAGGCGGCGGAGGCGGCGCTTCTCGCGCAGCCTCGGACCCACAGCCAGGGCCGGCTGCGAGCCAGAGCATCACCGACGACATCAGAGCGGTTCGACAGCGCACGGCACCTCGCGGGCTCCGAGTCTCGACCTCTCCCCGCGCTCCGTCAAACGAACGAGGCAGGTCGTCGGATCGATGCCGCGGGAGGCGCACCGCATAAAAAAGAAGGCGGCCTCGGTGCGTTGGGGGGGGAGTGCACCGAGGCCGCCAGAGATCGACATGGCGGGCGAGCGGCAAAGGGGGGGCTACGCCGCCGGCCTTATCGCCATGTCACTCTTCTACTTAGCGATGGGCGTGCCAACGGTCGGCCCCAGTCATTTCACGAGGAAAGGGCACATGACGCCTGTCATCTCCCCCATTCTTGAAACCAGCTCGTTTCAGAATGGGAGCCGCGGCGCGCTCCGGGCGGAATTAAAAGAACACGACCCCGGCGCGTGGGGGGGAGTTGCGCCGGGGTCGTGGAAGATCGACATGACTCGGGCGGGCGGTCGGGGGGGCAATCGCCCGCCTTGGTGTCATGCCTGCCCACCATCCTAGCGAGCGTCGTGCCAAGCGCGTGGCTGCCACCCGGCGCGCCTTCGTGGGAGGATCCCAGGCGCTGCGCCCCGCTCTCCCCTCAACCGTGAAAGCGCGGGCTTGCAGATCCGAAAGGAGACCCGCCCATGCCTGCGCCACCCAAGCGACCCGGTCCGGTCCACCACGTGGCCGTCTGCGTCCGCGACGTCCCGGCCGCCCTCGCCTTCTACCGTGACGTCCTGGGGCTGGAGGAGCTCCGCCGCTGGCTCCGGGACGACGGCACCCTGCGCTCGGTGTGGCTCGCGATGGGGGCCCTCCACGGAGAGCGTGCGTTCCTGGCCGTGGAGGAAGTGCGGGGTGGGGCGCCACGTCACGACAGCGCACCCGGGTTGCACTGCCTGGCGCTCCAGATCGCGTCTCGAGACCGGGAACACTGGCGAGGCCGGCTCGAGGCGGCTGGACACCCGGTCGAGCGTGAATCCGAGTTCACGCTGTATGCCCGTGATCCGGAGGGGACCCTCGTGGCGCTGAGCCACTATCCAGACTCGGCGATGGGGATCAGCAGCTCTCGATGACCGCGTGGATCTCTTCGTCCGTCATCAGCCGCTTGCTCTCCTTGGCCTTGGCCAGGATGGCCTGGGTGATGGCTTCGGTCGGCTCGACGTCGCGCTTGCGACACCAGAAGCGGACATTGCTGATCCCGCTCATCGGGCCGATCCCGATCTCCTGCTCCCGGCCGAAGTCACCGGCGGGCACGCCCGAGTAGACGTGGTCGGCGAGGAAGGCGTCGCCCTTCTCCATCGCCTTGATGATGGCCGCCGCGTGCACGCCCGTGCCGGTGCGGAACGCGTCCTCCCCGAAGACCGGGTAGTTGATCGGGATGGGGAACTCGGTCGACGTCGCGACCTTCTCGCAGAGCGCGTTGAGCTTGGTGAGGTCCCGGTCCCCGAGCACCCCGAGGAGCTTGAGGTTGACCAGGATCTGGTCCAGCGACGCGTTGCCCACCCGCTCGCCGATGCCGAGGATGGTGCCGTGGGTGCGGTCGGCGCCGAACTCGAGGGCCCAGATCGCGTTGACCACCCCGAGGCCGCGGTCGTTGTGCCCGTGCCAGTCGACGCCCACCTCCGCGCCCGAGGCGTCGATGAGGTGCCGCGTGAACTGGACCAGGTTGCGCACCCCGTCCGGCGTGACGTGGCCGACGGTGTCGCAGAGGGTCAGGCGCGAGGCGCCGTGGTCGATGGCGGCGCGGAAGAGCTCCCAGAGCACGTCGGGGCGAGAGCGGGTGGTGTCCTCGGTGACGTAGTTGACCGGCAGGCCCTCCTTGACGCCGAACGCGATGGCCTCGACCGAGCGGCGGCGGATGAGCTCCACCGACCAGTCCTCGGCCAGCCCGCGGATGGGTGAGGAGCCGATGAAGGTCATCACCTCGATCGGCAGGCCCGCGCGCTGGCTGACCTCGACCATCGGCGCGATGTCCTGCACGAGCGTGCGCCCGGCGCAGGTGGGCCGGATGTTCATCTTCTGGTCGGCGATCTCGCGGCAGAGGCGCAGCACGTCGTTGAACGCGCGCTGTCCGGCCCCGGGCAGGCCGACGTCGATGGTGTCGACGCCGATCTCCTCGAGCATGTGGAGGATCTCGAGCTTGTCCTCGATCTCCGGGTCCACCACCGACGGGTTCTGGATGCCGTCGCGGAGGGTCTCGTCGTGCAGCTCGAAGGCGCGGTTGGCGATGACCGGTCCGCGGTAGCGCTTGGAGTTCCAGTCGTAGATGAGCTGCGAGACGTCGCTGTCGTCGATCTCGCCCGCGCGCGTGGTGTCGGTCATCGGCTGTCCTTCAGCTTGCAGGCCCTGAAAAGGCGAAAGGGCCCCGCGCCGCTGCGCGAGACCCTCTCAGTTTCACACCAGATCGGGGTGGGCGAAAGTGCGAGGCGTCACGCGCGCCGCTCAGGCGCGCTCCAGCACGAGCGCGATGCCCTGACCGCCGCCGATGCAGGCCGAGCCGACGGCCAGCTGCTTGTCGGTGCGCTGGAGCTGGTAGACGAGGTTGGTGGTGATGCGCGCGCCCGTCGCGCCGAGCGGGTGACCGAGGGCGACCGCGCCGCCATTCGGGTTGCTCTTCTCCTCGGGCAGGTCGAGCTCCTTCTGGACGGCGAGCCACTGCGCGGCGAACGCCTCGTTGATGTCGAACCAGTCGATCTGGCTCTGCTCGAGGCCCGCGCGCTCGAGCGCGGAGCGGATGGCGGGCGCAGGGCCGATGCCCATGAGGGTCGGCTCCACGCCGGCGATGCCCCACTGCAGGAGCTTGGCGAGCGGCTTCAGCCCGCGCTCCTTGGCCCAGCTGCCGCTGCACACGACGAGCGCCGCGGCGCCGTCGCAGATGCCCGAGGCGTTGCCGGCCGTGACCACGCCGTCCTTCTTGAAGACGGGCGGGAGCTTGGCGAGGATCTCCATCGTCGTCTGCGGACGCGGGTGCTCGTCCTTGTCGACGGTGACGGGGCCCTTGCGGGTCTTCAGCTCGATCGGGACCATCTCGTCCGCGAACGCGCCGTTCTCCTGGGCCGCGGCCCAGCGCTGCTGGCTCTTCAGGGCGAAGGCGTCGCAGTCCTCGCGGCTGATCCCGTACTTCTCGGAGAGGTTCTCCGCCGTGACCGCCATGGGCGTGTTGCAGTAGCTGTCGGTGAGCGAGGCCCAGAGGGTGTCGACCATCTCGGGCGGCTTGCCGAAGCGCGCGCCCTTGCGGAGGCCCCACATGCTGTGCGGCGCCTGCGACATGTTCTCCGTGCCGCCGCAGAGGACCGCCTTCGCGTCACCGAGCAAGATGTCCTGCGCTGCGTTGACGACCGACTGGAAGCCCGAGCCGCAGAGGCGGTTCACGGTCAGCGCGGGCGTCTCGATGGGCAGGCCGCTCTTCAGGCCGACGTGCCGCGCCATGTAGATCGCGTCGGGGCTCGTCTGCTGCACGTTGCCGAAGACCACGTGGTCGATCTCGTTCGGCTCGAGGCCGCTCTGCGCGAGCGCGGCCTTGGCGGCGTGCACGCCGAGGTCGATGGCGCTGACGCCCTCGAGGGCGCCGTTCATCGCGCCGAAGGCGGTGCGCTTGGCGGCGACGATCCAGATCTCTTCGTTCAGCTTCTTCATGGGGGTCTCCGATCAGCCAGAAATTTCGGCGTATGCGTTGGTGAAGATGTGCTCGTCGGGCCGCTCCAGGGTCGAAGCGCGCACGACCACGCGGCCGTCCTCGCGCCAGCCCTCGGTGACGATGGTCTCGCCCGGCCAGATGGGCTTGCTGAAGCGCCCGTAGAAGGTCTTCAGCTTGGACGGGTCGCCGCCGCACTCCTGCTCGAGGATGGCGCGGCCGATGTAGCCGTAGGTGCAGAGGCCGTGGAGGATGGGGCGGCCCTGGGTGACCTTCTCCGCCTTCATCGCCGCCTCGGGGTCGATGTGTAGCGGGTTGTAGTCATGGCCGCCGAGCCGATACAGGATGGCCTGCTCGGGCGAGGTCGCGCCCTCGACGCGCCAGTCGGCCTCGCGCTCGGGGGGACGGATCTTGGGAGAGCGGGGCGGGGCCTCGCCGCCGTAGCCGCCGTCCTTGAGGTACATGATCGTCCACTCGGTCTCGGCGAGCAGGGTTCCGTCGCCGTCGCGCGTCTCGGTGCGGACCACGGACTGCGCCATGCGCTTGAGGTCGTAGACGCCGACCACCTCCCCGACCGTGACGAGCTTCGTCTTGGGCGGGAAGGGCGCGTGGAGCGTGATCTTCTGGGCGCCGTGCACGACGCCGCTGAGGTCGCCGCCCACGACGTCGAAGAGCTTGCGGTTGACCTCGAAGGCCGGCACGACGGCGAAGGTCGGGAAGACCTTCGGGCCGCGCTTCTCGTAGAGGAAGTCCAGCTGATCGGCGCTCGCGCCGATGCCGAGCGCGTAGAGGGCCGCGTCCTGCCAGTCGTAGGGATGCTCGACCGGCTCGGTCTTCTTCCCTGCGGCGTCCGGGTTCAATGCCATGGAGGGGGTCTAGCCTCGCGGGCAACCCGCTGCCCGTGAGCCTGCACACTCGCCCACCCGCTCGGAACCAGCGTTGGCGGCACGAGGAATGGAGCTAGACTGCGGTCGTGGAGGGGCACCGCCGGTTTTCAGCGCTCACCATCGCGATGAGCCTCGCGCTCGTCGGGTGCCCCGGCTCCAACACCCCGCCCCCACCTCCGCCGGGTGACGCCGGTCCCGTCGTCGACGGCGAGGTCATCGACTTCACGGACACGGACGGGGACGGGCTCTGCGACCGGACCGAGCTGATGTGGGGCACCGATCCCCTGCTCGTGGACACCGACGGCGACGGGCTGACCGATCGGGTCGAGCGCGACTTCGGCTTCGCGCCGCTCGAGCCCGGCTCGCCCGAGCGGGGGGACCTGATCTTCATGACCGAGACCGAGAGCGGCTCGGTGCAGCTGGGCATCGAGCGCATCGTGCGCGGCGAAGGCGAGACCTACACCGGCGGGTTCGAGGCGCTGCCCGTGGACGACCTGCTCGACGTCGACGCCGGCGGCTTGCTCGAGGCCAACCTCGCGTCCGGCGCGATCCCGCGCGAGAACGTCTTCGAGGTGCGCGCCGAGGAGGCGCAGATCGTCGGCGTGTTCGGCCGCACCCAGCTCGTCTACGAGACGCGCTTCGCGTTCGGCCGCAACGTGCCCCGCCTCTGCGCCCGGGCCTACCCGTGGCGCTACGCGATCAAGCGCGACGACGGGGTGCTGGTGTACCTGCGACGCTTCCTGCTGGTGGTCCTCCCGCAGGGGCGGCGCATCGACACCGCCGAGTGGTGTGTGCCCGAGGGCGGTTGCATCTGAGCGGGTGAAGGCCCATTATGTGTCTCGGAGACACTAATGGAGCCCACCCAATCCCTGGAGAAGCACTCCCTGGAGCACCTGTTGCCCGAGAGCGCGGACCTCGCGCTGGCGACGGACCTCTACCAGCTGACGATGATGGCCGCGTACCGGGCGCACCACCCGGACGTGACCGCGACCTTCGAGCTCTTCGTGCGACGGCTGCCCGCGTTTCGCGGCTTCCTCGTCGCCGCGGGGCTCGAGCAAGGGCTCGCCTACCTCCGGGACCTCCGCTTCACGGGCGCGCAGATCGACTGGCTGCGGGCGCTCCCGGTGTTCGCGAACGTGGACGCGGGCTTCTTCGAGCAGCTGCGCGCCTTCCGGTTCACCGGGGACGTCGACGCGATGCCCGAGGGCACCATCGCGTTCCCGAACGAGCCGCTCGTCCGGATCCGCGCCCCGCTCTGGCAGGCGCAGCTGGTCGAGACCTACCTGCTCGCGACGATCAACGCGCAGACCCTTATCGCCTCCAAGGCGGCGCGGGTCCGGCTCGCGGCGGGCGACGCGCAGGTGATCGACTTCGGCCCGCGCCGCGCCCACGGCTTCGGCGCCGCGATGCTCGCCACCCGCGCGAGCTGGATCGCGGGGCTCGACGGGACCTCGAACGTGCTCGCGGGCCAGAAGCTCGGCGTGCCCGTGCGGGGCACCGCGGCCCACGCGTTCATCATGAGCTTCGACCGGGAAGAGGACGCGTTCGCGGCGTACCACGGGATGTACCCGGCGCACTGCGTCTTGCTGATCGACACCTACGACACCCTGCGAGGCTGCCGCCGCGCGACCGCGGTGGGCGAAGACCTGAAGGGGGTGCGTCTCGACTCGGGAGACCTCGCGGCGCTGGCCCGTGGCTGCCGCGGGATCCTCGACGAGGCCGGGCTGATGGCGACCAAGATCGTCGCGTCGGGCGACCTCAACGAGGACAAGATCGCCGACATGCGCTCCAACGGCGTGCCCATCGACAGCTACGGGGTGGGCACCGAGCTGGTGACCTCGAAGGACGCGCCCTCGCTCTCCGGGGTCTACAAGCTCGTCGCGCGCGAGGAGGGCGGGGTGACCACCCCGGTGATGAAGCTGGCCGAGGGCAAGGTCACCTGGCCGGGCGCCAAGCAGGTCTTCCGGCACATGGACGGCCAGACCCTGTCGCACGACGTGATCGAGCGCGCCGACGCCGACGCCCCTGGCGCGCCGCTGCTCGTGCCGATGATGCGTGACGGCGCGCTCGTCGCGGATGAGGCGTCGCGCTCGCTCGCGGCGGCCCGCGCCCGCTGCGCGGAGGGACTGGCCTCGCTCCCCGAGGGCCTGCGCCGTCTGCACGACTTCGACGCGCCCCCCACCCGCGTGGGGCCCCGGCTGCGCGCGCTCGCCGACTCCATCCGCGGCCAGCGCGAGGCCTCCCCCGCGTCTACGGCGCGCGAGGCATGACCAAGCAGGCCTACGACCCGCGCTCGCACCCGCAGCCGTCCGTCACCGTCGACGTGATCCTCTTCACGATCGTCGAGCGGACGCTCCGGGTCCTGCTCGTGCGGCGGGACCTGCCTCCCTTCGAGGGGAGCTGGGCGTTGCCGGGCGGCTTCGTGCGCGTGGACGAGAGCCTGGACGCGGCCGCGCGGCGCGAGCTGGCCGAGGAGGCCGGCGTCGAGGTGCGCTGGCTCGAGCAGCTCTACACCTTCGGTGAGGTGGAGCGAGATCCCGCGCGGCGCGTGATCACCGTCGCCTACTTCGCCCTCCTCGACGCGCGCTCGCTCTCGCCCCAGGCCGGCACCGACGCCACCGAGGTCGGCTGGTTCGACGTCGCCGAGCTGCCGGAGCTCGCGTTCGATCACGGGCGCATCGTGGCCTACGCGCTCGAGCGCCTCCGCTACAAGACCGAGTACGCGCCGGTCGCCTTCCAGCTGCTCCCGGACGACTTCACCCTGAGCGAGCTGCAGGCGGTCTACGAGGTCATCCTCGACAAGCCCCTCGACAAGCGGAACTTCCGCCGGAAGATCCTCGCGCTGGACATCGTCGAGCCGACCGGCGAGGAGCGCCGTGAAGGCCGCGGGCGGCCGGCCGCGCTCTACCGCTTCGCGCAGGGCTCTTTCCGCGATCTCGGCGGCGGGGTCGTGCTCGCCTTCTGATACCTTGGAGACCTTGAAAGCGATCAAGCGACTCATCGGCCGCAGCTGGCTGCGTGCGTTCGGCTGGCGGGAAGAGGGCGAGCGGCCAAACGCGACGACGTTCGTGTTGATCGCCGCGCCGCACACGACCAACTGGGATCTGCCCTTCACCCTCGCGCTCTCCTACGTCTACGACGTGCCCATCCGCTGGGCGGGCAAGCACAGCCTGTTCAAGCCGCCCTTCGGCCCCTTCATGCGGCTGCTCGGCGGCGTGCCCATCGTGCGGCACGAGCGCCAGAACCGCGTCGAGCAGCTCGCCGCCCTCTTCCAGCAGCACGAGGACCTGGTGCTGACCGTGCCGGCCGAGGGCACCCGCAGCCGCACCGAGCACTGGAAGAGCGGCTTCTATCACATCGCCTTCACGGCCAAGGTGCCCATCGTCTGCGGCTACCTCGACTACGCGCGCAAACGCGGCGGCTTCGGCCTGACCTTCGTGCCGACCGGCGACATCAAGGCCGACATGGACCGCATCCGCGCGTTCTACGAGGGCAAGCAGGGCAAGTTCCCCGAGAAGTTCGGCCCGGTGCGCCTTCGCGACGAAGGTTGACATCTCGGTCGCGCCCGCCCGACGCCCCTTTCGGGAGGCCGGCTCCGGGGCTACCGTCGCTCGCGACGGAGGTGGGGCATGGGCGAGACTGCGTTCCCGAACGAGAGCGAGGACTATCGCGCGGCGCGCCGAGCGCTCCTCGAGTCCGAGATGAAGCTGCGCGCGCTGACGGAGGAGGTCGCGGCGCAGCGACGCGCGCTCCCCCTCGGAGGCGCGGTGCCCGAGGACTACGCGTTCACGAGACGCGCGGGGGGTGACGTCGAGAAGACGAAGCTCTCGGAGCTCTTCGCCGCCCACGACACGCTCTTCCTCTACGGCTTCATGTACGGGCCGAAGATGGAGCGGCCGTGCCCGCTCTGCACCTCGATGATCGACGGGCTCAACGCGCAGGCGAAGCACATCCAGCAGCGCGTGGACGTGGCCGTCGTCGCGCGCTCGCCCATCGGGCGCATCCTCCGGTTCGCCGGGGAGCGCGGCTGGAAGGACCTGCGCTTCGTCTCCTCGGAGGGCACGAAGTTCCCCGAGCACTATCTGACCGAGCGCGGCGACTCCCAGATGCCGATGGCTCACGTCTTCGTGAAGCGAGACGGCGTCGTGCATCACCAGTGGAGCAGCGAGCTGCTCTACGCCGACTCGATCGACGGCGGCGACTCCCGGCACGTCGACGCGCTCTGGCCGCTCTGGAACGTGCTCGACTTGACCCCCGACGGGCGCGGCGACTTCTACCCCGCCCTCTCTTACGACTGATAGGGTCGGTCTTCGATGCGCGTGCTGTTCGTCGCGACCGAGGTGGCGCCGTGGGTGAAGGTGGGCGGCCTCGGGGATGTGGTCGGCTCGCTCCCGAGCGCGCTCCGGAGCGAGGGCGTCGACGCGCGCGTCTGCGTCCCGGCCCACGCGGGCATCCTCCGGGTCGCGCCCAACCCGCGCCGCGTCGCGTCTTACGCCATTGGCCACGCGAACGGCCCGGTCCACGCGACGGTCTGGGAGACGGAGCTCGAGGGGGTCCCGGCCTATCTGATCGCGGGCCCGCCCATCCCCGAGGAGGGCGTGGTCTACACGGGCCGCATGGACGAGGAGGGGGAGCGCTTCGTCTTCTTCTCGCTCGCCGCGCTCGAGCTCTGTCGGCACCTCGAGTGGGTGCCAGACGTCTTGCATTGCCATGACTGGCACAGCGCCGTCGTGCCGCACGCGCTCGCGCAGCAGCGGACGGGCGACGCCGCGCTCGAGCCGATCGCCAGCCTGCTCAGCGTGCACAACCTGCCCTACAGCGGGCAGGGTGCGGACGCGGCGCTCCGCGCCTACGGCATCTCGGGCACCGACGACCCGCGCGTCTCCTACGGGCACCGCGCCATCCCGCTCGTGCTCGGACTGGCCTCGGCCGACGCGCTCTCGACCGTGTCCGAGGGGTACGCGCGCGAGATCCTCGGCCCCGAGCACGGCTGCGGGTTCGAGCACCTGTTGCGAGAGCGGCGCGCGGACCTCACCGGGATCCGAAACGGTCTCGACGTGGTGAGCTGGGACCCGATGGGCGACGCGGCGCTGGCCGCGCCCTACGGCCCGGACGCGATGGACGGACGCGCGCGCTGTCGCGCCGCCCTGCACGCGGAGCTCGCGCTCCCCGATGACGACGCGCCCCTCGTGGCCGTGGTCAGCCGGCTGGTCGCGCAGAAGGGCCTGGATCTGATCGCCCCCGCGCTCCGGCAGCTGCGAGAGCTCCCCTGGAAGGCGGTCGTGCTCGGCACGGGCGACCCCTGGATCGAGCGCGCGCTCGAGACCCTCGCGGCGGAGATGCCCGACCGGGTGCGGGTGAAGATCGGCTTCGACGAGACCCTCGCGCGGCGCATCTACGCGGGCGCGGACTGCGTGGCCATGCCGAGCCGCTACGAGCCGTGCGGCATGACCCAGCTGATCGCCATGCGCTACGGCTGTGTCCCGGTCGCGCGGGAGACGGGCGGGCTGGCGGACACCGTCGGCGACGTCGACCTCACCGAGGACGCGACCGGGGTGCTCTTCGCCGACGCCACGCCCTCGAGCTTGGCCTTCGCGCTGCGGCGCGCGTTCAGCGTCTCTCGCACCCCACGCTGGGCCGGCCTGATCGATCACGGCATGCGGACCGACTGGTCCTGGCAAGCCTCGGCCCGTGTATACGTTCGGCTCTACGAACGCCTGGCGCGAAGCCGGGCTCGGAAGAAGGCATGAAGAAAGTTCTGGCGATCATCCTGGCCGGCGGCGAAGGCTCCCGCCTCGGCATCCTCACGGCGAAGCGCACCAAGCCGGCGGTCCCCTTCGCGGGCAAGTACCGCATCATCGACTTCGCGCTGTCGAACTGCGTCAACTCCGGGCTCTTCGACGTGATGATCGTGGCCCAGTACCGGCCGCACTCGCTCATCGAGCACATCGGCGGCGGCGGGCCCTGGGACCTGAACCGCGAGCGCTGGGGCGGCGTCCGCATCTACACGCCCTACCGGTCGCGCGAGCTGGCCGACTGGTTCGTCGGTACGGCGGACGCGGTGCAACAGAACTTCCTGTTCATCAAGGATCGCCGCCCCGACCTCGTGCTCGTCCTGAGCGGCGACCACATCTACCGCATGAACTACCGCCACTTCATCGACGCCCACGTCGAGTCGGGCGCCGCGGTCACCCTGGCCACCATCCCGGTCACGCCCGAGGAGGCGCCGCGCTTCGGCATCGTCGGCACCGACGACGGCGGCTGGGCGACGAGCTTCGTCGAGAAGCCCAAGGAGCCGCCGCCCGGGATGGGCTCGATGGGCGTCTACGTCTTCAACTACGACGTGCTCGACCGGGTGCTCATCGAGGACCACCACCGCGAGGGCTCGGCCCACGACTTCGGCAAGGACATCCTCCCGAAGATGATCGGCGAGGGGGAGAAGGTCTTCACCTGGCCCTACCACGGCTACTGGCGCGACGTCGGCACGCTCGACTCCTACTGGGACGCCCACATGGATCTGCTGGCCCAGCCGCCCGCGTACGACCTCAACGACGTCGGCTGGCTGATCCACACCCGCAGCGAGAACCGCGCGCCGGCCCGCCTCGGCAAGGCGACCATCGTCGACAGCCTGGTCTGTGACGGGTGCGTGATCGACGTCGACGCGGTGGTGGAGCGGAGCGTGCTCGGCCCCGGCGTGCGCGTGCGCAAGGGCGCGGTGATCCGCGACTCGATCGTGCAGAACGACAGCTGGATCGGCGACGGCGCGGTCGTGGAGCGGGCCATCATCGACAAGGGCGTGCACCTCGGCCACGGCGTGCGCGTGGGCCAGGGCGGAGACTCGCCCCTCGCCGTCGTGGGTAAGGGCGCCACCCTCCCGGACGGCTTCGTGGTCCACCCCGGCGGCGAGGTCGCGCACGACGTCGTGCCCGAGGACCTCGAGACGAACGAGGTCCCCTCGGGCCTCTGCGTGCACACCAAGCGCCGCCCCTGGCAGATCCCGGGTCGCTGATCTGGACCTTCTCTGCCGTGAACTACTCCTGATCGACGATCAGCTGGTAGCGGCGGCCGGGACCGGCCGCCCACCAACCGCCGGTGATCACGAGCTGGCCATCGACCTCTCGGAGGGGCAGGCCGTTGACCGTGTTCAGCGACCGAGGCTTCCAGGTCGCGCCCCCGTCGTTGCTGAAGAGGATCTGGAAGAGCGGCATGGCGAGCGGATCGTAGCTCCCGAACGCCAGGTCCATCTCGGAGGTGAGACCCTCGAACCGCTCGTCGGGATCCCTCCACACGACCTCCACGTGTGTGCATGCTTGGTTGCACCCCGTGTCGGGGATCGACATCCGCCCCTCCGAGATCTCGAACGTGTTCCCGCCCGCGCAGTACTTGTACTGGATTCGCCAGGTCGAGCCGCCATCCTTGGAGCAGTACATGTGAACGAGCGGCAGCGCGTCCGGCGCGAAGAGGCTCGACTCGAACACGATGGGCCCGTCGAGGGAGAAGCGTTGCCTCCCTTCCGCCGGGGCCATGGTGAAGCGGACGGTCATCCCTTCCCGAGTGCAGTAGGTGTCGTTGATGCGGACCGCCCCGTCGACGTACTCGAACATGTCGCCGCCCCGGCACGTCTCCGATCTCCACACCGGATCCTCGGCGCCCGGGTAGTCGATGAAGAGCGAGGTGACGGGCAGCGCGTCCACGTCGAGCTCGGGAGCCGAGACCTCCATGGGCAGCGAGTCGGCGTGAGCGGTCAGACGAACGAGCGACGTGCCCCCGCCCCCGGACCCCGCTCCGCCGTCCCGAGCGCCGCCCCCGGCGTCGCCCGGGGGAGGTCCGGCGTCGACCGGGGGAGCTCGCCCGGCGTCGCCCGGTCCTCCCCCGTCCCCGGGCCTCGGACCGCCAGGGCTGCACGACGCGAGGGCAACCGCGCCGACCAAGAGGATGCTCCGCGGCGCGCGGCGCCAGCGGGAGAATGGCTCGAGTGTCCACGTCATCGTACGCCAGCCTACCGAGGCGTGGGTCTCGGTCGCGCGGGTGGCGCGCTCTGGATGATCCGTGGCACGTGGTGGAGGAGACGCCCGCCCCATCGAAGAGAACGCTGCTACTGGCGCTTCCGCACCGCGGCGGGGGTCTCTCCGGTCCACCGCCGGAACGCCCGCTCGAACGCGGCGCGGCTCGCGTAGCCGAGCCGCTCGGCGATCTCGTCGACGCCCAGCGAGCCCTCCCGAAGCCAGCGCGTGGCGATCTCTCGGAGCGCTCGCGCCCGCACCTCGCGGAACGATGTGTCGGCCCGGCGCAAGCGCCGCTGGAGGCTGCGGCGGCTCGTCCCGAGGCGCTCGGCGACGCTCTCGATGGTGGGGTGGAGCCCATCGCGGAGGCATCCGGCGAGCGCACCCTCCACGTCGCGCACCCAGGGCGGGGCCGCGGGTCCGGACAGCAGCGCCCCGGCGTTCTCCACCACCAGCTGCGAGAACCGGGGGTCGGCGCTCCGCATCGGGAGCGCGAGGGACCGCTCGTCGAACACCAAGGAGGAGACCGGCTGGCGCCAGCGCGGCCTGACGCCGAAGAACCGCTCGTACGGTCCCGCCCGCGGAGGCGGCTCCACCTCGAACGCGACCGCCTCGAGGCTGAGCGGGCGCCCGGTGCACTCGCGGGCCATCGCGACGATGGCGGCGAGGATGGCGTCGACGCCGTGCCGGAGGGCCGGTCCATCGACCCGTGGGCTCCGATAGCGCAGCGACCGGCCCTCGAGCGACAGCGTGGAGCCATCGACGACCAACGAGAACACCGCCGCGAGCGCCTCGAGTCCACATCGAAGATCGCGCGCGTGTCCCATCACCGGTCCCAGGGGACCGACCTGATCGAGACGGATCCCGGCGCCGAGGTGAAGCCCCACGTACGGGTCGCCGCTGACGGACTCCGCGGCGCGCCAGAGGCGCATCCCTGTGTCGTACTCGATAGCGTGCGAGACGCTCAGCTCGGCGACGGACAGGTCGGCCGCCCGTGCGAGCTCCTCGAGGGAGACCCCCGAGTGCTCGAGGGCGCGGAGGAAGAAGGGCAGGCTTCGTCCGCTCACGGGGCGGAGCGTTCCATCCCCTGCACGAGGCCGCAACCGAGCCCGAGGGCCCCCGCTCCGGCCGTTTCACGGTCCGAAGTCGGTGCTCGTGGCCGTCCCGGCTCCGTCGTAGAAGACGAACGCGCGCTCGCGCCACCGGAAGGTGGCTCCGGTCCAGTGGAGGCCTCCCTGCATCAGCACGCGCCCCGGTCCCAGGTGCGCCATCGCGGCGTCCGAGAGGCTCGAAGGATCGACGGGGGTGCCCGTGCGGTCGATCCAGGTGTCGGTGCCGCCGTCGTACTCGTAGAAGCGTCGGCTCCTCCCCGGCGTCATCCCGTTGTGACCGCCATACAACAGGACCCGGTCCATCGTGAGGTGCGCCATCATGGAGTCCTCGAGGGTCGTCGGGGGCGTGGTGATCGTGCTCCACGAGGCGGTGGCCGTGTCGAACACCCACGCGTCGGCGACGTCCCCCCCTGCGAGGATCACGCGCCCCCCACCGAGCCACGCCATGCGATGACGGGACCGGGCGCTCGGGTGGACGCCGGGGGTGGAGAGGAGCGTCCAGGTGTGTGTCGTCGTAGAGTAGAGGTACGTGCCATCGGCGACGCCCCCGCCGCTGCTCGCCAGCAGCCCGCCGAACAGGAGCACGCGGCCCGGGCCGGCGTAGCTCAGCGCGTGGCGTGCCCGCGACGGTCCCCCGGCCATCGGATACTCGGTCCACGTGTGGGTGGCGGTGTCGTACTCCCAGGTCCCCGCGTGGCGGTCGTGCAGCACCGCGATCCCGCCGCCGGCGTAGGCCATCTGCGGCGTTGTGCTCCCGGGATCCGGCTGGGGCGTCGGCGCGTACTGGGACCACGCGTCGGTGGCCGCGTCGTACTCCCACGTCTCCGCAGCGTTGGTGACGGAGTCGTCTCCGAACAGCACGGCTCGACCGGGGCCCGCGTGGGCGCCCGCGAAGGTGACCACGTCCGGCAGGCTCGCGACCGGATCCCACTCGCCGCACGTCGGCCCGCAGGTGAGGGTCGTCCCGCAGCCGTCCGGCATCGTCCCGCACAGCTGGTCCGCAGCGCAGGTGTCCGGCACGCAGACGCAGTCGTCGTCGAACACGCTGCTGCAACCGGAGGGGCAGCAGCCGTCGCCGTCTCGGCACGCGCTGATCGGGGTGAAGCTGCATGCGGCGGAGCAGCCGGAGCCGACGAGGGCGTCCTGGGTGCACGCGACGGCGTCGTCGCACGAAGCGGGGCAGGCGCCGGGTTCGCCGGTTGGGATGGTGGTATCGCAGGTCTCGGGGGGCTCTACGACGCCGTTGCCGCAGGTGGGCGAGCAGTCGGAGTCGGTGGTGGCGTCGCAGGCGGAGGGGCAGCAGCCGTCGCCGTCGCGGCATGTGGAGATGTCGGTGAAGCTGCATGCGGCGGAGCAGCCGGAGCCGACGAGGGTGTTCATGGTGCACGCGACGCTGTCGTCGCATGCGGTGGGGCACGCGTCGGGGTGTCCGGCGGGCAGCGCCGTGTCGCAGGTCTCGGGGGGGTCGACGACGCCGTCGCCGCAGGTGGGCGAGCAGTCGGAGTCGGTGGTCTCATCACAGCCCGAGGGGCAGCAGCCGTCCCCGCCCATGCAGGCGTCGATGGGGGTGAACTCGCAGCGCGCGGCGCAAGCCGAACCGACGAGCTCGTCGCGCGTGCACGCGATGCCGTCATCACAGTGAGTGGGGCACGCGCCCGCGTTCGGCTCCGCGACCCCGGGATCGCAGAGCTCGGGCGGTACGCGCACCCCGTCCCCGCAGCTCGGGTCGCTGGTGTTCGGCGGCGCTCCGTCGCGCGGGGCGCCATCGCGGATCGAACCGTCGACGGCGCCTCCGTCCTGAACCGAAGCGTCGGATCCACACGACGCGAGCGTCGCGCCGAGCAGGAGGAGTCCCGCGGCCGCGCGGCGGGTGGAGCGCTGAGAAGAGCGCGCGTGGGCAGGTTGGGCTCGCAGAAACATGTCACCTCTCGCCTACAGGACGGTCGCGTCACAGGCTGACGCTGGCCGTCGCCCTCGCAGGTCGTTGGCGCGATCTGTGAGCTGCAGGGCACGAGTTGTGAGATCGGGCGGCCGAAGCGCGAGCTGTACGAGGCGATCACCGCGTTGAGGAAGTTGCCGCGACGCCGTAGCTCCAGGGGCTCGACGCCGTCCCGGGCTCGCAGGAGGGCGGCTCCAGACGGGGATCGAGCTCGGGATCCGCGGGCTGAGCGACCTGCTCGTCGGTCACCGCGGTGGCGGGGTGTTCGTCGGGGCCGTCGCCCACCGCGGCCGCGGGATCTTCGTCAGGGGCCGGTGCCGGCCGCGAGGATCAGCGCGAGGGCGAGGCCCATCGCGGCGGTATCCCCGTGTGCCCATGGACGGAACACGAAGACCCCGCCAAGCCTGGGCCTCGCAGGGTCGTTAGGGGGCGAGCCGAACGGCTCAGCCGCCGGTGAGGAGCTGCTTCTCGCGCTTCCGACGACGGCGCGCCGCCTCGGACTCCTTCTTACGCTTGCGCACCGACGGCTTCATGTAGTGCCGGCGACGCTTGAGCTCGCGAAGGATGCCCTCGGACGCCATCTTGCGCTTGAGGTGCTTGATGGCGCGCTCGACGCCCTTCTCACCGACGACGACCTCGACGGGCTTCACCTGCACCGCGTCGGGCGCCTGCTGCGAAGGGGAGGAGGGAGGGGGAGTGTTCGAAGAAGAACCGTTGCTCATGGTCACGCTATCCTTTGGGGCCGCGGAAGGTGGCACGGCTCTTCCGCGGGTGCAAGCGACGGGTGGATCATCGCCGACGCCGCTCTTCTTCGCTCAGGACGGAGGGGTCCTCGTCCGGCACCTCGGGCCCGATGATCACCTCCACGACCGTGCGTCCGTCGGTCTCGACCTCGGGCATCACGCACGCCCGACCGGCTCGCTCGAGCGCCCGGAGCTGGCGGTGCATGGTGCGGATCACGAAGCGCTCGTGCCGCGTGCCCTCCGCGTCGCCGCGCTCCATCGCCGACAGGAGCCGCGCGCGGCGCTCGCCGAGCATGCGCTGGAAGCTGTTGACCTGGGCCAGCCGCACGTCGACGCAGCGCACCCGCGTCGGATCGCCGGAGCGGCGGGTCTGGTCGAGCACGTGGAGCAGCCGGCGGCCGGCGAGGGTCGCGTCGTGCACCGCGACGTCCGCCTCGCGCACGGCGGGAGCGGGCGGGTTGGCCAGGGCGGGGAGCGCGACGAGGCTGCAGGCGAGCAGGCCGAGCGAGAACGAGAAGAACGGACGCATGGGGTCACTCCCGGGTGGAGCGTCGATGGTGGGGGTTGGCTGGGGGCGTCGCCTCCGCGGCGCCCTCTCTAGCGTTGCCACTCGGGACGCCATCGTTCAGCCAGGCCGTCACCGCTGGGGTTCCGCATCCGCGGTCTGCGGCGCGCCGCGTGTTCCAGCCGACGGTCGATCCCCCCCGCGGCGCCGGTGATCGGGTGAGGCACGCCCCGTGCAAACTTCGAGGGGCGTGGACCGGACCCGTCGTCAGCGGCCAGCGAGCGCCGCCCGCCTGAGCGCGAGGGAGCGCGAGCGCGTCGCCTGGTCCGAGACCATCGCTTGTCCGCGCCTGGCCGAGACCGCCCTCGACGAGGCGCGCGAGCTCGAGCGCCGCGGCGAAGTGACGGCGGCCATCGAGGCCTACCGCCGCGCGGCCCGCAGCGCGGACGTGGCCGGCCACGCGCTCCACCGCGGCGGCCAGCTCCAGCGGCAGCTCGGCGAGATCCAGCCCGCGATCGAGACCTTCAAGCAGGCCCTGCACGCGTCGACCACGGACTCCCTTCGCAGCGTCGTGCTCTTCGTGGAGCTCGGGGACTGCTACGGCCTGCTCGGCGACTTCGACGAGGCCGCCTACTTCTACCGCCGCGCCCTCACCCTCCAGCGTGGCTCCGTCCTCGAGCGCGCTCGCGACGACGTCCTGCGCCGCCTCCGCGCCGCGCTGCTCGCCGACTCCTCCCCTCGCGCGACGGGGTAGAGGGAAGGAGATCAGGCGCGGGCTTCGGCCCCGGCGCCGTCTCCGGTGACCTTCCGGACCGTCAGCTCGCCCGCGAGGGCGCGGTCGACGCGGAGGGTGTCCCCCGCCTCGAAGCGTCCCGCGAGGATGGCCTCGGCGACCTGGTTCTCGAGGTGGCGCTGGATGGCGCGCTTGAGCGGGCGGGCGCCGAAGCTCGGGTCGTAGCCGATCTCCGCGAGGAAGTCCTTGGCCTCGTCCGTCATCTCGAGGGTGATCTCCCGCAGCTCCAGGCGCTTGATGAAGCGGCGCATCTGGATGTCGACGATGCCGCGCAGGTGCTCGCGACCGAGGCGGTGGAAGACCACGCTCTCGTCGAGGCGGTTGAGGAACTCGGGGCGGAAGTGCTGCCGGAGATCCTCCATCACCGAGGCGCGCATCTGCTCCTCGTCGTCGATCTGCATGATGTGATGGCTGCCGACGTTGCTCGTGAGGATGATGACGGTGTTCTTGAAGTCGACCGTGCGGCCCTGGCCGTCGGTGAGCCGGCCGTCGTCGAGGACCTGCAGCAGCGTGTTCCAGACGTCGGGGTGCGCCTTCTCGACCTCGTCGAAGAGGACGACGCTGTAGGGCCGGCGCCGGACGGGCTCGGTGAGCTGGCCGCCCTCCTCGTAGCCGACGTAGCCGGGCGGGGCGCCGATGAGGCGAGACACGGCGTGCTTCTCCATGTACTCGCTCATGTCGAGCCGGATCATCGCGCGCTCGTCGTCGAACAAGAACTCCGCGAGGGCCCGCGCGAGCTCGGTCTTGCCCACGCCGGTCGGGCCGAGGAAGAGGAAGCTGCCGATGGGGCGGGCCTCGTCGCCGAGCCCGGCGCGGCTGCGGCGCACGGCGTTGCTCACCGCGACCACCGCGTCGTGCTGGCCGACCACGCGCTTCTCGAGCGCGTCCTCCATGCGGAGCAGCTTGGCCCGCTCGGACTCGAGCATCTTGCGGACCGGGACGCCCGTCCACTTGCTCACCACCGCCGCGATGTCCTCGTCGGTGACCTCCTCCTTGAGGAAGGAGCCGCCCTCGCCCTGGAGCGCGTCGATGCTCTTCTGCGCGTCCTCGACCGCCTTCTCCGCGGCCGGGATCTCGCCGTACTGCAGCCGGCTCGCGGCCTCGTAGTCGGCGGTGCGCTGCGCGCGCTCGAGGTCGAGCTTCAGGTCCTCGACCTGCTTCTTCTTCGCGCGGATGACCTCGATGAGCTCCTTCTCGCGCAGCCAGCCGGCGCGCATCTGCGCGTTCTGCTCGTTGAGATCCGCCAGCTCCACGTCGACCTCCGCGAGCCGCTTGGCGCTCGCGGGATCGGGCTCGCGCTTCAGCGCCTGCTTCTCGATCTCGAGCTGGGTGACCTTGCGCTCGATCCGGTCGATCTCGACCGGGAGCGACTCGATCTCCATCTTCAGCTTGCTCGCCGCCTCGTCGACGAGGTCGATCGCCTTGTCGGGGAGGAAGCGGTCGGTGATGTAGCGGTCGCTCAGCGTCGAGGCGGCGACGATCGCGCTGTCCTGGATGCGGATGCCGTGGTGCACCTCGTAGCGCTCCTTGAGCCCGCGCAGGATCGCGATGGTGTCCTGCACGGTGGGCTGCCCCACGAAGGCCGGCTGGAAGCGCCGCGCGAGGGCCGCGTCCTTCTCGATGTGCTTGCGGTACTCGTCGAGCGTGGTCGCGCCGATGCAGCGCAGCTCGCCGCGGGCCAGCGCCGGCTTGAGCATGTTCGACGCGTCCATCGAGCCCTCGGCCGCGCCCGCGCCGACCAGGGTGTGCAGCTCGTCGATGAAGAGGATCACCGCGCCGGCCGCGTCCTCGATCTCCTTGAGCACCGCCTTGAGCCGGTCCTCGAACTCACCGCGGAACTTGCTGCCCGCGACCATCGCGCCGAGGTCGAGGCTGAGCAGCTTCTTGTCCTTGAGCGACTCGGGCACGTCCCCGCTCGCGATGCGCTGGGCGATGCCCTCGACGATCGCGGTCTTGCCCACGCCGGGCTCGCCGATCAGCACGGGGTTGTTCTTGGTGCGGCGGCTGAGCACCTGCATCACGCGCCGGATCTCCTCGTCGCGGCCGATGACGGGGTCGATCTTGCCGTCGCGGGCGTCGGCGGTCAGGTCGCGCGTGTACTTCTCGAGCGCCTGGTACTTGCCCTCGGGCTCGGGGTCGGTGATGCGCTGCGAGCCCCGGACCTGCTGCATCGCGGACGCGATCGCCGCCTCGTCGGGCAGGAGCTTCTTCAGCTCGTCCTTGCCCTTCGCGAGCGCGAGGAGCACGTGCTCGGCCGAGGTGTACTCGTCCTTCATGCGCTCGGTCTCGCTCCACGCGTCGGTCAGGAGCGCGCGCAGGCGGCGGCTGATGGTCGGCTCCGCGCCGCCCTTCACCTTCGGCATCGCGGCGAGGCGTTGCTCGAGCTGGCCGGCGAGCGCCTTCGGATCGGCGCCCGTCTTCTGCACGATCGCCGCCGCCACGCCCTCGGGCTGGGTCAGCAGCGTGAAGAGGAAATGCTCCGGCTGGAGCTCCGCGTTGCCGGCCGCGGCCGCCTTCTGTTCGGCGGCGACGAGGCCCTCACGGGTCTTGCTGGTGAGTCGGTCGAGTCGCATGGAAGTCGTCTCCGGTTGGGGCTCAACCTAAGCACCCGAGCCCCGCGGTCAACCTCGCATGGCACAGTCGCGGCACGGATTGGCATTCGTGCTAATCGTCGGGTTTCACAACGAGTTCGAGGGTCCGCTGTGCTGACCTGTGTCAAAGCGCTGCCGTCCCTCGAGCTCACCCTTGATCCCCGCGAGGCGCGCGACGATCGAGCGATAGAGGGTCTGGCGGATCAGCGCCCCCAGCACGCCGAGGGTGCCCTCGAGCGAGAGGCTCATGACGTGCTCGAGGCGGCTGCCGTGTCGCGTGGGGGTGATGCGGTAGTCCAGCTCCCCGTTGACGTAGCCGCCCTCCCATCGATAGCGCAGGGCGTGCGGCGGCTCCCGGTGGAGCAGCTCGGCCCAGACCTCGGTCCGCACCGCGGGCAGCAGCTGCACCAGCTCGCGGTGCTTCGTGCCCACCGCCCGCGGCGGGGCGCCGCCTCCTCCCATGGGCGGCGGCACCAGGGAGAAGCGCGTGCGCGGTTGTTCGTCGATGCGCTCGAGATACGCGAAGACGTCTTCCGGCGCGCGACGGATGTCGCAACAGACGACGAAGCGCAATGAGTGACCCCCCAGTCCCCGACTACATGGACACACCCACCCACGCGCGCAGCCCATGACCGCGGACGCTCGGAGCCCAGGGCTGACAGGGAATGAGACGGCGCTGGGGCTGGATGCTAAGGCAACCGGGTGCGTCGCCTGGCCCTCCTCCTCCCCCTGTTGTCGCTCTTCGGCTGCGCCGAGGCGGTGACGCGCACCGACGTGCGCTTCTCGACCCCCGAGCACACGGTGCAGACCCTGCTCGGCGCCTACGGGCTGGAGGAGGTGTCGCAGGAGACGATCCGCGCGCGCATGGCCGAGGGCGGCGGCTTCACGCTCCAGGACCGCGAGACCTGGCGCGCCTGCTTCACCGACTTCGACCAGCCCGGAGGCGAAGGCATGGCGGGCTACGTGCTGGGCATGCTCGCGGCCGCGAAGGACGATCTCCGCTACGAGCTCGCCGGGGACTGGGCCTACGTCTACCCCCGCGACGAGGTGCGCGTGGTGATGGCGCACGAGGGCGGCGCGTACCGCATCGTGCTCGCGCGGAGCGTGCCGGAGGACGTGCGCCGCACGCTGATGCAGGTGGAAGACAACGCGCGCCGTCGCGTGCCCACCGGGCCCTGATCGGCTGACCCTCGTCTCGCCCGCGTGTTACGTCTCGACTGCCATGAGTGACGAGGACGAAGACGATCTGGCGGCGATCGGAGCCCCGCCCCGCATGTCCAAGCGCACCCTCGTCATCGCGGCGCTCGTCGGCGTGATCGCGGGCTTGCTCGTGGCCGGGAGCGCCTACTACCGGCAGACCCAGGACGCGGCGCAGGTCGAAGCCGAGGCGGCGCCGTGAGGATCGCGCTCGTCCGGCACGGCCAGGCCTCCGCGCACCGGGACGACTACGACCAGCTCTCGGACAAGGGCTTCGAGCAGGCGCGCGCCCTCGGCCTCGCGTGGCGCAACGAAGGGCGCGTCGTCTCGCGCCTCGTGCGAGGGCCCCGCCGCCGCCACCGCGAGACCACCGAGGCGTTCCTGGAGACCTTCGGCGAGGCGATCGAGGTCGAGGTCGACGACGCGCTCGACGAGCACCAGGGGGTGGTGCTCACGCGCCTGCTCTTCGACGATCTGGTCGACCGCGAAGACGATCTCGGCTCCCTCGCCCGCGACGCGCGCGACCTGAAGGGCGGCATTCAGAGCTTCCTGCCGCTCTTCCGCCGCGTGATGCGTCACTGGTCCCACGGCGAGCTGGACCACCCCGAGGTCGAGTCCTACCGCCTCTTCCGCGGACGCGTCGAGCAGTGCGTGGCCGGCCTGCACCCGGGGGACGACGGCTGGGCGGTCGCGATCACCTCGGGCGGCACGGTCGGCGCGGCGGTCGCGGGCGCGCTCGGCCTCGGCGACACGCACGGCGTCGACCTGATGTTCTCGGTCCAGAACGCCTCGGTCTCCGAGCTGAACGCGCGCGGCCTCTTCCGCTTCAACTGCGTGGGACACCTGCCCCCCGCCCTCCGCACGTTCATTTGATCCTCGAAGCGACGTATGCTCCGCACTTCGTTCTGACACGTCGGGCGAGTAGACTGGCAGGGTGAAGCCGTACCCGAGCCTCCTCCTCGCCCTCGGGCTCGTGGCCTGCGGGTCGGAGGCCGTCTCCACGGACGCCGGGCCCGACGACGCCGGACCGGGGCCGGTGCTGACCGGGCCCTTCGGTGAGCCGTTGGCCGGGATCACGGAGGAGGAGCGCGCGGCGTTCGAGCGTGGGCGTGCGCTCGCGACCCGATCGTGGTCGCCCGAGGACGGCCTGGGCCCGTCGTTCGACGCGAGCCGCTGCATGGACTGCCACGCGCGGCCGACCGTCGGGGGATCGGCGGCGCGCTACCGGGACGTGGTGCTCGCGCAGATCGTCCGCGATGGCGAGCCCCTGTTCTCATCGTTCGGCGACGCCGCCGTCGCATTCGATCTGCGCCACGGACTCTCGCGGCGGCCGGCGACACCCGCCGCGTTCGGGCGCCGGAACCCCTCGCCGTTGTACGGAGTGGGCCTGCTCGCCACCCTCCCCGACGAGGTGATCCTCGAGCGCGTGGACCCCGGCGACGAAGACGGCGACGGCATCTCCGGGCGGGCAGGCTTCGAGCACGGGCGGCTCGCACGATATGGGCGCAAGGCCCAGGTGGGCGCGCTGGAGGACTTCGTTCGGGTCTCTGCGTTCTCGCTGCTCGGGCTGACGAGCCAGCCACTCTCGACGCCCCAGCGCATGGCGCTGCCGAGCTTCGAGGAGAGCGCGTTCGTCGGCTGGGGATCGGCAGGCAGCCTCGGCGACGTCGACGCCGTCCCCGACCCGGAGCTGGGAGCCGAAGCGCTCTTCGACCTCGTGTCCTTCGTCATGCTCCTGGCGGCCCCCGAGCCAGAGCCTCGCTCGACGCGGGCGGACACGGGAGCGCAGGTCTTCGAGGCGATCGGCTGCGCGAGCTGCCACGTGCCCGCGCTGACGGGCCGCCTGGGCCCCGTGCCGCTCTACAGCGACCTGCTCTTGCACGACATGGGCCCCGGGCTGGCGGAGGACTATCGGACCGGCGTCGCGTCCGGCGCGGAGTTCCGCACGCAGCCGCTCTGGGGTGTGGCCGCGGCGGGGCCGCACCTCCACGACGGGCGAGCCGACACCCTGGACGAGGCGATCCGCTGGCACGGCGGAGAGGCCCGCGCGGCGAAGGAGCGCTACGAAGCCCTCGCCGACGGAGAGCGGGGCGCGCTCATCGCGTTCCTCGAGTCCCTCGGGGGGCGCGCGCGTCCGGGCTCCCTGCCAGAGGGGGCGCCGATTCCGAGCGGCCTGGGCGCGCCCGTGCCCCTCTCCGCGCCCGACCTCGAGCGCTTCGTCGCCGGTCGCGCGCTCTTCGATCGCGACCTCTCGCCTCGCGAGGGCCTGGGTCCGCTCTTCAACGCCGACTCTTGCCGCGCGTGCCACGCCTCGCCCGTGCTCGGTGGCGCCGGGTCGCTCGGGGTCAGCGCGCTCCGGCAAGGGATCCGACAGGGTGACGGCTCGGTGCGCGCCCCCCGCGCCGGGCCCCGGCTCCATCGACACCGCAACCCGGAGCCGGTGGGCTGGCAGCTCCCCGAGCCCCATCCCGACGCGGACGTGTTCGAGCTGCGAAGCGCGCCTCCGCTCTTCGGGGCCGGCCTGATCGAGCGCGTGCCCGAGGCCGCGATCGCGGCGCGCGAGGACCCCGACGATCTCGACGGCGATGGCGTCCGCGGCGTGGCCCATCGGCTCGACGACGGTCGCCTGGGCCGCTTCGGGCACCGCGCGCACCTCGCCTCGATCGAGGACGCGGTCGTCGACGCGCTCGCCGGAGATCTGGGCGTCACGCTCGGGCTCGAGTCGGACGCGGACGAGGTGTCCGACCCCGAGATGAGCGACGTCGAGGTCGCGAGCCTGGTCTTCTTCGTGCGCTCCCTCGCATCGCCTCCCAGCCGAAGCGTCGACGCCGAGGGGGAGCGCGTCTTCGGCGAGATCGGCTGCGCGAGCTGCCACGTCATCTTCGCGCTCGAGGATGGGACCCCGGTCGCGCTCTACAGCGACCTCCTCCTCCACGACGTGGGTGGCGACGTCGGCGTGCCGGCCGGCAACGCGTCCGGTCGGCAGCTCCGCACCGCGCCTCTCTGGGGCCTCGCCTCGAGCGCGCCCTACATGCACGACGGTCGCGCGTCGACGGTGGAGGCTGCGGTCCGCAGACACGCGGGAGAGGCGGCGCGCTCCGCGGAGGCCTTCGCCGCCCTCCCGGTGGCAGAGCGGGAGGCGTTGCTCCGCTTCCTCGACGCGCTCTGAACGATCAGCCGATCGACCAGCCGCCGTCGACGGTCAGGAGGGTGCCGTTGAAGTAGCCGCCCTGGTCGCTCGCGAGCAGGAGCGCGGCGCTCGCGACGTCCTCGGGCTGACCGACGCGCTTGAGGCTGGTGCGGTCGAGCACGGTCTTCAGGATCTCTTCGTTCTGGGTCAGCGCGCTGGCGAACTTGGTCTCGATGAGGCCGGGCGCGATCGCGTTGAGGCGCACGTGCGGGGCGAGCTCGATGCTCAGCGACTTCGTCATCGAGATCACCGCCGCCTTGGTCATGCCGTAGCAAGCCTGGAGGGGCATGGACATGAACCCGGCCACGGAGGCGATGTTGACGACGGCGCCGCGGCCGTCGCGCTCCTGGAGGTGGCGGGTGACCTCGCGGATCGCCATCCAGTAGCCCTTGACGTTGACCTCGAAGGTCTTGTCCCACGCGCCCCAGTCGATGTTCATCATCGGGCCGAAGTAGGGGTTGGTGGCCGCGTTGTTCACCAGCACGTCGACCTTGCCGTACTTGGCGATCGCGTCCTCCACGAGGCCGCGCACGGCGTCCTCTTTGCCCATGTGCGCGGCGATCGGGTGGGCGTCGCCGCCCGCGTCCGCGATCTCCTTCGCCACCGCCTCGAGGCCCTCGATCTTGCGGCTCGCGAGCACGACCTTGGCGCCCGCGCGGGCGAAGGTGCGCGCGATCTCCGCGCCGATGCCGCGGCTCGCGCCGGTCACGATGGCGACCTTGCCTTCGAGATGGATCACGGGTTCCGTCACGCCTCACCTCCGAGCTGAATGGGCCCGGACGCTAGCACGGCCGCGCGCCGAGCCGCCGCGTCGGTCAATCGCCCTCATTCGCCTGTTCGACCAGTCGATCGAGGATGAGGCCCCAGAAGGTCTGCTCGCCGGTGAAGCGCCAGCCGAGGTGGGAGTGGCAGGCGCGGCAGAGGGCGAGCTGCCAGGCGCAGCCGGGGAACCAGGTCCAGTAGAGGGTCGGCGCGCCTTCGGTGATGCAGCCGGGCGCGGGCTCGAAGCAGCCGACGTGGAAGTCCACGCCGCTCGGGTTCACGCGGCGGTGGGTGTGCGCGCCGTGCGCCTCGACCCGAGCCGCGGCGTCGGTGACCACGCTGCGGCAGGTGCGGCAGCGGATCTTCGGGCCCCGGGCGACGCGCGCCTCTTCCTCCACGCGGACGGGCGCCGGCGGAGGCTCCTTCGACTCGTCGACGCCGCGGAGCCACACGCGGAGAGGATGCGCCCCTCTACCAGTCGGGCAAGCGCCCGCGGACTGAGGGTCTACTCCGTGAGCGGAGTACGAGTGCAATCGAAGGTGACCTCGATCGGATCCGAGTGGTGGATCACCTCGAAGTCCTCGACCTGCAGCATGCTCAGGTCGTGGGGGCCGAGCAGGCCGTCCCAGCTCGCGGTGCTGCGGCGATCGGACTGGGCGGTCAGCGCGATCCGCCCCCCGTCCGCGTGGTACATGCCGTATTGCTGGAGCGCCCGGGCCACGGTGCGCGCGCCCTCGTTGGGCAGGGCGTCGAGCGGGAAGTCGCGGCGCAACCGGAAGTGCACGCCGTAGGGCGGCGCGTCCGGGCCCCCGGTGGTGCGGGTGCCGTGGGTGGCGGGGCGCACGTAGCGCGACGCGCGCACGCGATCGTTCGGGAGGATGAAGCGGATGGCGTGGGCGATCTCGCCCGCCGCGACCTCGTCGGCGGTGAAGAGGAGCGGCGCGATGGGGAAGCCCGCCGCGTCGGCGCTCGTGCACTGCTCGCCCCGGCCGGTCTCGGGGTAGACGCGGCTCGTGTCCCAGACCGCGAGGCAGCCGCCGCTGAAGGTCTCGCCGCGAATGTCCGCGCGCCACATCTCGTAGAGCCGCCGCTCGAGGGGCGCGAAGACGATGAGGTGACAGTCGCCGTCGCCCTCGCACGCGTAGCCGCTCTCGCCCTCGAGGTTGCCGCCCATCGGCACGGGCATCGGCACGTGGTCGCAGTCCGGATCGTAGAACGCGCCGCTCGGCTCGAAGACGCGCTTCTCGGTGGCGGCGTCGGCCTCGAGCACCTCGAGGGAGAAGTCGATCTGGAAGCGGCCGTTGCCCCAGCCGCCGGCCGCCGCGAGCGCGCCGATCATCGCGTCGGAGTCCTCGGCCGCGGGCGCGTCGTAGACGTCCTCGAGGAAGAACGCGCCGGGCGGGAAGTAGTGGCCGGCCGCCGCGCCGCCGTCGTCGGGCACGCGCGCGTCGCCTGCCACGTTGGCGTCCTCCGGGGTCCGCGCGTCTTCGGAGGGCCGTGCGTCGCGCCTCTCGCTCGCGTCGAGTCCGTCCGCGCCCGCGTCCGTCGCCGCGCTCCCATCACAGGCGCCGACGAGGAGCGTCATCGCGGCGTAGAGCATCCTTCTGTTCATCGACCGACGATACCCGACGAGGCTCGGCTCGCGCGAGCGCTACAGGAGACACATCTCGTCGACGATGTCGTCGCAGTCCTCGTCCAGGCCGTTGCAGACCTCGGGCTGGGGCTCGCAGGGGGTGGGTGCGCAGCCGAAGCTGATGCTGATGCGGCGGATGTCGCCCCGGCGGAGCTGGTCGCAGGAGGCGCCGTTGAGGGTCAGCGTGTTGCTCGCCGCGTCGTAGCTCCAGCCGTCGGTGGCGTCGTTCGCGAGCGGCATGTCGTTGACGTTGACGAAGAGCGCGTCGGGATCGGGCGGGGTCGAGCTGAGCGCGAGGTCGCAGCTGACGACGCGCGACGCTATCTCGTCGAAGACGGTGTCGAGGTCGGCGCGGCTCTCCGCGACGTAGTAGCTCGGCGGGCCGGCCGGGTTGGGCAGGCCGCCGGCGGAGGCGATGGCCTCGAGGGAGCTCTCGGCGCTGCCGGTCGCGAAGCCGATCACCGCGGTGGGGATGCCGGCCATGCGCAGCGACTCGGTCAGGGTCGACAGCTCGGAGTCGCTCACGCCGCAGCTGACGCCGCCGTCGGTGACCACCAGCGCGAAGCTCTCTCGCATCGGGTCCATCAGCTCCGCGAGCCCCATCGCGCTGGTGAGCGCGTCGGCGGTCGGGGTCTGCCGCGGCTGGGTCGTCGTGTCGGTGTTGTCGGGGCCGCAGAGGCCGAAGGGCTGGATGGCGTCCGTGCGCAGCTCCGCGTCGATCGCGGCGGCGGCGCCCGGGCCGGGCGGGACCTCGGCGTCGACGGGCATGCCGCAGCCCTCGCGGGGGTCGGGGAAGGCCATCAGGCCCCAAAACACGCGCGTGGGGAAGCGGCCGAGCAGGCCGAGCACCGCCTCGCGGGCCACGTTCCAGCGCGTGGCCGGGTCCTCGGGGCCGGCGCCGAAGTCGGAGCCGTCGAGCACGCGCCGCATCGAGCAGGAGCGGTCGAAGATGAGCAACACGTTTGGCGGGCGATAGTCGAACGCGACCGCCTCGCCGCCGCAGCTCGCGTCCTCCGGGTCGACGCCCGTGTCTCCGCCCGCCCCCGTGTCGCGGCCGGGTCCGGTGTCCCTCGGGACGTCCGCGTCCCCGCCGAGGCTCGCGTCGGCGCGGGCCTCGCAGCGCCCGTCCACGCAGACCTGGCTCGCCTCGCAGTCCCCGTCGACGTCGCACGCGCCCGACGGGTCGCCGGCGCAGTCGCAGCCCGCCGCGACGCCGAGCATCGCGATGCACATCAGCCAACGCGTCATGCGCCCATGATGCCAGAGTCAGCGCGCGCCGACGATGAAGGGCGTGACGTCGACCGGCCCCTCGGCCTCGGGATCCGCGAGCGCCCGGCCGAGCGCCAGCATCTCCGCGATCTCGGGCCGCACCGCGAGGGCGCGTCGGACGGCGTCGCGCGCGGGCTCCCGGGCCCCGACCGAGGCGTAGTAGAGCGCGTCCATGTAGTGGATCCACAGCAGGTGGCCCTGGGTCTCGGTCTCCTCCACGCCGCGCTCGCCCAGGTGCGCGTAGAGCCGCGCGAGCACCTTCGCGTGCGGCTCGGCCGCCTCGATCACGTCAGTGTCCGTCGCGCCCGCGTCGACCACCTCGTAGTAGAGGCCGGCGGGCACCATGGTCTCGTAGAGCTCGACCGGGACGCGCACGTCCAACTCCACCAGCAGCGGGCGCCGCGCGGCGAGGCTCTGCAGGTCCGGCTGGCGCAGCTCGCCCTCCAGGAGATAGCCCCGGAGCAGCTCCGCGAGGTCGGGGTCGCGCTCCGCGAGCGCCTCGACCACCCCCGGGTAGCCGAGGAAGGGCATCGGCACGAGGGTCACGTCGGGGCGCGCGTGCTCGGCCGCCATCGCCGACCAGTGCCGGAAGATGGTCTGGGGCCGGTGCGCGACCACGACCGCGTCGTCCGGGAGGCGACGGATGCGCTCCTCGTCGAAGTCGTCGGTGGCGTGGAAGCGGCTCAGCGACGAGCGGCTCGCGCTCGGCGACAGGTGCGCGAGCCCGAGGCCGGCCGCGACGAGCGCGACGAGCACCGCGGGGAGCTTCGGGGCTCCGTCCGGGCGCTGACCCACCCGGGCGAGCACCGTCGCGAGCAGCCCCGTGCCGAGCGCGATCAGCGCCGCGAGGCCGACCATCATGTAGCCGAGCACGTCGGGGTTGTTCTTGACCGACATGAGCCACGCGGGGCCGGTGAGCACGAAGAGCACGAGCGCCACCCACACGAAGGCGATGCGGCGCGCCCCCGCGGTGCGCAGCAGCGCGTAGGCGCCGACGAGCGCGACGCCGAGCACGCCGAAGGCCCAGAGCGCGACGTTCATCGGGTCGTCGACGGCGCCGCCGAAGCTCTCGCCGACCACACGCAGCACGTCGCGCAGGCGCTCGTCGAGGGGCTGGGGCGCGTCGCCGAGCTTGTTCTGCTGGTAGACCTTCGCGCTCACCACCCAGAAGAGGCGCCCGGCCGAGCTCGGGTCGCCGAGGTTCAGCGGCGGCTCCGTCGCCGCGCGGACGGGCAGGTAGACGTAGGTCGAGAGCCCGACGAGGGTCGCGACGCCCGCGCGCAGGAGCGCCTTGCCGCCGCGGGCCCGATAGACCCGCGCCGCGGTCGAGGCGACGGCGGGCAGGGTGAGGAAGGCGACGAGGTGGTGGTTGGCGAGCCCGAGCCCGAGCGCGAGGCCGGCCACGTAGAGCGGGCGCACGTCGAGGGTGGGCCACGCGGCCTCGAGCGCGATGATCCGCTCGATGACGATGGCCATCAAGAGGGCTTGCAGCCCATAGACCTCGGGCCGCACGGCCTGGAACCACCACGCGTGGCTGAGCGCGACCATCCACGTGGCCCCGAGCGCCAGGGGCAGGGCCAGCCGGTCGCGCCGCACGCCGACCACCCGCACCGTCGTGTCGATGGCGCTGAAGAGGAAGCCGGCCGCGAGCGCGGTGCAGCAGGCCTGCCCGATCGCGATCCGGAGCGGGATCGGCCCGAGCGGCAGCAGCGCGAAGAGGCGCCCGAGCAGGCCCGCGAGCGGGTGCCCGGGCGGGTGGGCGACGTCGAGCCAGACCGCCTGCGCCGTGAACTCCCCCGCGTCGAGCCAGTAGTCGTGGGCCGAGGCGGTCGCGAGGTACGCGGCCAGGGGCACCCCCGACGCGAGCACCAGCGCGATCAAACGCGCGTTCGGGTCGCGCTTGTCGCCGGAGAGGAGGCCCATCGCGCCGCATCATTTCGGGCGGCGATCGCCGGGTCAAACTCCGAGGTCTCGCGCCGGGTCGCTCGCGGGCGCCGCGTCGAGCGAGAAGCACACCCGCGCGCCGGGATCGAGCGCCTCCACCCAGGCGCGGCCGCCGTGGGCCTCGGCGATGCGGCGCACCAGCGAGAGCCCCAGGCCCAGGCTCGCCCCCGCGCGGTGCTCGCCGCGGTAGAACGCCTCGAAGACCCGCTCGCGCTCCCCCTCCGAGAAGCCGGGCCCGCGGTCCTCGATGGCGAAGACCACGTCGGTGGGGCGGAACGAGATGCGCAGGGTCGTGACCCCGCCGCCGTGCTGCTTGGCGTTGTTGAGCAGGTTGGCGAGCGCGCGCGCGAGCAGGGTCGGGTCGGCCTCCATGAGCGCCGCGTCGCCCTCGACCTCGAGCACGTCCGGGCCCAGCTCCGCGCGCTCGAGGGCGCGCGTGGCCAGCTCCACCGCGTCGACGCTCTTGACCTGGAGGCTCCCGAAGTCGACGCGCGAGCTCGCGAGCAGCTGCCCCACGAGCGCGTCGACCTCCATGACCTCCTCCTCGATGTCGTCGATCATCTTCTCGGTCGGCGCGCTGCGCGTCATCTCGAGCAGCACCCGCAGGTGCCCGAGGGGGGTGCGCAGCTCGTGGCTGACCGCGGCGAGGAGCTCGCGCTGATCGGCGAGCTGCTTGTCGATGCGCTCGGCCATCTCGTCCATCGTCACGCCGAGCACCCCGAGCTCCCCGTGCCGCTCGGGGGTGAGGTTCGCGCGCGCGCTGAGGTCGCCCTCGCCGAGCCGCCGCGCGAGCTGCTCCAGGCGCCGGAGCGGGCGCGTGAGCCGCCGCGCCAGGATCCCCGCCGCGGCCCAGAGGATGAGCATGCCCACCAGCAGCACGAGCGGGAAGCGCCAGCCGCCCCACGAGAAGGGCTCGCGGCAGACCTCGAGCCGGCCGAGCTGGCCCCCGCGCCGCCGGGTGAGCGGGATCTGTCCCCACGCCTCGTCGCAGGGCGCGCCGTAGCGCACCAGCACGCGGTCGCGCGCGTCGTAGAGGGTCGCGTCGAGCCGCAGGTCGTGGTGCATGTCGCGCATGAACGCGTCGCGCGCCGCGGGGTCGTCCCACACCGTCTCGAGGCGCCCGCTGACGAAGCGCTGAAAGCCCTCCGCGTCGCGCTGGAAGCGCTCGGTGGGGGACAGGAGGCGGAAGGTCAGCCCGATGACGATGGCGGTGAAGACGATGGTGGCGCCGAACCACATGAACAGGCGCCGCTGCAGCCGCCCGCTCCGTCGCCAGCCGCGCTTGCCCCAGCGTCCGTGATTGCCATGCGCGTGTTTGCCGTGCGCATGCCGGCACTGCCGGTGCTTGCTCATGCGTCGCGCACGAAGACGTAGCCCACGCCGCGCACGGTGCGGATCCGCGCCGGCGAGCGCGGGTCGTCGCCGAGCTTCTTTCGGAGGTGAGAGATGTGCACGTCCACCGTGCGCTCGCCGACGATCACGTCGTCGCGGCCGGCCTCGCTCAGCAGCGCGTCCCGGGGCACCACGCGTCCGGCCCGGCGCATCAGCGCCACCAGGATGTCGAGCTCGAGCCCGGTCAGGTCCACGTCCTGCCCCTCGAGCCGCGCGCTCCGGGCGCCCACGTCGACCTCCACGCCCCCGATCGCGATGCGCTCGCTCGTCGTCTCCGGCTGGGCGCGCCGGAGCACGGCCCGGATCCGCGCGAGCAGCTCGCGGGGGCTGAACGGCTTGGGCACGTAGTCGTCGGCCCCGAGCTCCAGCCCCACCACGCGGTCCGCCTCGTCGCCGCGCGCGGTGAGCATGATCACCGGGATGGTGTTCTTCTGCCGGATCCGGCGCAGCACCTCGAGCCCGTCCAGGCCCGGCATCATCACGTCGAGCAAGACCACGTCGTAGGTCCCGCGCGAGAGCGCGTCGAGCCCCGCCGCGCCGCTCTGGCTCGCCTCGAGCGCCACCTCGTGGCCGCCGAGGTAGCCCTCGAGGAGCTCCGCGAGGCGGGCGTCGTCGTCGATCAGCAGCGCGCGAATGGCCATCGTCGAATCCTATCCGAAGGGGGACGCCCCCGCCCTCGTGACCGAGCGCGGGGGCGCGTCAGCGGTGCCGTCGGCTCAGCGCCAGCGATGGCGCCGATCGTGGCCGTGGTCGTAGTCGTAGTCGTAGTCATGGTCGTAGGCGCCATGCCGCGGCCGGTCGTCCCAGCGCGGCGGCGGGGCCTCTCTGGGGCCGCGGTCCCGCGCCCGGTAGGCCGCGTCGGTGCACACGTCCGCCACGTGCCGCTCGAAGGCCGCGCGTCGGTGCTCGGCGTGGTGGTGCCAGCGGGCCATCGAGAAGAAGCCCGAGCCGAAGCCGAAGAGGGTGCCGAAGGTGAAGAGCCCGATGAGGAGTCTGCGCTTCATGATGATTCTCTCTTTCTTTCTCGTGCTCTCTTCTCAGACCCAGCTGCGGTAGGGACCGCCGAAGCCGTTGGCGCGCCCCGTCTCGATCAGCTCGGCGAGCCGATCGCGCTGCTCGGGGTCGAGCGCCTGGTGGATGCGGCCGAGCGCGTCGGCGAAGTGCTTTTGCATGTCTCGAAGCTTCTCGTCGTGCCGCCCGAAGAGCTCGCCCATGACGTTCTCGTCGAGGCTCTCGGTGCGGAGCAGCTTCGCGACGTCGTCGCGCGTGGTGCGGGACTCCCCGCGCAGGTCGCGCGCCTTGCCGACGAATTCGTCGACCGCGGCCGCGATCTCCTTCTCCTGACCGGGCGTGGTGTCGAGCCGCTCGAAGAGCATGCGGAGCATGCCGCGCCGCCCCCAGCTCTTGCCGCCGTGCTCGTGGTGGTCGTGGTGGTCGTGGTGACCGTGGTGACCGCGTCGCCCGCGCCAGCCGCCTCTTCCCCCGTGCCATCCGCGCCCGCCGCAGCCGCGCCGGCCGCCCTTGAGCACCATGATGAGCCCCGCGAGGCTCAGAAAACCGATGATGAATCCGAACATGTGACCTCCAGTCACGATCGAACCTGTGGATGCGTCGTGAAGGGACCACGTGCGGGGCGGTGAAGAAGTGTGAAGATGGGGGCGTGAAGTCGCGTCGCGGCGCGATGGCCATCGCCATCCCTTTTGCGATCCTCGCCCTCGCGTGGGGACCCGCGAGTCGTCACGTCCGCGCGGCCCGCCTCCTGCTCGGCTTCTCCGACGCGCGGGCCACCGAGATCCGGTCGAGCGACGCGACCGTGGCCGGCCTGCGCGCGCGGGTCTTCCGCGGCGACGGTCCACCTCTCTTGCTCGTGCACGGCGCGCACCCCGAGGGCATCGACGAGCCGCGGCTCGTGCGCTTCGCCGAGCTGCTGGCCGAGGCCGGCTTCGACGTCACCACCCCGGAGATCCCGGCCCTGCGCGCGCTGCGCTTCGACGACGGCGCGGTCGATCAGATCGCGCGCGCGGCCCGCGCCCTCGGGCCTCACGTGGGCGTCGTCGGCATCAGCTTCGGCGGCGGCCTCGCGCTGATCGCCGCCTCCGAGGAGCCATCTATCCACACCGTCTGGACCGTCGGCGCGCACCACGACGCCACCCGCCTCGCGGCGTGGTGGCGCGGCGAGCCCATCGCGGGCCCGGGGGGCGATCGCTTCGACGCGGAGGCCGAGCGCTACGGCGCGCAGGTGCTCGCCCACGCCTACGCGGAGGACTACTTCGACCCGGCGGAGGCCGACGCCGCGCGCGCCGCCCTCGCCGACGTCCTGCACCGCCGCGCGCCCGACCTCGAGGGCCTCTCCGCCCCCACCCGCGCCCGCGTCGACGCGCTCCGCCAGGGCACGGGCCTCGACCGCGCCGCCCTGGCCGCGCTGACCGAGCGTCACCGCGACGAGCTGTCCGCGATCTCCCCCGCCGGCCACCTCTCACAGCTCCGCGCGCGCGTCTTCGTGCTGCACGGCGAGGGCGATCCCCTCGTCGCCCCGACCGAGTCCGCCTGGATCGCGCGCGAGCTCCCGCCCCCCGCCCGCGGCGCCGTCCTGCGCACCCCGCTGCTCGGCCACGCCGACCTCGCCGACGTCGGCCTCGCCGCCCAGTGGGACGTAGTGCGCTTCGCCGCCCGCGCCCTGGCCGAGCTCTGAAGGCGACGCGGGTCGTGAGCCCAGCGATGCGGTCGTCCGCCCGTTGGCGTCCCCCCATGGCTCAGCTGGCGTGTCACGTCGGCTGACCGGCCCGGGGCAACCATTCTTGACGACGGGTCCTGGGCGGTCCATCAATTGACCCTCCAGCCGCGAATCGATGGAGGGGGGCGGGTGCCGTACGAAGAGCTAGCGGAGTCCACCGAGCTCGAGCTCGTCGACTTGGCCGCGATACTGCTTCGCGTCTGTCGCAGTCGGGTCGATGCCCTGCTCCATGGACTCGAAGACGACGCGGCGTTCGTCGCGCTCGGAGAGGCTCGCGACCAGGCCCGGGACTTCTTTCGAGCAAGCCAACTGGATGTCTTCGAGAAGGACCGGTTGCAGGAACTGATCGCTTTGCTGAAGTGTCTCGAGGCAGACATCGAACGGAAGACGAAGACGCCTTCTTTCGCGCTTCCTCTGGCTGCTCGGGCCGTCGCCGAAGCACTCGACGACGTACACGGACATCAGTTCGCGTTGCAGTTTCGAGACCGTGAGCCGAGGCCTCTTGGAGATGGCGATCCCATCCCCGTCCTGCAGCCGCCGCTCAAGGCCCTCCTTCGCGCGCCTCTGGTGAGTCGCAGGGAGAGCTGCGGGCCCATGCTCGAAGAACTCCGGCGGCTCCGACTGCTCCCCCCGCTCATGGGAGGGTACTCGGTCGTCGTCGACGCGAGCCACAACGACGTCCTGGCAGACCTGGAGCCCGAGTCGCGGCTGGCCGTGATCGTGACGGGCAGCATCGATGACTTGGAGTGGGACTGTGTCGAGGGCCAGCTCCCGAGCTTCTTCGGGGTGAGACCGCGCGACCCGGAGGCGAAGCGCGCGCTCACACTCGGCCTGCTCGAGAAGGCCGAGGAAGCCGGCGCTCGCATCGTCGTGCTCCCGGAGCTGTGTCTCGATGGGGAGTCGGTCGACGCGGTCGAGCAGTGGTACCGCGAAAGGCGACGTTCGTGCTCCGTGCTCGTCTGCGGCAGCGTGCACGTCGACGGAAAGGACGGCCGGCGCAACGTGTGTAGCACCTTCCTGGCTGGCGGAGGACGGGTCGAGCACTGGAAATACAACCCGGTCGAGATGCGGCTGAAGGCTGACTCCAGCACCGTCTACCGCGAAGGGATTCGCGCCGCGCCACGGCGGATCACGCTTCATCTGAGCGGCGATTGGTCGTTCACCACCCTCATCTGCAAGGACCTCCTCGAACCGGAGACGGTTCGGGTGCTCACAGCGCTCCAGGTGCGCATGGTGCTGGTGCCAGCGCTCTCCCGGAAGACTGGTCTGTTCCGAGACAAGGCCGTCGCCTTGTGTGGCGACGCCCAGGCGATCGTGCTGGTCGCCAATCAGTGGGGGACCGCGGACGCCGACCCCGAGCCGGCCGCCGCCATCCTCGCCAGGCCGCTGGAAGCTCGTCCCTACGAGCTCCGGAGCTTCCCCGAGAAAGGGAGCGGACTCGAAGTCTTCACGCTTGCCGGAGATTCAACGGGGTTTACTTGACGAATAGTTGATCCACACCCATGATCAGGTCGGCAAGACCCGTATGGGTGGCCCCAAGGGAGTGACATGAACGACGTCGACCGGTTGATCGCGCGCCTGGAGCGAAGCGGGCTGGCGCGTCGGGAGCTCGCCCGCGCGGGCACGTTCGTGGGAGGGCAGCTCGTCCACGCCGAGTCGCGAGACGAGCTCCGTCGGCTCCGCGCCGCGCTCGCGCGGACCTCGACGGATCGCGAGCCGTACGCCGATGGGTACGCGCGCGCTCTCCTCGACGTGCTGGCGGCGAGCGAAGTCCATCGGGAGGCCACGGAGACCGATCGCGAGATCGTGGAGGCCGTGGCCGAGCGCTCCGAATGGCGAGAAGTGTTGTCGCTCGTCGACGGGGGCGTGTGCCGCCCCGCGGCGCTGGCGGAGAAGCTCGGGAAGGACGCCGGGCACGTGTCTCGGGTTCTCTCCGCCATTCGCGGAGTGGGATTGCTGGAGGTGCACCAGCCCCCGGGCGGTGACGGTCGAAGTCGACCACACCGGCTGACCCTGCGGGGCGAGCGCGTCCTCAAGCAGATGGGAACATCGCTCGCGCGCCGCTCGGGCCCCCCGCCTCCGCCCTCCGAGCTCTCGAACATGCTGTGGCAGATCTACGGCAGCGGAGTCTTGCCCTCGCCGCTCGCAGAGATAGCAGAGCAGACCAGGCTCCTCTGCATTCGAACCTCCGACCCCAACTCCTGGGGCGCGGTGGTTCCGCTCTTCCAGAAGCTGGGCGTCTTCTCATGCCAGGTCACGGAGGGACCGTCCAAAGACCTGGACGCGAACCTGCTGCTCGAGCGCGCTCGCCAAGAGGCCGTGCTCACGATCATCTACGATGATGAGCGCTGCGTTCTCCAGGACAGCGACGACCCGCCGATGAAGGAGCTTCGAAGCCTGGCGCGGCGACAGTTCGTGATCGGGCCGAGCCCCGAGCCCGGGCTCACTCCGCTGGACGTGGCCGTATGATCACGCGAATACGAGAAGTGGCGCAGTTGGAGCGTCTGCTCGGCGTGGAGACGGGGGTGGACGCCAAACGCGTTCTGCGGCTCGTAGCCGAGTCTGGAGCTCTGCTCCGCGGTCACTTCGGTCTGCAGAGCGGAGCGCACAGCTCGTACTTCTTGCGCTTCCGAGCCATCGGCTGGGAGCCGGAGCTTCTGGAAGACGTCGTGGAGCTGCTCGTCGAGCGGGCGGAACTGCGCGAAGCGCGTGTGAATGTTCTGTGCGCCGAGTCTGCCGCGTTCGCCCTCGCCCAGCGCGTCGCAGAGACAACCACCAACTCGCTCGTCGTCGTCGCGTTGGATCGACGACGCCGCCCGACGAAGGAGCTGCGCTCGGGCGCGGTCGTGCAGGGGGCGCCCAGCGTGATCGTGTCGGACATCCTGACCACGGGTGAGTCACTCCGCCCGTTGGTCGAGCTGGCTCCGCCGCCGGCCGAGGTCCTCGCGTTTGCGAGCCGACTCTCACAGCCGCCGCCGGAGGGTGTCACCAGGGTGACCGCGCTGGTGCGTCCGCTCTGGGAGTCCGTGGCGAAGGAGAATTGCGACATGTGCCGCGCCGAGGCCCCACTGATTCCAGCCGCCGAGCTGAACTGAAGGCGCAGCCTCGAAGGCGGCTGAGCGCGCGGCCTGGCGGTCGGCGCCCGGCGTAGAGGTCCCCGAACTCGGCGTAGAGGTTCCCCGTCTGGGGCGAGAGGCCGGCCACCTCGGTGACACAATGCCCCAGCTCGGGGAGCACCCCCCAGCTCGGCGGAGACTCTCCCCCGCTCCCGGCGATGGTCCCCCCGCTCCCGGCAATGGTCCCCCAGCTCCCGTGAATGGTCCCCCAGCTCCGGGCGATGGTCCCCCCGCTCCCGGGAATGGTCCCCCCGGCTCCCGGCGATGATCCCCCAGCTCCCGGCGATGGTCCCCCGGCTCCCGGCGATGGTCCCCCCGCTCCCCTCGGCGCCCGAGAGGCAGGGGAACGGATCGAGGAGCCGGGGGACGGGTCTCGGGGGCCGGGGGGCGCGTCCCCGGGGCTGGGGGAGGTCATCGGGGAGGCTGGGGGAGGGCATCGGGGAGGCTGGGGGGCGCGTCTCGGAGGCTGGGGGAGGCATCTCGGAGGCTGGGGGACGCGTCTCGCCGGAGAAAAAGGGGCGAGAGACACGCAACCGACGGACGTGTTGCCCGATGGGAGCTGCATCGCGTCGGGAGAGGCCCGGCGGCGACACCGGCGCGCGCCCGCGCGTCAACTGGAGAAGAGACATGGCGAAGCTCACCATCGGAGGCAAGGCCCATCGCGTGCTGCGGTTTCTCTTGGGCGTTCGGAACAGGCGCGTCAGCCGCGTGCTGCAGCGTCACGGGTTCGACCAGGAGGAGCTCGAGCGCGGCTGGACGCTGCTCCGCAACCTCTCGGCCGGCCGACTCAACAGCCAGCCGAGCGCGCTGGACCCCGCGCTGATGGGCGCGCTCGACGTGTGGGAGAACCGCTGGTTCCCCATCGCCGAGGCGACCCTCACCGCGCGCGCCCCGGCGGCCCGGGACCTCGTCTTCCGCAACCTGTCGCGGACGGAGGGGCCCGCGGTCGTCATCTCGGTCGGGACCTTCCTCGAGCGGCTCGAGGCGCTGCCCCGGGCCGCCGCCGACGGGGGGCTCGGCGAGGAGGGCGAGAGCGCGCGTGAGCTGCTCGCCCGCCGCGGCCTGACCGAGGAGGTCGTCGCGGAGGCGCGGAGCCTGCTCGAGAGGGTCGGCAGCATCGAGCCGCCCGAGGAGCCGGAGCCCGAAGACCACGAGGCGGACGAGGCGGCCGAGCAGGAGCTGTGGACCTGGTACCTCGAGTGGAGCGCCATCGCCCGGGTCGCCATCTCGGACCGCCGCCTCCTGCGCTCGCTCGGCTTCCTCCGCTACAAGTCGCAGGCGAGCGGCGCCGAAGACGAGGACGAGTCGGACGACCCGGAGGACCCGGAGGATGTGGTCGAGCCCGCGCCGACCGACGAGCCCGCGCCGATGCCCAACTGACCCGCGCCGCGCTCTTCACGGACACACAGGGCCGGCCGAGCCACGCAGCTCGGCCGGCCCTGTTCTCGTCCGAGGGCGACGTTGTGACCCGGGCGTGTCTCTGGCATGCACGCTCCCATGCTTCGCTCCCTCTCGATCCTCGGCCTCGTCTTCTGCCTCGCCGCGTGCGGAGGGCGCGCTGCTTCGCCGAGCGTCGTTGCTCCGCCCGACGCGCCCGCGCCGAGCGCCGCGCGGGCCGCGGACGCGCCCCCGGCGGAGGCTCCGCACCACGCGTCGCGGACCGCGCTCGGCGTGGCGCGCTTGCAGATCGACGGGGACACGGAGCGGGGCGGCGTGCACCGGTCCCAGCGGGTGAAGGTGCGCTACCGGGCGTGGGACGCGGCGGGGGCGCGCGTCGATGGCGGCGACCCGGAAGGGAAGCTCGCGACCTGGCTCGTGATGGCCCTGCCGCCCGGGCTTCAGGAGAGCCTCATCGACATGGGGCTCGGTCAGACCTGGCGGCTCTGGATCCCGCGCGAGGCGTCCTTCGGGGACGGGGACCGGGTCTACGAGGTGCAGCTGCTCGAGGTCGTCGAGCGCCGGGTCTCCGGCGCGCCGGAGGACGTGGCCGCGCCTCCGCCGAGCGCGGAGGTCACGGGCAGCGGCCTGGCCTCGCGGGTGCTCGAGCCGGGCACGGGCGTGACCCACCCCAGCGCAGAGAGCAGCGTCACCGTGCACTACACGGGCTGGACCACCGACGGGGAGATGTTCGACAGCTCGGTCGAGCGGGGGCAGCGTCTGACCGTGCCGCTCTCACGCGTGATCCGGGGCTGGACCGAGGGGCTGCCGCTGATGGTGCCGGGCGAGATCCGGCGCTTCTGGATCCCGGCCGCGCTCGCCTACGGGGACAACCCGCGCCCCGGCGCGCCGCGCGGCATGCTCGTGTTCGACGTCGAGCTGATGGACATCCAATAGCGCGGTCGACGCCGGGCCCGGCCCGCTCTAGAACGCCGCGGTGACGAAGGACCCCGACCGGCAGCGCCGGCTCCTCGAAGGCCCGGTCGGGAACACGCTCGTCCGGCTGACGCTGCCGATGATGGTGGGCATCGCCGCCGTCCTGTTCTTCAACATCGTCGACACCTTCTGGGTGGGGCAGCTCGGCCCGCACGAGCTCGCCGCGATGGGCTTCACCTTCCCCGTCGCGATGGTGGTCACCAACATGACCATCGGCATCTCGATCGGCGCCACCGCGGTCATCGCCCGCGCGCTCGGTCAGGGCCAGGAAGACCGGGTGAAGCGGCTGACCACCGACTCGCTGATCCTGGCCGTGCTGCTGGTGGTGACCGTCTCGGCGATCGGGATCGCCACCGTCGACCCGCTCTTCAGCCTGCTCGGCGCCGACGCGGAGACGCTGCCCCTCATCCGCGAGTACATGATCCCCTGGTACGCCGGGGTGGGGCTGCTCGTGATCCCGATGGTGGGCAACGGCGCCATCCGCGCAAGCGGGGACACGAAGACCCCGAGCTTCGTCATGGTGGCGGCCGGGCTCGGCAACGCGTGCCTCGACCCGCTGCTGATCTTCGGCTGGGGCCCCGTGCCCGCGATGGGCCTGCGCGGCGCGGCCTACGCGACGGTCGGCTCCTACACGCTCGCGATGATCGTGGCCTTCTACGTGCTGGGCAAGCGCGAGAAGATGCTCTCGTTCGAGCTGCCCGGCTTCGCCGCGGTGCTCGCGTCCTGGAAGGCGATCCTCCGCATCGGGCTGCCCGCGGCGGGCACGAACCTGCTGACCCCCGTCGCGGCGGGCGCGGTCACGCGGCTGGTGAGCGACTACGGCCCGCACGCGGTCGCGGCGTTCGGCGTCGGGACGCGGGTGGAGGGCTTGTCGATGATCGGCGTCTTCGCGATGACCGCCGCCATCACGCCCTTCGTCGGGCAGAACCTCGGGGCGCGCAACGGCGGGCGCATCCAGGAGACCCTGCGCTTCGTGGTGAAGCTCTCGCTGGGCTGGGGGCTCGGCGCCGCGGTGCTGCTCGCGCTCGTGGCCGACCCGCTCGCGCGCATCTTCAACGACGACCCCGAGGTCATCGCGCAGACCAAGCTCTTCCTGCGCATCGTGCCCATCAGCTACGCGGCGTTCGGCATCGCGATCCTCGTCGCGTCGGTGTTCAACGCGCTCGACCAGCCGCTGAAGGCCACCGTGCTCGCGCTGTTCCGCTTGATCGTGCTCGCGGTCCCGCTCGCGTGGCTGGGCTCGGAGCTCTACGGGCTGGCGGGGCTCTTCGCGGGCATCGGCGTGGCGAACCTGATCAGCGGCGCGGTGGCCGGCCTCTACGCGCGCCGGGAGGTCCGCGACGTGGCGCGCGAGCTGACGCCGACGCCCGTACCTGCGGAGTGACCGTCAGCCGCGGCTCGCGGCCGGCGAGCGGCCCGTCCAGCGGGTGAACGCGCGCTCGAAGGCGCGGCGGGACTGGTAGCCGAGGCGCTCGGCGATCTCCTCGATCGACGCCTCCCCCTTCAGCATGACCTCGGCCCGGGCGCGGAGCAGCCGGGCGCGCTCGGTCGAGAACGAGCCGCCGCGCTCGGTGAGCTGACGCTGGAGGGTGCGCGCGCTCAGCCCCATGCGCCGCGCCACGCGTTCCACGCTCGCGTCGCCCTCCTCGAGCGCCTCCCAGAAGGCGCGCTCGAAGTCGCGGGCGCGCCTGGAGCTCGACCCGGCCACGAGGCTCGGCGCGGCCTCGTCGATGAGCGTGGCCATGCTCGGGGAGGCGCCGAAGATCTCGCGCTCGAGGTCATGGCGGTGGAAGAGGAGCACGTTCTCCTCCGCCGACCAGCGCGGCATGCGGCCGAAGAAGCGCTCGTAGCGCTCCGGGGTGGGCGGCGGCGGCGCCTCGAAGCGGATCTGGCTCGGCACGAGCTCCGTCCGGGTGGCGCGACGCGCGAGGTTGAGCCCCCCCGCGAAGACCGCGTCGACGCCGTGGCGCACGCTCGGGTCGTGCATGCGCTGCTGCATGCCGGCCTCGTCGCCGCGCTCGACGAACCCGATGCGACCTCCCCCGATCAGCAGGTCCAGGAGCCGGCCTCCCCGCTCGAGCGCGTCCCCGAGGCTCTCCGAGTGCAGGAACGCCGCGCCGATGGGGCCCATCTGGTCGGGCTCGAAGCGGATGCCCGTCTCCAGGCCCACGCAGGGATCGCCCGAGAGCCGCTCCAGGCCCTTCCAGACCTGCATGCCCTCGTCGAAGGTCAGCGGGCGGTCGCCGCTCAGCCCCGCGGCGGCCAGCACCTCCTCGACCGAGAACCCCACGCTGCGCGCGAGCGCGAGGGTGAGCGGTGAGGCCCGCGGGTCGGTCGACATGCGGCGAAGATAGGCGATGCGCCGGGGCTTGGCATGTCGCCCGACGCGTGCGGCCGCGCGGCGTCGGGGCGAGATTTACGCGGCCCTTACGTCGCCCGTCCAGAGGGCGCCCCATGCTTCGGCCATGCCCCCCGCGCGAAGCCATGCGACGATGGATCACCCCGTGGCCGACGACCGCACGACCGAGGAGCCGCTGCCGCGTGTGCTGCTGGTGGAGGACGAGGCGCCGATCCTCGACGGCCTCGACGCGCTCTTCTCGGGACAGGGCTGGGACACGGTGTGCGCGCCCGACGGCGCCCGCGCGCTCGACCACCTCGCGGAGGGCGGCTTCGATCTGGTGATCCTCGACCTGATGCTGCCCAAGGTCGACGGGCTCGGCGTGCTGCGGCGCGTGCGGGCCCACGGCGACGACACGCCGGTGCTGGTGCTGACGGCCAAGGGGGCCGAGGAGGACGTGGTGGCGGGCCTCGAGGCGGGCGCGGACGACTACGTGACGAAGCCCTTCGGGGTGCGTGAGCTCGCGGCGCGGGCGAAAGGCCTCTTGCGACGCGCGAAGCCCACCAGCGAGCGACCGCGGCGCTTCACGGTGCGGAGCGGGCCCGCCGACGTGGAGGTCGACCTCGACGCGCAGCGGGTCGAGACCCAGCCGAGCATCCGGCTGACCGCGCGCGAGGCGGCGCTCATCGGCTACCTGCTCGAGCGGCGCCATCGGCCCGTGACGCGCGAGGAGCTGCTCGTCGACGTCTGGGGCTACCGCGACGGCACGGTGCGCACGCGGACGGTGGACGTGCACGTGCAGCAGCTCCGCGCGAAGCTCGACGCGATCGAGGGCGGCGGCGGGTGGATCGCGACGGTGCGCGGCCGCGGCTATCGCTTCGTCGCCGACGTCGGGCCCTGATGCGCCGGGTGATCACGCTCGCGGTCGGGCTCGTGGTGTCCACCCTCCTCCTGGGCGGCGGCTGGCTGCTCGCGACCCTGCGACAGCAGGAGACCCAGGTGGCGGAGGAGCGCGAGCGGCTCATGCGGGCCGCGGACGCCGTGCGCGGCGCGGTGGACGAGAGCCTGGAGGAGCTGCGTCGCCGCGAGGACGAGCGGCCCTTCTATCTCTATCAGCACTTCTACAGCCCGCCGGACGTGCTCGCGATCACCGACCCGGTCGCCGTCTCGCCCCTCGCGCGGGCGCCGGACGATCTTCGTCTGCGCGGGCACTTCCAGCTCGACCCGGGCGGCAGGGTGCGCACGCCGTACGCCGCGGACACCGAGCCCGAGGTCGACGCGGGCGAGCGTCACGCGGAGGTCGTTCGTCGCGTCTCCGCGCCGGCCTTCGACCCCCTGCGCGCGCTGGTGCGGGGCGAGGCCTCGCGCACGCTCGTCGGCGACGCGCGCGAGCCGTCCCCCGCGGTCGATCTCGCGCTGGCGATGCGCCAGAACCCCGACAACCAGCTGACCGATCTGGACACCTACGGGAACGTGCAGGCGCGGGACATCCTCGCCGCGCAGAGCGGGGATCGCTTCGCGAACCAGCGCGTGATGGAACGCGGTCGGCAGGTCGCGCCCAGCACCCGACGCGACGTCAGCTGGGAGCAGGCGGTGCAGCAGCAGGCGGCGCCCGCCCCGCCGCCCCGACCGCCCTCGCGGAGCGAGATCCAGGCCACCCTCGAAGGCGCCGCGGACGCCGTGCGCGCTTGCACGCCTACTTCCACGCGGGTGCGGCTGCGGGTGTCGGAGCGCGGCGACGTGCTGCGGGCGAGCAGCGAGCCCGAGTCCGCGTGCGTGGTGCGCGCGATGGAGCAGCTTCGGTTTCCATCGTTCGATGGAGGCGCGCTCACGCTCCGCTACGGCTACCAGAGCGCCGACGCGCACCTCGAGCTCGCCGACGGACGCGACCTCGAGCGGCGGGTGCGCCGGGCCGAGGAGGTCGAGTACACGCCGATGACCTTCCGCGCGCTCGGCGGCGAGTGGGTCCTGCACCGGCTCGTCTCGCTGGACGGGACCTCGGTGGTGCAGGGCGTGGTGCTGGACCGCGCGCACCTCGTCGAGGCCTGGCTGCCCGCGGTGGTCGCCCGTCACGCGGACCCGTCGGTGGCGCCCGCCATCGTCTCGGCCGGAGACGCGGACTGCGCGATCCGCGAGCCCGCCTCGGCGACGCTCCCGGACGTGGAGCTCTGCTTCGCGCCCGCGATGCTGGAGGTGGCCGCGCTCGGGCGGGGGGGCGAGCTGCGCTTTCAGCTCGCGGCGCTCACGCTCCTGGTGCTCATCGCGCTCCTCGCGGCCGGCGCGATCGTCCGCTACGCGCGCCGGGCCGAGGCGCTCTCGCGGCAGAAGAGCGCCTTCGTCTCCGCCGTCAGCCACGAGCTGCGAACCCCGCTGACCACCCTGCGCATGCACGCCGAGATGCTCGAGGAGGGCATGGTCGACGACGCACGCCGGCCCAAGGTGCACCGCGAGCTGGTGCGGGAGAGCGTCCGGCTCGCGCGGCTGGTCGACAACGTCCTGAGCCTCTCCAAGCTCGAGGAGGGGCGCCGTCGCATCGCGCCCGCGGAGGGGGATCTGCGCGCGCACGTGCGGGAGGTGGTCGAGGGGCAGCGTCGCTTCGTCGAGGAGAAGGGCTTCGCGCTCGAGGCTCCGGCCGAGGGCTCGCTGACCGCCGTGTTCGACAGCCAGGCGGTCGAGCAGATCGTCGTCAACCTGCTCGACAACGCCGTGAAGTACGCGGCCACGGGCGAGCGCGCGATCGAGGTGGCGGTGGAGGCCGATCCGGACGGCCGCGCGGTCCTCGTGGTGCGCGACCGCGGGCCCGGCATCCCGGAGCGCGAGCGCCACAAGGTCTTCGAGCGCTTTCACCGCGTCGAGCGAGAGGACACCGCGCACGCGCCGGGGACCGGCATCGGCCTGTCGCTCGTGGCGGAGCTCGCCGAGGCGCACGGCGGATCGGCCGCGGTGCAGCCACGCGAGGGCGGCGGCCTCGAGGTGCGCGTGCGGCTCTGAGAAATCAGCCGTGCCGGACGTCGAGCGTGAGCGCCCTCGCGTGCGGCCGGTGCGCGTCGATCTCGGGACGACCCCCGAGGCGCTTCACGACCTCCTCGAGCTGCCCGAGCTGATAGGGCCACACCCCGAAGAAGTTCTCGAACTCGATGCGCACCGTCTCCGCGTTCAGCTCGGTGGCCTTCACCTGCCACTCCCCGGCCGCCATCGCCTCGTAGATGCCGGGCATGCGCAGCAGCGCGCTCCGCGGGCCGGCGATCAGCCGCAGGCTCACGCGCCCGATCATCGACTCCGCGAAGGTCGTGAAGTCGTCGCGCGCGAGCCGGCGCACCGCCTCGCATCGCCCCAGCGCCGGGAAGCGGACCCTGGCGCAGGCGAGCAGGAGCTCGTGATAGTCGGCGAAGGGGTAGCTCTGGAACGCGACGTAGCGCCCTCCCTCGGGCGGCTCGCGGAGGGACGGGGCCAGGCCCTCCCAGGTGGCCGGCGGCAGATCCCGGGTGAGCCGAGAGAAGAGCATTCCCCGCAGGCGATACGACGGCGGGATGATCTCCGCGACGGCGGAGAGGTCCTCCTCGTGCAGGATCGGATCGTCCGGCCGAAACGGGCTCCCTGCCAGGCGGCTCATCAGTCCATTCGCTCGAGGTCGTGCGCGGGGCGGGCCCAGGCGTGACACCGCGCTTCGTAGACGGAGAAGGTGGGCGCGCCGAACTCGGGATCCGCGAACGCGCCGACGGGGAGGATCACCGCGTCGGGGAACACGTCGAGCGTCCACCACACGGTCGCGGCGCAGGTGGGGCAGAAGCGGAAGGTGGCGCGCGCGCCGGCGTCGCCGGTTCGCGTCCACGTCGCGTGCTCACCTTCAGGATGGACCCGATCGGCGCGGTAGCGCGCCTGGACGCCGAACACGCTGCCGGTGCGGCGCTGGCATTCGAGGCAGTGGCAGACGCTGATCCGCTCGGGCGCGCCCTCACAGCGCGCGGTCAGGTTGCCGCAGCTGCACGCGGCGACGCGTGGGCTCACTCGGGATCCATGGGCTCGGGATCCATCGGCGCGCTGAGGCACGGACCCGGGACGACCATGCCGTCCGTGGTGCCTGCGTCCGCGGGCTCGGGCGCGGCGTCGATGGGCGCGCTGAGGCAGGGCTCCGGCCCCGCGTCGGGGGCGGGCGGCTCGAGGCACGGCGTGGGCCCGGCGTCCATCAGCGGCGCGCCGAGGCAAGGCCCCGGGCCGGTGTCACGCGGGGCCTCGGCGTCGCGCGGCGTGGTCGGCGCGACGCCGACTCCGTGCGACTCGTAGCAGCCCGTCGCGGTGGTGAGCCCGCCCAGCGCGAGCGCGATCAGCTTCGAGCGTCGCGCCAGGATGGCCTTGCGATCCTCGTCCTCGCCATCGTTCCCCACGCGGCCGAGGGTAGGTCAACTCTGCGCGCGTGACGAGGACGGGGCTTCGGGCGCGGCCAGCTCCTCCAGGCTCTCGCGCATCGCCCGCACCATCTCGGTGCGCGCGGCCCGCGTGGCGACCTTGATCGCGTTGCCGATCGCGCGCTCCGTGCTCCGACCGTGCGCCTTGATGCAGAGGTGATCGAAGCCGAGGATCGGCGCGCCGCCGTACTGCTCCCAGTCGGTCGCGCGGCGCAGCTTCTTCACCGCGGGCGCCAGGAGCCCGAGGCCCGCCTTGTACCGCAGCGAGCTGTCCCCCGCGTAGCGACCGAGCCGCATCACCGTCTCCGCCACGCCCTCGAGCATCTTGAGCACGATGTTCCCGGTGAAGCCGCCCGTGACGACGACGTCCGCCGTGCCCTTCGGGATGTCCATGCCCTCGATGTTGCCGATGAAGTCGAGGCACCGGACCTGGCTGAGCCGCCGGTTCGCGTCGACCACCGCCTCGGTGCCCTTGCTCGGCTCGCTCCCGTTCGACAGCAGCGCGACCTTGGGCGTGGGGTTGCGCGAGATCCGCGCCGCGTAGGCGGAGCCCATCACCGCGAAGACCACGAGGTCCTGCGCGTCCACCTCGAGGGTGAGCCCGGCGTCGAGGATCAGGCTGAAAGGGTCGTTCTTCTCGCCGCGCCGCCGCTCCGTCGGGTACACCGCGCCGAGCGCGCAGCGGGCCACCCCCGGCAGCCGGCCGAAGGTGCGCGCGCACGCGAGGGTGACGGCTCCCGTGTTGCCCGCGCTCACGAGCACGTCGGCGTGACCGTCCCGGACGGCCTGCGCGGCCCGGAGCACCGAGCAGTCGGGCGCGCCGTCGAGCGCGTCGCGCGGCTTGTCGTGCTGCTCGACGTGGGTGGGCGCGTGCAGGATGCGGATCCGCGCCTCGTCGTGGGGGTGCACCAGGAGGAGGCGCCGCAGGACCGCCTCGTCGCCCACCAGCAGCACGTCCGGCGCGCCCTGGCCCAGGCTCGCCTTGGCCGCGCCCGCGACGGTGACCTTCGGGCCCAGGTCCGAGCCCATGGCGTCGAGTGCGACGGTGACCATCGCCCACAATGTCGCACGACCCCGCGCTGAAACGGAATCGATCCGCCGCCGCTCGTCCCTCGTAACGATGGAGCGCGCATCTGCGTACAGGCGCACAGCGATGGAGAGAGACCGAGACCCGTGGCTCGGCCAGACCCTGGATGGCCGATATCGACTGACCCGCCAGCTCGGCGAGGGCGGCATGGGGGTCGTGTACGAGGCGGAGCACCTCGCGCTGGGCGAGGTCGTGCTCGGCCACCGGCTCGCGGTGAAGATCCTCCGCTCCACCGCGCTGTCCTTGCCCGGCGCGCTCGAGCGACTGGAGCGCGAGGCCCAGGCGGCGTCGGCCATCGGCGATCCCCACATCATCGACGTGCGCGACTTCGGGCGCCTCCACGGCGGGCAGGCCTACGTCGTGATGGAGCTGCTCGAGGGCCGCGCGCTATGGGACGAGGTGCGGGAGGGGCGCCTCCCGTGGCGTCGCGCGGCGCAGGTGGCCCGGCACGTGGCGCTCGGCCTCCACGCCGCGCACGAGGCGGGCATCGTGCACCGGGACCTGAAGCCCGAGAACATCGTCCTGGTCCGCCGGGGCGGCGACCCGGACTTCGCGAAGATCCTCGACTTCGGGATCGCCAAGCTCCACGGCAGCGCGGCCAAGCTCACCCGCGCGGGCGAGGTGGTGGGCACGCCCCAGTACATGGCGCCCGAGCAGTGCCTGGGCCTCTCGGTCGATCGCCGCGCGGACATCTACGCGCTCGGCATCCTGCTCTACGAGATGCTGACCGGGGAGGTCCCCTTCGACGGCGACGATCTTCGCGCGATCTGCCTCGGCCACATCGAGGGCGCGGTCGCGCCGCCCTCCTCGCTCGGGGTCGAGGTCCCGGAGGCGCTCGAGGCGATGGTGATGGGCTGCCTGGCGAAGGCGCCGGAGGCCCGCGTCCAGTCGATGGACGAGGTCGCCGACGCGCTGGGCGCGCTGCTCGGGGACGCGCCCAGCCGCACGCCGCGCTCGATCACGCCGATCTCCCTGGCCCCCGCGCCCTCGAGCGCTCCGCCCCCCGCGAAGCCCCGGTCTCCTTGGCTCGTCGGTGCCGCGGTCGGCCTCGGCGTCCTGGCGTGCGCGGCGGGGGTGGCCACGGCGCTCACGCTGGCGCGCCCGGTCGAGTCGGCGTCCGCGCAGCCCTCGCCGGTCGTGGCCCCCGTCGAGAGCTCGTTCACCCTCCCGAGCCCCGCTCCGGATCCCGTTCGCGCCGAGTCGCCGCCCGCGCCCGCCACGTCGCGCCTCGTCGCGGAGCCGCCGGCCCAGGTCTATGACGGAGACGCGCTCCTGGGAGAGACCCCGCTGACGCTCCCGCGCCCCGAGGAAGGCGCGCGCTCGTTCACGCTCCGTCGCCCGGGCTGGGCGGACCGCGAGATCGCGCTCTCCCCGCGCTCCCGCGACGAGGTGGTGGTGTTGCTCGAGCGCGAGAGGCCTCCGAACCCGCGCGCCCGGCCGACGCGGGCGGCGCCCTCGGAGACGCCGGCCTCGGAGACGCCGGCCTCGGAAACCACGGTGGCCGCAGCTCCCGAGTCGAGCCCCTTCATGAACCCCTGGGAGCGCTGAGCGCAGCCGGGCGCGCTCAGAGGAAGATCGCGGCCAGCCAGTCGAAGAGCAGCACCATCGCGGGGATGGGCAGCAAGAGGCCGAGCGCCGAGCCGAGCATGTAGTCGCGGAAGCGGACCGAGCTCATCGCCAGGCCGTAGTTGAGGGCGGGCGCGAGGAAGAGGACCAGGCGCAGGAGCGCCACCGTGCGGACCGGACGATCGGACAGGCGCCCGAGCACCTTTCGCATCCAGGGCTTGCGCACGTCCCCGAGCGGCTGGCCGCCGATGGCGCGGACCACGATGAAGCTGGCCGCGACGCTGACGAGCGATCCCAGGTACGCCGCGGGGATGCCCCAGGCCTGGCCGTAGGCGATGGACGCGGCGCCGACGAAGACCATGCCCGGCACGTGCATCAGCTCGCCCGCGGCGAAGATGCCCAGGAAGCCGAGGAAGCCCCAGACGCCCCAGGACTGCATCCAGGTGCGGACGGTCTCCACGTCCAGCCAGTCGGTCAGCCCCGTCGCCTTGGCCGCGACGAGGGTGCCCACGAAGAAGGCCACGAGGAGCCACGTGCGCCAGCGCTGGCTGCGCGGGCGCGACGTCTCGTCGACCACGGTCTCGTGCTCTGGCTCGCTCACCCCGCCGACGCGTCTTGCCACGGGGGGTGGTAACGCGCGAGTCGAGGTTATATGGCGATCGAGATGATGGACCGTTTTCAGCGCGCGATCGCGACCATCGACGCCATGCACGCCCAGGATCCCGAGCACGAGCTCGCGCATCACGAGGCGATGCCCGCGGAGCTGGCCTACGCAGAGCGCATGACCGAGGCGCTCGAGGCCCTCCGACCCGACGCGCCCGAGGCGTTGAAGCTGGCCATCCGCGCCCAGCACCTGATGCGCTGGACGCTCCCACGTGAGGACTACCCGCAGGGCAAGGAGGGGTATCACGCATGGCGCACCGAGCAGCTGAAGCGCCACGCGCGCCGCGCCGGAGACGCGATGGCCGAGGCCGGCTACGAGGAGGCCGAGATCGAGCGGGTGAAGGCCCTGATCCAGAAGCGGCGCATCAAGTCCGATCCCGACGCGCAGGCGCTCGAGGACGCGGCGTGCCTCGTGTTCCTCGAGAACCAGCTCGCGGAGTTCGCCGAGGACAAGGACGAAGGGCAGCTCGTCGAGATCCTGCGCAAGACGTGGGCGAAGATGAGCCCTCGCGGGCGGGAGCTGGCGCTGGCGCGCGAGATGGATCCAGCCGCACGTCGTCTGGTCGACAGGGCGCTCGAGGGAGCGTCGGGGTGAAACCCCTCTGGACGGCGCGTGTGGGGGCACGCAGGCTCTCTCCATGATCAGCCTCTACACGGCCGCCACTCCGAATGGCTGGAAGGCCTCGATCGCCCTCGAGGAGCTCGCGCTGCCGTACGAGACGCGCCCGCTCGACCTGATGCAGGGCGACCAGAAGGACGCCGCATACCTGGCGATCAACCCCAACGGGCGCATCCCCGCCATCGTCGATCACGACGAGGACGACTTCGCGGTCTTCGAGTCCGGCGCGGTCCTCATGTACCTCGCCGAGAAGACCGGCCGGCTGCTCCCGACCGAGCCCAAGGCGCGCTCCCGGGTGATCCAGTGGCTGATGTTCCAGATGGGCGGGGTCGGCCCGATGATGGGGCAAGCGAACGTGTTCTTCCGCTACACGCCGGAGAAGATCCCGTACGCCATCGATCGCTACCAGCGCGAGAGCCGCCGCCTGTTCGAGGTGCTCGACGGGCAGCTCGCCGAGCGCGAGTGGCTGGCCGGGGACTACTCCATCGCGGACATCGCCAACTACGCCTGGGTCCACACCTACAGCTGGAGCGGCGTCTCGGTGGAGGGGCTGCCCCACCTCAAGGCGTGGCTCGAGCGCATCCGCTACCGCCCCGCCGTCCAGCGCGGGCTCGCGGTCCCGCGCAAGGTGGAGCTGAGCGAAGACGACGAGGAGAAGTTCGCCGAGGAGGCGCGGAAGATCCTGGTTTAGGCTCTGCTAGGGCCGAGCGAGCAGCGTTGCCGCCACGAGCAACCGCGGGTCCACCGCCTGGGGATCGGGCACGTCGAGCTCGTCCCGGGTCTGGAAGCCGCCGTTCAAGCCGTAGCTCGCCACCGGCTCGCCGCCCTGCTCGAACACCCAGCCCGGGCGCCACGCGGACGCGCGCCGGACCACGACCTCGCGGCCGTGGGCGGGGGCGATCGTCATGAGCGGCCTGGCGTTGGAGAGCACGTAGACGACCTCGCGCAGGCGGTGGAGCGCGATCGTGCCGAGGGTCGCGCCCTCTCCGCTCTCCACCCGGAGCACGGAGACGAAGCCGCGGCGCGCCTCGGGCGCGACGCGCAGCAAGACGCGGGGCGGCTGCTCGCTCGAGAGGTCCGCGGTGAAGAGGGTCAGGGTCGGGCTCGGGCGCAGCCAGGCCACCACCCCCATCGCGATCCACAGCTCGAGCGGCGCCAGCACGTAGGTGATCACCTTGCCCGAGCCGAGGAGCGCGCCGAGCAGCATCACGTCGAGCAGGAGCAGCGCCGACAGCGCAGCGGCGCCGCCGAGCCAGGCGAGCACCATGCGAAAGCTCGAGGTCGTGCGCATCGCGCGAGCGAGCGGCTGTCCGGCGGCGTCGAGCACCGCGGGCGAGATGCGGTCGGCGAGCCTCCCCACGAATCGGCGGGCGCGCTGGAACGAGGTGCGCTGGAAGAGGGGATCGGGGCCGTCTTCGAGCTGGAGCGCGCCACACGACGGGCAGATCTCCATGCCGCGCATCACCTCTTCGGCCGCGCCCTCCCACCCGCAGTCGCCGCAACGCATGGACGCATGATGTCGCGGATCCCGCGCCGACGCGAATGCGCTACGCTCGCCGCACCATGACGTCGTCGGACGAAGTCGAGAAGCACATCCTCGCGGTCGATCGGAAGCTGCGGGAGGGCCGCGCGGTCGACTCGGGCGACAAGCGCCTCGATCTGAGCGCGCTCTACAAGCGCTACGGCTGGGGCAACGGCCCGACGCCGCTCTCGGACAAGGCGCAGCAGGCGCTGAAGATCGCCGACCGCACCTCCGACGAGCGCTGGTCTCGCTCCTTCCAGGACGGCACCAACCTCGGCATCTACCGCAGCAACATCGGCTACTACTGGGTGCTCCGCTACGACTCCGCGGTCTCCGCCCACCTGCTCGTGCACGCGGGCACCGCGGCCGACGTCGAGCAGAAGTACGGGCGATGATCAGATCCTGGACGCCGTGACCGGGCGATCGTGCCCGTTGGGATCAGCCTTGGTCCCCGTGTGCGGACACATCGTGGCAGCGACCTCGCGTTCTGCTGAAGACGGACGCAGGCACGCTCCTTGTAACCCGCTCGCGGTATGAACCGCGCGTACATCGGAGCGCTCCTGTGGTTGGTCGGGTGCGGCGGCGACGTCGAGCCCGCCTCCCAGCCTCTCGCCCAAGAAGAGGCCGAGGAGCCCGCGGCCGGCGCCGTCGTGCTGGATGTCGGCCCGGCGGGGAGGCTGCTCGGGATCCCGCACGAGGCGCCCCCGAACGCCGACCCGGATCGGGTGGTGACCCTGCGGGTGGAGCCCGCGTCCCTCGCGCCCGAGCTCGACGGGCTGGCCGTGCTCGACGCGCGCTTCGTCGGGGACGGGATCGTGCTGATCGACACCGAGCACGCGCTCCTCCATCGCGGCGCCCTCGAGAGCGCGGGCGAGATGGTCACCCTCGACGTCTCGGTCCACGGTCCGATCGCGGTGCGCGACACGACCGTCGCCTACGCCGTCGGCGAGGCGCCCTTCCTGGAGGTGGCGCGCGCCGACGTCGAGACGGGCCTGCGCGAGCAGCTCACCCACGATCTGGCGCCGACCTGGAACCCCGCGCTCGGCCCGGACGGCGAGGTCTACGTCGTCAGCGGCGCGACCGGCGGCCCGCGCCTGCTCCGCCTGGGCGAAGGCGAGCCGGCGGTGATCCCGACCGAGCGCTTCCCCGCCTCGGTCCGCGCGCCCGTGGTCGAAGACGGCCAGCTGATCTTCGAGGACGAGTCGGGCGAACGGGTCCGCCTGGTCGTGCCGTCCCGCGGAGGTGCGCGATGAGAGCGCTCGCCGGCTTCGCGCTCTTCGCCTGTGTCCTCGGCCTCTGGAGCTCCGCCGAGGCGCAGGTTCGCTTCCGGCGTCCGTACTCGCCGAACTACCGGCTCAACTACGGGTTCGACAACCGGAGCGGGGGCGGCTGCACCGACTACAACTGCGGCGGCGCCTGCTACGACGGCCACACGGGCATGGACTTCGGCACGCCGCGAGGCACGGAGATCCGCGCCGCGCAGTCGGGGCGGGTCAGCGCGACCTACAACGGCTGCGCGAACACCGGCTACGTCGGCAACCCCTGCGGCGGGCGCTGCGGCAACTACGTCGCGGTGACGCACTCGGATGGATCTCGCACGATTTACTGTCACATGCAGCGGGACTCCCTGCGCGTGAGCACGGGCGCGAGCGTCAGCTGCGGGCAGGTCATCGGGCGCTCGGCCTCGAGCGGGAGCAGCTCCGGGCCCCACCTCCACCTCGGCTACCGGCCGAGCCCGGGCGCGGCGTCGCGCGACGTGTACTCGGGCCGCTGCGGACCTTCCAGCACCCGCTGGGTCGAGCAGCGCGGCTACCGCGAGGCGCCGGGCACGTCGTGCAGCACCTGCAGCCCGAGCGCGGAGTCTTGCAACGGGCGCGACGACGACTGCGACGGCCGCACCGACGAGGGCGTCACGCGGAGCTGCTCGACCGCGTGCGGCAGCGGGCGCGAGGCGTGCTCGGGGGGGAGCTGGGGCGCCTGCGACGCGCCGACCCCGAGCCCCGAGCGCTGCAACGGGCGCGACGACGACTGCGACGGCACCCCCGACTCGGGCGACGTGTGCGAGATCGAGCTGCTGCACGAGCAGCCCGCCGCCTACGCCGCGCCCGCGTCGACCGACATCGACGGAGACGGAACCGCGGACGTGTGCGCGCGCGGCTTCTCGGGCGTGCGCTGCTGGCCCTCGAACGCGAGCGGGTGGCGCGAGCCCATCGCGGCCACGGACTGGAGCGACGCGAGCGGCTGGGACGACGTGACGAACTACGCGACGCTCCGCATGGGCGACGTGAACGGAGACGGGCTCGCCGACGTGTGCGCGCGGGCGAACGCGGGCGTGTTCTGCGCCGTCTCGATGGGCGACAGCTTCGCGGCCTCGACCCTCTGGAAGGACGGGCTGAGCGATGACTCGGGCTGGGGGCAGCCCGACAACTACACGACCTTGCGCCTGGGCGACGTCGACGGAGACGGGCGCGACGATCTCTGCGCGCGCGCCAACGCCGGCGTGCGCTGCTGGCTCAGCGACGGCGCCACCTTCGCGACCCGCATCGTCGGTCCGGAGTGGTCGAACGACGCGGGCTGGGGCGCGGCCCGGCAATACGGGACCGTCCGCATGGCGGACGTGAACGGGGATCGCCGGGCCGACCTCTGCGGACGCACCGCGGCGGGCTTCGAGTGCTGGCTCTCCGACGGCGCCGGCTTCCCCACCCGCGTCGAGGGCCCCGCCTGGAGCGACGACAACGGCTGGGGCAACCGTCAGTACTGGAGCACCATCCGCATGCTCGACGTGGACGGCGACGGACGCGACGACGTCTGCGCCCGCAACTCGAGGGATCTGTCCTGTCACCTCTCGCGCGGCGACGGCTTCGGCGACGCGGAGATCGTGGCCGAGCTGTCCAACGAGTCCGGCTGGGACGACGAGACCAACTACGCGACGATCCGCGTCGGCGACTTCGACGGGGACGGGGCGGAGGACCTCTGCGCCCGCGCCAACGCGGGCATGCGCTGCTGGGCGCGCCGTGACGGGGCATGGGCCGGCCTCGAGGGCCCGGCGTGGGCCGACGACGTGGGCTGGAGCCGCCCGCGCCACTACCAGACGGTGCGGCTCGCCGACCTGAACGGAGACGGCCTCGACGACCTCTGCGCGCGCGCGGGCGCCGGGTGGCGCTGCCACCTCTCGGACGGCGCCGGCTTCGGGGACGCGATCGAGCTGGGCGACATGACGAACGACGGCGGCTGGGTCGAGCCACGTTACTGGACGACGATCCTCAGCGCGGGCCGCGCCTGCGTCTCCGAGATGGAGATCTGCAACGCGGTCGACGACGACTGCGACGGCGTGATCGACGAGGCCTCGATGCCCGAGGTGTGCAACGCGATGGATGACGACTGCGACGGCGCGGTCGACGAGCACGCCACGGACGAGCTCTGCAATCGCCTCGACGACGACTGCGACGGATTCGTGGACGAGGCGGCGTGCGCGACGGCCGACGCGTCGAGCCCCGTGGACGCAGACGGAGGCGTGACGCCAGGCCGCTCCCTGCGCGGCGGCTGCGGCTGCACCGTGGCGGGCTTGCCCCAGATGGGCGGCGTGCTGGGCCCGATGATCCTGTTCTTCTTGTTCGTCCGGGACCGCCAGCGGAGGCGCTGAAACAGATCTTTTCCCTCGGCGCTCGTCGGCACTACGCTTCGAACGGGGGACGATGGCGATCACCGAAGCTGACCTGGAGGAGTGCGCCTCCGAGCCTATCCATCTCATCGGCGCGCTGCGCCCGACTGGGTGCCTTCTCGCGGTCACGGGGCCCGAGCTGCGCGTGGTCTCGGCGAGCCGCAACGTGCGCGAGCTGCTCGACCGCGGCGTGGACGACGTGCTCGGGAGACCGCTCCGGGAGCTCGTCGCCAAGCGCTGCGGGGCGGGGCTCGCGGCCGACATCGAGGCGCTGGGGGCCGCTCCGTCTCGACTGCTCCGACGCTACGAGTGGAGCCCCGGGCGCGTCGCGGCGACCTTCCTCCACCGCGAGATCGAGACGAGTCGCGTCATCCTCGAGGTGGGCCTCGCGCCGGATCCGGTGAGCGAGCTGACCGATCGCTTCCATGCGCAGATCGACGTGCATGACTTCGACGCGGCCGCCGATCTCTCTCGGCTCATGGATCTGACCGCGCGCCGCATCCGTAACCTCACCGGCTACGACCGCGTGATGGTCTACCGATTCCAGGACGACGGCTCGGGCCACGTCGCGGCGGAGGCCAAGCGAGCCGACCTCGGCAGCTTCCTCGGCCTGCACTACCCGGCCGCCGACATCCCCGAGCAGGCGAGGCGGCTGTTCGTGCTCAACCGTGTGCGCGTGATCGAGGACATCGACTACACGGCGGAGCCCGTCGTCGGGGAGCCGCTCGACCTGTCTGGCTCGATGTATCGCGCGGTGTCGCCCGTCCATCTCCGCTACCTGAAGAACATGGGCGTGCGGTCGAGCCTCGCCATCAGCCTGGTGCGGGACGACGAGCTCTGGGGGCTCGTGGCCTGTCACCACGAGACGGCTCGCGCGGTGCCTCCCTCGCTCGTCTCGCTCACCCACCTCCTCTCGCAGATGCTCTCCGTGCTCGCCGAGCGCCAGGAGCGCATCGAGCAGGCGGAGATCGCGTCCCGGTGCCGTCGACGCATGCAAGCGGTGGTGGAGGGGTTGACCCCGGGAGAGGGGCTCTTCAGCACGCTCTCGGAGCAGCTCGACGCGCTGATGGCCGTCCCCTCCGCCTCCGGGTTCGCGCTGGTGGTGGGCCAGCAGATCCGGACCACGGGGACCGTCCCGCCCCAGGCGCTCATCACCTCGATCGCGTCCTGGCTCGCGTCCGAGCGACGGCCGCTCTTCTGGACCCGGTCCCTCTCGCGTGACTACCCGCCCGCGGCGTCCCATCGAGAGAGCGCGGCGGGGCTCGCGGCGCTGCGCCTCGATCCCGCGGGCACGTCGTGGGCGCTCTGGTTCCGTCGCGAGAGCGTCGCGAAGGTGACCTGGGCGGGCGATCCCGACGAGGAGCTGTCCCGCGGTCCCGACGGGCGGCTGATGCCACGCGGGTCCTTCGAAGCCTGGCGCGCCGAGACGCGGGGCAAGAGCGACGCGTGGGACGAGGGGGAGCTGGCCGCGCTGGCCCCTCTCAAGCATCTCGCCGCGCAGTCGATGCAGGCGCCCCCCGCCGCCGCGACGCATCTCCTGGGCGCCGCGACCGACCCGGTGATCATCCTGGATCGCGCGGGCACGATCGTGGACTGGAACGCGGCTCTCGATCTCCACCTCCCCTCCCGCTTCGCGCGCCAGGCACCCATCGATGAGGGGCTGGAGCTTCCGGCCGCGGTGCCGACGACCCAGCTCCTCGACGCGGCGCTGCGTGGCGACGTGTGGGTAGGCGAGGCGCGCGTGCGCGACGAATCCGAGCGGGTCTTCGAGGCCGCCCTCGTCCCCGTCGCGGCGGGCGAAGAGACCCCCGAGCAGGTGGCGCTCGTGCTCCGCGACGTCAGCGAGCGCAAGCAGCTCGAGGCCCAGCTCCAGCACGCGCAGCGCATGGAGGCGATCGGGCAGCTGACCGGAGGCCTGGCCCACAACTTCAACAACCTGCTCGCGGTGATCATGGGCTCGGCCGATCTCGCGCTCGATGCGGTGGGGCCCGACCACCCCGCGGCGCAGGACATCGAAGCCATCCTCAACACCTGCGACGACGCGGCAAAGATCGTCCGCGATCTGATGGCGTTCGCGCGCCGGGAGCCGGTCAGCGAGTCGCACGCCGACGCGGTGCGCTGCGTGCGCAAGACGGCGCGCCTCCTGCGGCGGACGCTCCCCTCCAGGATCGCGCTGCGCCTCGATGTCCCCGACGACGACGACGTGCTCCTGGTGGGCGTGGGCGCGCACCAGCTGGAGCAGGTGGTGATGAACCTCGCGATCAACGCGCGCGACGCGATCGGCGAGGAGGGGCAGATCACCTTGCGAGCCTTCACGACCTACCTCGACGGCGAGCGGGCGCGCACGCGCAACCTCGCCGCCGGCACGTACGTCTCGCTGGAGGTGATCGACACTGGGTCCGGCATCCCCGAGTCGCTGACCGATCGCATCTTCGACCCGTTCTTCACGACCAAGAGCGAGACCGGAGGCACCGGGCTGGGGCTGTCGAGCTGCTACGGCATCGCGAGCCAGCACGGCGGCTGCATCACGGTCCGCAGCACGGAGGGGCGCGGCAGCGTGTTCTCCGTGATGCTCCCGGTTCCCGCCTCCGAGCCGGCCGGTCGCGGCGGCGACGTCACCGCGACGCACCCCGGCGACAGGCTGCTCGTGGTCGACGACGATCCGCAGGTCCGAGGCATGATCGCGAGGCTCCTGCGGCGCGAAGGCTACGAGGTGCTCGAGGCGGAGGATGGGCTCGAGGCGCTCGAGAAGCTCGAGGCGGGAGAGGTCATCGACGCGATGATCACCGACCAGGTGATGCCCGGCATGAGCGGCGTCGAGCTCGCCGAGCGCGTGCGGGAGCGGCACCCGGGGCTGCCGATCCTCCTCGTCTCGGGTCACACGTTCGAGTGGCCGCGCGCGGAGCTGAGGCTCCCGCTCCTCCGCAAGCCCTTCGACGCGTCGCAGCTGCGCCGCGCGCTCGCGGCGCTCGAGTCGGGCGTGGTCGAGTCCGGGGAGTAGATTCGCCCGCATGCGGGCCTCTCTGCCGATCCTGGCCACCTCCCTCGCGGCGTCCCTGCTCGGACTGTCCACCTGCGCGGAGGCCCAGAACGGCGCGGGGGAGAACGCGCGCGCGGTGGAGATGGTCCGGCGCCAGCTCGAGGCGCGCGACGTGCGCGAGCCGCGGGTGCTGGCCGCGATGCGACGCGTGCCGCGCCACCGCTTCGTGCCCGCGTCCCAGCGTCCCTACGCGTATGACGACCGGCCCCTGCCCATCGGTCACGAGCAGACCATCAGCCAGCCCTACATCGTGGGGCTGATGACCCAGCTCGCGGAGCTCGAGCCCGGCGACCGGGTCCTCGAGATCGGGACGGGGAGCGGCTACCAGGCCGCGGTGCTCGCCGAGCTGGAGGTCGACGTCTACTCGATCGAGATCGTCCGGCCGCTCGGCGAGAGAGCTCGGGGCGTGCTGCGCGAGCTCGGCTACGACCGGGTGCACGTGCGCATCGGCGACGGGTATCAGGGCTGGCCCGAGCACGCCCCCTTCGACGCCGTGATCCTGACCGCCGCCCCGCCCCGGATCCCCGATCCCCTGCTCGAGCAGCTCGCGGTCGGCGGCCGCCTGGTGGCGCCCGTGGGGCGCGGCGTCCAGGACCTCGTCGTCGTGATCCGGACCGAGGAGGGCTACGCGAGCCGGCGCGTGATCCCCGTGCGCTTCGTGCCGATGACGGGCGAAGCGCAGCGCCGTTGACGGCGGAGCCTGCTATCCTCCGGGCCAGCGATGGCGAAGAAGCGCAAGAAGCGGAAGAAGAAGAGCGGCTCCTCTTCCTCCACGAGCGGATCTACGGGCGCGTCCACGGGCGTGCCCAAGACCGCGAGCGGCGGCGGCGTCATGCAGAGCATGCGCAACGGCTTCAAGTCCGCGGTCGGCGCCGGCGAGTCGAGCAAGAAGAAGAAAGACTCGACGCTCTCGAACGTGCTGTGGACGGTGGTCCTGATCGGCGCGATCGGCTTCTTGCTCTACCGCACCTATGGCTGAGCGGCCGGTGGCTGAGCGGCCGGCTGAGCGGCCGTCTCTCCTTCTGCTGGAGCGAGGGTCGGAGCGAGCCGCGCCGCCGCGAGCTGGGCGATGCGCGCGGCCAGGAGCCGACGGCCCGTCTCGTTGAAGTGGCAGCAGTCGTCCTCGTAGAGCGTGCGCGCGTCCTCGGCGAAGAGGCGCGTCAGGTCGTGATAGTCGACCCCCGCCTCGACGATGCGCGGCGCCGCGTCGAAGAGCGCCGCGTAGCCGTCGGCCGCCACCGCGCCGTAGGTGCTCTCGGTGCGGATGAACTCCTCGCGCTCTTCGTCGCTGAACGGCTTGCGGTCGGGCAGGTACTGGTTGGGCTGCAGGACGTGCAGGTAGGCGAAGCCGTTGGCGCGCGCGAGCTGGTCGAGGAGGATCGACGAGCGCGACCACACCCGCGCCGCCTCGACCATCGTCTCGGCTTCGGTCGCCGGGGGTCGCGGGCCGTGGCTCTGGTAGGTGCGCTGTCCTCGCTGCGAGCGGAGGCCGGCGCGCGCGCGCTCGATCTCCGCGTCCGCGTGGCGGTCCCAGGAGCTCCAGACCACGTTCGCGGTCACGCTGTGGCGTAGCGAGGAGGACTGCATCCATCGCGCGACGTCGGCGCGCTGCGTGCGCCAGTGCACCAGGGCGCCTACGCGACGCGCGGTCCGGATGTCGTGCACGGCGGGGAAGCGCTGGTTCCAGGAGCGCGGGTAGTGGGGCGACACGTCGTAGCGCATGTTGTCCGTCACCGGCAGCACCGCCTCGTTGAACCCGTCGAGGTTGATCAGGAGATCGAAGCGCGCGCCGACCGACAGGAGATAGGTGACGATCGCGACCTGCTGGGGCTGCTTGTAGCCCCCCTCCGCCGTGCCGACGATGACGGGGCGCGGGAGCCCGGCCTCGACCAGCGCGTCTCCGAGGTGCGCGGTGATCTGGCCCGCGACCGAGCCGCCGACGACGACCACGACGAAGTCCTCGTCGACGGTGTCGAACACGCCGCCGCCGTACGGCCAGGCGTGCTCGTCCGCGCCCTCGTGAAGGTCGGGGTCGTGCACGTAGCCCGCGTAAGGGTGGATCACCTCTTGGTTCCTGCCCCTGACGCCGACCTGCCGTCTCACCGCGGCGTAGCGGTCGGACGCGGCCACGAGCGCCTCCCGCCGCTCGCTCATCGCCGCGTGCGAGAACAGCTCGCCCTCGGTGACCGCCCACACGAGCACGGCGCCGATCTCGATCAGGGCGAGCATGACGAGGAGCCCCACGATCGGGCGGAGGGCGCGCCTGGCCAGCGCGGGACGAGGACTCTCGGTGGACAAGACCCTTGCCTACAGCAGCAGCGCGACGACGGCGAAGCCGAAGGAGAAGAACGCCAGGACACCCATCGCGATGAGGGCGGGCCAGACCCAGCCCGGGGTGATCGTGGGGGGGCGCTTCAGCGCCTGCGTCGATCGGACGTCGAGCGTCTCGGCGCCGCGGCGCCGGCTCGCCTCGTGGAGCGGTGAGATCACCTCGTCCTCGTCGTCGACGGTGTCCTTCTCCTTCTTCTCGGCCTGCTCGCGCGCCTCTCGCTCGGCGAGATAGAGGGGGCTCATCACGTCGCGCACGGTCATGCGGACTTGACCCGTGCCCTCCGCCTCGGCCTGTTCGTCGTCCGCGAGCACGATCGACGCGAGCGCGTCGCGCATCTCCCGCACGGACGCGAAGCGCTTGGCGATCTCCGGATCCATCGCGGTGCGCACGAGCTCCGCCAGCTCCCGCGGCACGTCGGTGCGCACCATGTCGAGGGGCGTGGCGCCGCCCTCCTGGTGCCGCTTGAAGATGTCCAGGACGGACTCGGCGGCGTAGGGCACGTCGCCCGCGAGCGCCTCGTAGAGCATCACGCCGAGGGAGTAGACGTCCGCCCGCACGTCGACGCCGCGCGTGTTCGCGACCTGCTCGGGCGCCATGTAGTACGGCGTGCCCATCACGGCGCCGATCGAGGTCAGCTCGCGGAGGCCCGGCTCCTTGAGCTTGCTGATCCCGAAGTCGAGCACCTTGGGATGCGGTCGCTGCCCGCGCACGGGGCGCACGAGGAAGACGTTGTCGGGCTTCAGATCGCGGTGCACCACGCCGCGCTCGTGGACCGCGGCCACGCCGTCCATGATCTCGACGAAGATCGCGACCGCCTCGTCCACCGGGAGGGGGCCGCGCTCGAGCCGGTCGCCGAGCGACTCGCCGTCCAGCAGCTCCATCGCGAGGAAGAGCGTCTCCTTCTCGTCGCCGCCGTCGAACACCTGGATCACGTTGGGGTGCTCGACCGTCGCGGCGATGCGCGCCTCGCGGAAGAAGCGCTCGATGGCGTTGGCCGCCGCGCGGTGGTGCGGGTAGAGGCACTTGAGGGCGACGCGCTTGCCGATCACGAGGTGGGACGCCTCGAAGACGACGCCGGTCGCGCCCTTGCCGAGGATCTTCTCGAGCCGGTACCGCCCGCCGAGGTGCGCGCCCGTGCTCAGGTCGCCGAAGGGATCGTCCTCGACGTCGTCGAACGAGGGGTGCTCGGCCGGGCTCACCACGCTCGCCTGGGTCGGCTCCATCGCGAGCGCCTCGCCGGAGTCGAGCATCAGCTCCTTCGAGTCGAGCGTCTCGCCGAACCGCTGGTCTGGGCCTTCGTCCTTTTCGCTCAGCGTGTCCCCGAGTCCCATACCGCGACGCACAGGATAGGGGGACCCGCCGGTCACGTCACGGCAGATCAGAGGCCGCGCAGCAGCGCCTCCGCGAATTCCCGCCCCACGCGCTCGTAGCCCTGGGGCCCGAGGTGCAGGTGGTCCCCGCTGACCATGCCCGGATAGCGCCCCCAGCGTCGCAGCGTGCCCGGCCCGCCCGAGGTCTGGCTGCTGTCCCAGAAGGCGCAGCCCAGGCTCGGCGCGAGGCTCCGCTGGATGGCGGTCACCGCGCTCATGCGCGCCGCGTGCACCGGGTAGGTCGCGAGCGGGCCGACGAGCAGGCAGCTCGCCTCCGGCGCGAGCGCGCGGATCTTCTCGACCGCCAGGCGCGTCTGCTCCGCGTAGGTGTCGAGCGGCAGGTTCGGGTCGAGCGCCTCGTTCCCGCCGTAGCTCAGCACCACGAGGTCGGGCCGCCGCTCGTTCAGCTGCGCGCGCAGGAGTGGCTCGTTCCAGTGGAGGATCGCGCTCGCGCGGTGCCCGTTGATGCCGAGCACGTCGTAGACCACGCCCGACTCCTCCTCGACCACCAGCCCGAGCAGGCGCGGCCGCCCGCCCGCGTGCCGGACCTGCACGACGTGCGCGCCCGCGTCGAGGCTCCAGCGCCGCAGCACGAGCCGCGCCGAGGGCGCGCGCAGATCCACGAGCTGCCAGTCGCCGTCGTCGACCTTCACCGCGAGCCGCCCGGGCGCGGTGCGACCGAGCGCGTGCAATTCGAAGCGCCGCCCCGCGCGCCCCGCCGGGACGTCGAGCCGCAGCCGCGCGCCCCCGGCCTCGGGCTCGACGCCCACGCCGGCCAGGCCCCAGAGGCCGTCGTCGGGACCGAAGTCGCGCGCGAAGCCGCGCCGCCGGCTCAGCCACCGCCCCTCCGCGCGCACCCGCACCCCGCCGCGGTGCCAGCTCCCGTGCCCGCGCGGCAGCAGATACCCGCTCCCGCCCGCGCCGAAGCGCTGCTGCAGTGACTCGCGCGCCACGTGCGTCCAGAGGTCCGCCGCGACGTTGCTGTCGCCGAAGTGCATCACCCGGACCGTCCGCCCGCGGTCGCGACGCAGCCCCTCGAGCGCCCGATGAAAGTGCGCGAGCGCCTCCGGGTGCTCCACCCACACCGGGCTCACGGGCGCCTCGGCCGCGGGCACGGACGACCGCAGCACGGGCGGCTGCGACTCCGCCACGCTCCCGAACAAGAGCGCGGCGAAGCCCATCAGGACCAGCGGACCTCGAAGCGAGCGCGTCACCGACGCTCAATTTCTCGCAAAGCGGCCGCAACGCAAAGAGAAGCGAGAAATCCGCCTCCCCTCATCGCTCTCCGTCGGCGATCCAGTCGTCGAAGCCCTTCATGAGGGCGCGGTAGACCAGCGTGCCCATCACGCGCGAGCCGCTCGCGGTGAGGTGGCCGAGGTCCGCGGTCACGAGGCGCGGGCTGTTCGAGTACCAGCGGCGCATCGTGCCCTCGCCGCCCATGGCCTCGTAGGTGTCGAAGAAGGCGCAGCCCTCCGCGAGCGCGATCTCGCGCTGCACCTGGACCATGCGCGGCACGCGCGCCCGCGTGCGGATGCGGCCGCCGTCGCGCTCGCCCTTGTCGAGGATGCTCATCACCAGGCAGCTCATGCCCGGGTTGGCGTCCTGATAGCGGCGCAGGATCCCGCGGTAGTGGCGGCGGTACTGGTCCTCGACGAACGGGACGCGCTCGCTGACCGCGTCGTTCGCGCCCATCCAGAACACGACGAGGTTGGGGTCGCGCTGGCGGACCTGCGTGCTCAGGTGCTCGCGGTCGAAGAGGCGCAAGACGCGCGTGAAGGCGCCGATGAGGGCGAGCCCGTCGACGACCACGCCCGGGCCGTCGCGCTCCATGGTCACGCCGTAGAGACGCAAGTCTTCCTCGCCCTGGCCCTCTTCCTCGCCCACCGCGCCGAGCCGGAGCGTGTGCGCGCCGTCGGGCACCTCGATCTCCTCGACGCGATCGGTGGGCTCGCTCGCGGACGTGTCGATGATGCGAGGCGGACCGTCGTCGACGCGCACCGACAGCCGGCCGCCCTCGGGGAAGGCCTGGTGAAAGATGCGAAACCGGCTGACGCGGCTGCCGGGGCCGCTCGCCGTCGTGGCGAACTCGCTCTCGGCCCCGCGGTGACGGTTCACCGCGAGCACGCCGCCCCAGCCGTAGCGGTCGAGGGGGCCGTTCGCGCGGTTGACCACGTAAGTGCGCCAGTGGTCGTAGCGCCACTCGACGTCCTGGTGGCGCTGATAGCGCCAGCCCGCGGCCACGGGGACCCAGCCCTTGCCGCCGTCGCCGAAGCGGCGCTGGAGGAGCCGTCGGAGCTGCGAGGTCATGCGGTCGGCGCCGTTGGTGGACGTGCCGTAGACCCCCATGCGCGCGAGCACGGGCTCGTCCCGCTCGACCGCGGCGAGCCGACGGTAGAAGCCGCGCATCGCGCCGCGCGGATCTTCGATCTCGCGGGTGAGCCCCTCGAACTCCTCGGGATCGATCCGCGCGATGGGCGTCGCGGGGGGCTCGCCCTCGGTCGGAGGACGTCGGCGCGTGCGGCGCGGCTCGACCCGCACCGCCTCGGGGAGCGGGGCCGCCTCCATCAACGCCTCGTCGTCGCCCTCGAGCAGGCTCGGCCGACGCAGCGCGCCCGCGAGCGACGCGCCGCCCTGCCGCGGCGTGGCCGAGAGCAGGTCGGTCAGGGGGATCGCGTCGTTCGGCCCGACGACCTGGAAGTCCTCGAGCCCGTCGATGGCGTAGGGGATCCAGACGAAGCACGCGGCGAACCCCGCGATCAGCATCGCTCGCCCTACGCCGGCGGGGTGTGCGCCCTCGGGCGTGTCCTTCACGTGCGTCGACACGCCCGACGTCATAGCGACCTCTGGGCCGCCTTCAAGCCCGCGCCGCTGGACGTTCAGCCCGCGTCCCGGCCGCCGTTCGGGTCGGGGAGCGCCGCGCACGCCGCGAAGCCCGCCTCGAGGGCCTCGCGCTCCAGGCCCAGGCCGAGGATCACGAGCCGGCTCGTGGGCGCGGTGTCTCCCCACGGAGCGCCGACCGTCACCTCGATCGCCTCGCCGACGCCCTGCACGATCACGCGCGCGTCGAGCCCCTCCATGGCGAGGATCCCCTTCACGCGAAGGACGCGCGCCTCGACCGCGCCGAGCGCCTCCTCGACCCAGTCCGCGAAGCGCTCCTCGTCGAGCGGGCCGTCGACGACGAGCGAGACGGCGTCGATCGCCGCGTGCGCGCCGGCCGCCTCGGGGAGGATCCGCAAGACCTCCTCGCGCCGCTCGAGCAGCGCGTCGAGTGAGGGCACCGTGCGGTCGCGCCCCGCGCGGACCATCACCGCGCCGGGCGCGTGCCGGACGAGCCTCGCCTCGGTCGCGTCGAGCGCCGCCTCGTCCGCGCGGTCGGCGTGCGACATCACCACCACGTCGGCGAAGCCCAGCTGCTCCACCGCGAGATCGAACGACAGCGCGCGCTCGACCCGCGACGCGTCGATCACCGTGATCACCCCGTCGAGCCGCAGCCGCTCGCGCGCCTTCCCGCGGGTGAGCGCGCGGATCACCCCGGCCGGCGACGCCGCGCCCGACGTCTCCACCAGGATCCGGCGAGGCGCGGGCGAGAGCCCGGACAGCTCCACGAGCGCGCTCGCGAGCTCCGCCTGCGTCTCGCAGCACACGCACCCCGCGGTGATCTCCCGGAGCCTCGACACGTGCGACGCGAGGAGCTCCCCGTCGATCCCGACGTCCCCCCGCTCGTTGACGATCACCGCCGTCTCGTCACGCGGCAGCGCCGACAGCCAGCCCTCCACCAGCGTCGACTTCCCCGCCCCGAGAAACCCCGTGACGACGGTGACGGGAATGATCACCCCACCATCCTCTCTCACGCCTGCGCGAGCTTCCAGCGGCCGCGTCGGACGAGCACCACGCTGACGATCGCCGAGACGCTGTAGCCGGTCGCGATGGCGATGAAGACGCCGCTCTCGCGGAGGCCGACGGGGTTGGCGAGGATCCAGGCGAGGGGGATGAGCAGGCACCAGAAGCAGGCCACGTTGATCCACGCCGGGGTGGTCGTGTCTCCCGCGCCGTTGAAGGCCTGCTGGCAGACCATGACCCAGCCGTAGAAGAAGTAGCCGAAGGCGATGATGAACAGGCCCTCTCCAGCCACGTCGACCACCGCCGCGTCGTCGGTGAAGAGCGCGGCGAGCGGGCGCGGCGCGAGCAAGAAGGCGAGCGAGACGATGGCGAGGATCACGCTCGCGAAGCTGCCCGAGAGCCAGACGGCGCGCTCGGCCCGCGCGGGATCGTTCGCCCCCAGGCTCTGGCCGACCAGCGTGGCGGTGGCGTTCGAGAACCCCCACACCGGCAGCAAGGTGAAGATCACGAGCCGCATCGTCACCGTGTAGCCAGCGACGGCCACGCTGCCGAGCTCCGCGAGCACGCGCACGACGGCGACCCAGCTGCCGGTCTCGACCAGGTGCTGCGCGGTGCCGCCCACCGACAGGCGGAAGAGCCGCCGGATGATGTCGAGGCGCAGCCCCCAGCGGCCGCGGATGGACACGCTCCGGGCCCGAGAGAGACGCCACACCTGGTAGACGACGCCCGCGCTCCGGCCGATCACCGTCGCGACCGCGGCGCCCGTGAGCCCGAGCTCGGGGAAGGGGCCGAGGCCCAGGATCAGGCACGGGTCGAGCGCGATGTTGATGCCGTTCGCGATCCAGAGCGCGCGCATGGCCCCCGCCGCGTCGCCCGCGCCCCGCAGCGCGCCGCCGCCGACGAAGAGCAAGATCACCAGCGGGCTCGCGCCGAGCATGATCGCGGTGAAGGTGCGGCCCTCGCGCACGACCTCGGCCGTGCCGCCCATGAGGGTGAGCAGCTGCGGGGCGAAGGCGCCGAGCAAGGACACCAGCGCGCCGACCGCGATCGCCGCCCACATCGCCTGCGCCGCCGTCGCGCCCGCCTCCTCGAGGTCCCCCTCGCCGACCCGCCGCGACACCATGGCGGTGGCCGGCATCGCGAGCCCGAAGGCCAGCGCGTAGAGGAGCGCCATCATCGACTCGGTCAGCCCGACGGTCGCCACCGCGGTCGCGCCGAGGTGCCCGACGAAGTACACGTCCACGAGCGCGAAGAGCGCCTCGCCCGCCATCTCGAGCGCCATCGGAATGGCCAGGAGCGGGATGGCGCGCCCGAGAGGCCCCGTCGCGATTCCGTCGACGTCCCCGCGCAGCGCCGCGACGAGCACGGCCCAGATCGAACGCGCCCGTTCCACGCGCGGGGTGTAGGGCAGTTCACGCGCTTGTGCGAGCGCGCGTCCGAGCCCAGCGTGCCCGCATGGCGGAAGTCGCGAGCATGGTCTCGATCATCCAGGGCGCCAGCCGCGGGATCGGCCTCGAGCTGGTGCGGCAGCTCCTCGCGCGGGGAGAGCGCGTGGTCGCGACGTGCCGCCGCCCGCAGGAGGCGCTCGCGCTGGCTGACCTCGCGGCGCGCGATCCGGCGCTCCGGGTGCTGTCGCTCGACGTCACCGACGAGGCGTCCGTGGCCCACGCGGCGCAGGCCCTGGACGGGGCGCGCGCGCGCCTGCTGATGAACGTCTCGGGGCTGCTGCACGACGGCGATCTGGGCCCGGAGAAGCGGCTCGCGGACGTCGACCCGGCTCAGCTCGCGCGGGTCTTCGCCGTCAACGCGTACGGGCCGCTCCTGGTCGCGAAGCACTTCGCGCCGCTCCTGGTCCACGGCGAGCGGGCCGTGCTCGCCAACGTCTCGGCGCGCGTCGGCAGCATCGAGGACAACCGCCTCGGCGGCTGGTACGCCTACCGCGCGTCGAAGGCGGCGCAGAACATGTTCACCCGGAACCTCTCGATCGAGCTCGCCCGGCGCTCGAAGCAGCTCGCCGTGATCGCGCTCCACCCGGGCACCGTCGACACCGCGCTGAGCGCGCCGTTCTCGTCGCGGGTGCCCGACGACAAGCTCTTCGACGTGGAGCGCGCCGCGCGGCAGCTCCTCGGACTCTGCGACGACGCGACGCCGGAGAAGACGGGACAGTTCTTCGCCTGGGACGGCTCGCGCATCCCCTGGTAGAGCGGCTCAGAACTGGAAGTAGATGAAGGGCGCCGCTTGCCCGGCCGACAGGTGCAGCAGCAGCGCGGCCACGGCCACGATCAGCAGCCCGAGGCCCCACCAGGGCAGCTCCTTCAGCGCGGTCTCCGCGCGCTTCACCCACGCCTCGGGCGCGAAGTGCGGGACCATGATCGCGACCATCGCCACCCAGACCCACGGGTCGACGCGGACCGGAGTCCAGTCCGTGCCCCACATCTGGTCGTACATATCGAGCATGTTGGTGAGGTTGGGCGAGCGGAACATCGGCCAGTGCACGACGAAGAAGCTCAGGCTCAGGAGGGTCAACAGCACGCGGCGCGTCCCGCCCTTCGGAGGCGTCGGGTCGCCGCCGCGGGCCTCCTTCCACGCGCGGTAGAGCCGGTTCAGGGTCACGCCGGTCGCGTGCCACAGGCCGAAGACGACGAACGTCCACCCCGCGCCGTGCCACACGCCGATGATGAAGAAGCTGAGGAACAAGTTGACGTAGGTTCGGCCGGGGCCCTTCTGGCTGCCGCCCAGCGGGATGTAGAGATAGTCCTGCACCCAGCGCGACAGGGTGATGTGCCATCGTCGCCAGAACTCGATCGGGCCGGTGGAGTTGAAGGGCCGGTCGAAGTTCTCGGGCAGCTCGAAGCCGAAGAGGCGCGCGCTGCCGCGGGCGACGTCGGTGTAGCCGCTGAAGTCGCCGTAGAGCTGCCAGGTATAGCCGAAGACCGCGATCCACACCTCGCTCGTGCTGAACGCGCCCGGGTTGTCGAAGACGCGATCGATGAGCCGCGTGGCGAGGAAGTCCGCGATGGCGACCTTCTTCACCAGGCCGCGGAGGATGAGATAGATGCCGCTCTGCGCGCCGGCGATCGAGAGCTTCGGCGCCTCGTTGAACTGCCAGAGGAACTCCTTGGCGCGCACGATCGGTCCCGCCACGAGCTGCGGGAAGAAGGCCACGTACATCGCGAACTCGAGGAGATCGCGGTGCGGCTCGAGGCGCCGCCGGTAGACGTCGATCGTGTAGCTGAGGGTCTGGAACGTGTAGAAGCTGATCCCCACCGGCAAGATCAGGTGCAGGAGCGGTGGGTCCCACGTCACGCCGAAGAGGCTCAGGGCCTGCGACGACGCGACCAGCCCGAAGTCGGCGTACTTGAACAGGCCGAGCGCGCCGAGGTTGATGAACAGGCTCAGCGCGACCAGCGCCTTGCGACCGCCCTCTCCTTCGGTGCGCCCGAGCGCGAGGCCGATCCAGTAGTCGACCAGCGTGGACCCGATGATCAACAGGATGAACACCGAGTTCCACGACATGTAGAACAGGTAGGAGGCGAGCAGCAGGATCGTCGTCCGCACCGCGCGCAGCAGCCGCTCGCGGCGCGCGGCCGAGTCGATCACCCGCCTGGCGAACGGACTCGCGCCCGGCTCGAGCGCCCAGAAGGCGATGAACACCAGCGCGAGGAAGACGACGTAGTCGGTGCTGTTGAAGAGCATCCGGGGTCGGCCAGAGGCGGAAGATTCTCGACGCACATGGCACGGACCGGTCGCGATAGCCAGCGAGATGGCTCCGCAGGTCATTGACGATCCAGCGGTTCCGGGGTGTGATCGCGGAGCGGTACGTGGCAAGCGAAGATCGAAAGAGCGCCCTGGCCAACGCCCTGGGGAACCCCCTCGCGAGAGGGGACCTGGACGCGGCGCTCGACGCGGTGCGCGCGGTGCACCAGCGAGACCCGGGCGCGGACGACGCCAAGCGCGTCGTCGAGGCGCTCGAGCTGCTCATGTCACAGGTCTGGATCGGCTCGACCGAGGCCGACCCTCGCTACGCGACGGCGGTCGAGGGGCTGGAGCGGGGTGACGTCGCGCACGCGCTGCAGCTCTGGGACGCGATCGTGCGCGACAAGCCGCACGCGGATCTCGCGGAGCGTCTGGCGACGCGGGCGCGCTTGATCCTGGCCGCCGCGAGCGGGCAGGCCCTGCCCATCGACGGGCCCGTCTTCGAGGACCTGACGCGCAACGCCGCGCCGGGCGAGCTGCCGCTCTCGGCGTTCGAGACGGACGACGAGACCGCCGCGGTCCAGGCCGTGGTGCCGCCCGAGGCCTTCCGCGAGGAGCCGACCATGAGCCTCGAGCTCGGCGAGTACGAGCTGCTCGACGACGCGCCGAGCGACGCGGCCGAGAGCACCCGCATGGTCCACGCGTCTCAGCTCCCGGTGGAGCAGTCGCGCAAGGAGACGACCCGCGTCGCCGGCGCGGGCGAGCTGCCCCTCGAGGAGCTGCGCCGTCAGATGGAGGACGAGAACGCCGACCAGGCGCTCGACCTCCTGCTCGACGACATCGAGGAGGAGGCCAGCCGGCCGGCCCTCGACCTGGACGTGGACGACGAGCTCGACGACGAGGAGGGCGCCGAGGGGCCGACCGAGGTCTCCAGCCCCGATCAGCCCGTCGCAGAGCGTCTTCCGCGTCGCACACCGAGCCGCTCGTTCGGGCTGCCCAAGGGGATGCAGCCGCCGCCCGAGGGCTCGGGGCCGTTCCCGATGGAGAGCTTCACGCCGCCCGCCCGCGCCGACAGCAGCCGCCCGCCGCCGGCCGCGATCCCCAGCAAGGCCGAGCTCTCGAGGGCGCCCCACGCGCCGGTCGAGACGGGGGAGGTCGCGCTGCCCTCGGCAGGGCAGTGGGAGGTCCACGAGCCGGGTGAGCGCTCGGCCGGAGGCGAGCGCGTCCAGGTCGGCGCGGTCGATCGCAGCTGGACCGGCATCCGGGTCGAGGACGATCCCGCCACCTTCGAGCCGGGCGTCGAGGGCGTCGACGCGGACAGCTGGGACGATCCCACCGAGGTGGGGGTCGGCGCCGAGGAGCGCGAAGCGGAGGCCATGGTCAGCCGGGGCGAGCTCGGCGAAGCGCTCCGCCTCTACCAGGACCTCGCGACGAAATCGAGCGAGCGGCGCCACTGGGACCGCGTGGCCGAGATCGCGAAGATGCTCCAGGAGCGCGCGGGCGGCTGACGCCTCGCGGGCCAGGTCACGACGGGACGAGGCCGCGGCCGCGGAAGTACTCGATGGCGTCGCGGATGGTGTCCTCGATCGGGCGGAACGTGGCGCCGAGCTCGCGGCGCGCCCGATCGTTCCGGAAGAAGCTCGGGCGGAGGCTGAACTCGAAGAACTCGCGCGCGAGCAGCGGGGGCTCGCCCGTGCGCCGCGCGTGGAAGTCCATCGCCTTGGCCACGGTGCGCGCCACGGACACCGGCAGCTTCACGAGCGGCTTCTTCGTCGCGCCGACGCGCTGGATGGTGCGGACGAGCTCCTCGTTCGTGAGGTTGGCGCTCGTCGCGACGTAGCGGCCGCCCTTCTCGCCCTCACGCGCGGCGAGGAGATGTACGCGCGCGGCGTCGCGCACGTCGACGTAGCTCGCGCCGCCGTCGAAGTGGAGCGCGGGGCCGGGCTGAAAGCTCTTGATGATCAGCGCGCCGCTCGGGGTGGGGCGCAGGTCTCCCGGTCCGAGCACGATGGCCGGACACACCACGCGCACGTCGAGATCCCAGTCCGCGAAGTACTCGGCCAGCTCGCGGCTGAAGAGCTTGCTCCGGCTGTAGGGGAAGTCGAGATCCCAGCACTCGTAGGGGGTCTCCTCGTGCGCCGTCTCCCCCGGCTCCGGCCGGCCCAGCGAGACGATGCTGGCCGTGTAGATCACCTTCTCCACCCCCGCGCGCCGCGACGCCTCGAGCACGTTGAAGGTGCCACGAAGGTTGACGTCGTACATGGGCCACGGATCGGGGGCGAAGTCCTGGTAGATCGCCGCCGCGTGGAAGACCGTGTCCATGCCCGCCACCGCGCGCTCGCAGTCGGCGCGTCGGCGCACGTCGCCCTCGAGGATCTCGACCGCCACGCCCTCGAGGTTCTCGCGGCTCTCGCCCGGGACGGCGAACACCCGCACGTCGACGCCCTCCTCCCGGAGCTGCCGCACCACCCAGCTCCCGAGGAAGCCGCACCCACCCGTCACCAGCGCCCGCTTCATGGCGCGGAGCATACCGCGACCTTGCGCCGCTCCGGTCGGGGTGACACCACGGGGCCATGCGCAAGCGCCTCGCCGTGTCCGTCTCGCTGCTCACCGTACTCGCTGGCGCCCTCGTGGCCGCGGTCGCCGCCGCCGACGCGAGCCGGTCCAAGCAAGCCGCCGCCGGCCAGACCCAGGTCGAGCTCGTCGAGGCCGGTGAGGGCGATCGCCAGCCGCTGCGCTATCGGTTCGAGGCTGGCCAGCGCACGCGCCTGCGCTTCACGCTCGAGATGGACATGCAGGCCTCCATGGGCGAGCGCAGCTCCGACGTCGACATGCCGGCCGCGCGCCTCGACCTCGACCTCGGACCCACCGCGGTCACGGACGGACACCTCCGCTACCCGTGGCGCGTGAGCGGCCTCGACGTGGTGGGCGGCGCCGAGGGCCCCGCGCGCGAGCAGTTCGAGCAAGGCTTCTCCGGCCTCGAGGGCGCGCACGGCGTGGCCGAGATCGACGACCGTGGACGGGTGATCGACCTGACCTTCGAGCTGCCCGAGGGCGCCGCGCCAGAGCTTCGGCAGCACGCGCAGACCCTGCGCGACGGGCTCGGCCAGCTCACCCCGCCGCTCCCCGAGGAGGCCGTGGGCACGGGCGCGGTCTGGCGCATCGGCACCCAGCTCCGCATGCAGGGCATGTCGCTCTCGATGTCCTCGGAGTACCGGCTGCGGCGACGCGCGGGTGACCGGCTGGAGCTCCAGACCCGGGTCCGCAACGCAGACGGCTCGCAGCTGCCGCCGGGCGCGCAGCTCGACGTCACGGGCAGCGGCCGCACCCGGCTCGAGCTCGACCGGCTCGGCGCCCGCTCGCGCGCCCGCACCGTCACGGAGATCCTCAACCGCGGCGCGCAGGGCGAGATGCGCATGCGGCTCGAGCAGCGCACCGAGCTCGCGCCGCGGAGCTGAGAGGCGGCTCAGGCGCGCGGCGGCGGGGGGAGCGAGCTGCGGCCGATGAGGCGGCGCACCGCGCGCACCAGCTCCTCGCGGTCGAGCGGCTTGGCGAGGAAGACGTCGGCGCCCAGGCTCGACAGCACGCTCCAGTCCTTCGCGCTCCCCACGCCGGTCACGACCGCGATCGGGAAGCGCGGGCACTCGGCGCGCAGGGTCGCCACGACCTCGAGGCCGTTGATGTCCGGGAGCTGGAGATCGACGAGCGCCACGGCGGGTGGGCTCCGGGTGATGCCCTCGATCGCCGACGCGCCGTCCCGGTAGGTGTCGACCTTCGAGGAAGGGAACGCGCCCTCGAGCGCGAGCCGCGCGAAGGCGGTGAAGTCCGCGTCGTCGTCCACGATCGCCACGTGGAGCCGGCCGATCCCGCTCTCCGCCTCCTCCGCCATGCGCTCGAGCCCGGTGATGAGCTCCCGCGCGGAGCCGGTCCGGAGCCTCGGGTCCTTGGCCAGGGCGGCGAGCAGGACCTCGTCGCCCGTCGCGCCGATCTCGGGGCGCAGCGCGCTCGGCGGCCTGGGCGGCAGCGTCGCGTGCATGTTGAGGAGCTGCACGAGGTTCTCGGCGTCGAACGGCGGCTGCCCCGTCAGGAGCTCGAACGCGATGACGGCGAGCGAGTAGACGTCGACGCGCTTGGACAGCTCGGGCGAGACCTTCTCCATCGCGAGGACCTCGGGCGCCATGTAGGCGGGCGTACCCGCGAGCTCGAGCGTCTTGCGCACCTGGGTGTCGAGGAGGCGCGCGAGGCCGAGATCGGTCACCACCACGCGGCCCTTCGGATCGACGAGCACGTTCGACGGCTTCAGGTCGCCGTGGGTGGCGCCCGCCGCGTGGATCGCCTCGATGCCGGCGCCGATGTCCGAGAGGATCGAGACGGCCTGCCCGATCGACAGCGGCAGCGCCTCGCTCTCTTCGAGCCAGGTCTCGAGGTCGGTGCCCTCGACGAGCTCCATCACGAAGTACGGGGTCCCGGCGTGCTCTCCGAGCGCGTGAATGGCCACGACGTTCGGGTGTGAGACGCGGGCCATCGCCCGGGCCTCGGTCTGGAACCGCTCCCGGATGCCCTTGCTCGAGACGTGGCTCGGCGCGACGAGCTTGATGGCCACGCGCCGCTCGAGGCCCGGGTCGAGCCCCTTGTAGACGACGCCCATCTCGCCGCGCCCGAGCTCGCTGAGGATGCGATAGCGGCCGTCGAGCATGTCGCCGATCTCGAGCACGCCCGACCGACGGCGCTTCGCCTTGAGCCGCGCCCCCGGATGAGACGCCATCGTGTCGCGCGTCCCCTCGTCCTCGTCGTCGGTACCCACCCGTCCCTAGGGTGTGCCCCCCGACGGTCCACTGTCGAGTGTTTCGACGGTGTCGGAGCTACTCGTCGAGCTCGAGTCCGTCGTAGACATCGTCGGCGCGGAGCCCCAGCCACGGGTCGCTCGCCGGTGTCAGGAGGAGCTGGGCGTAGACGCGCCGGTTGAGCGCCGCGAGGTCGCGGGTCGCGGGATCGCGCTCGACGAACCAGCGCCGGATCTCGTCCCGGAACCGGACCTCGTTGCGCACGCCGTCCGCCAGCGCGTCGCGTCCGAGCCGCTCCGCGATCGCGGTGACGTCGTCCCGCCCCGTCTTGAGCCGGAGCAGCGCGCGCGAGCGGACCGAGAGGCGTCCGTGTCCCAGCAGCTCCCGACCGATCGCGGCCCAGTCGGGCTCCGGGGCCGCCTCCGCCTCCGCGCCCATCAGCGCCAGCGCGGGCGTCTCGACATAAGCCTTGCGTATGGTCAGCGGCATGGCGATCGCGGCCGAGGGCGCGTCTCCCGTCGGAGGGGCGGCCGGTCGAGACGCCCGGGCCGCGTCGTCGAAGGTCAGCCAGAGCGGCGCTCGCGCCCACGTCGCGCGGCTCGCCGCGCGCGCCGCCTCGTGCGCCTGCGCCAGACAGGCCTCGCGATCGGCGCCGCTCCTGCACTGCCCGTGCACCGCGCGTGCGGCGACGAGCGCCGCGCGAAAGCCTCCCGGTGAGTACAGCCCCACGATCGCGTCGAGGGGGCGACCCTGCGCGTCGAGCACGTAGTGCACGGAGTTGCCCGTGATGGTCCGGCGCAGCTCCCGGCCGTCCCCCATGTCGATCGTGATCACGGGCGCCGGCCGCTCGCTCGACCAGTGCAACACGAAGTGACGCTGCATCTCTCGCGCGACCTCCGGGTCCGCGTAGAGCACGATCCGGAAGTAGCGACTGTTCGCGCAGCTCAGCTCCTCGTCCAGCCGTCCGAGCAGCCGCAGCGACAGGATCGGGAGCCCGCGCCGCGCCGCCTCTCGCTTCGCCGCCTCGAGGTCGGTGTGCCAGTAGAGGCCCGAGGCGTGCCCGTCGCGCTGGCCGCTCACCGCGTCGATCGCGGCGCGCAGCCCGTCGAGCCCTTCGCCGTCGCCAGCCCGCAGGCGCTCCACGTCCCCCCGGTGCGCGTCGAGCAGGGCGCGGAGACCCGCCGGCCCCTGCGCGCGCAGCTGCCTCCGCGCCTCGGCATCGCTCGGCGTGGCCATTGCCGCCGTCCGGAGCTCCGCGGCGGTCGGAGCGTCCCGCTGCGCGCTCGCCGCGTCCCACGCGAACGGCGTCAGCACCGCCCCCAGAATCCCGATCGTGATCGCTGCTCGTCGAAATCGCATGCCGGCCTCCCACGCTCAGCATGGGCCGCCAGGCCGAGGGCCTCCGTAAAGCTTCGGTCAAAGCCGGAACGGGTAGCTCACCGCGAAGCGCTCCCGCGAGAACGGCGCCAGCCGCGCCGTCATCGCGGCGCGCTCCACGCACGCGACGACCTCGGCCGGCCAGTCGCCCGAGACGGGCGCGCTCTCCACCGTGCCGTCGCTCCCGCGGAAGGTGAAGCGCACCGAGGCGATCCCGTGCCTCCCCGGTGAGCAGGCCCGCACGAGCGGCTCGACCGCGCGCATGGCCCCGACGACCTCGCCGCGGCTCGGTGTCGGGCGCGCCGCGCTCGGGGCGGCCTCCACGCTCGGGGCGGCCTCCACGCTCGGGGGATTGAACGAGAACGACGTCCGGAAGCGTCCGCCGTCCGACCGCGCGAAGCGGAGCCGACGCACGGCGTCTCGAGCGCACGCGTCGACCTCCGAGTCCACGCCCTCGACGACCTCGGCGCTCCTCACGGTGCCGGTCGGAGCCACCCGCACGAGGAGCCGCACGTCCCCCCGGGCGCCAGGGCGGCTCGAGAGCGCGCGCTCGTAGCAGCCCTGGATGGAGCGGACGCGCGCGCGTAGAGCCCTCCGGGCTTCCGACGCCATCGCCTCCACGCCCTCCTCCAGCACGATCTCGCCCAGGGCGACGGTCGCCCGTGTGACCGGCGCGGCGCCGGGCCTGATGGCGCCCGCGAGAGGCTCGGTGCCCGCGACGGGCTCGGCGCCCGGGGGCGAGGTGGTCATCAAGCGCACCTCCGCCTCCCTCCCGGATTCCAGCGTGCGCTCGACCCTCGCCAGGATCTCGTCGTCGCGCCGCGCCTCGAACACATGGGCGCCGGGCCCCACGGTGACTCTCCCTCCGTTCGTGAGCGGCCCGCGGTCCTGGCCGTCGACGTAGAGCGTCGCGCCCTGTCGCAGGTTGGTGGCGATCGTGACCTGCGGGGGCGCGACCGGCGCGACGACGGGGGGCGCGTCGTCGGCCCCCAGGAGCCGATCGCATCCGACGAGGAAGAGCACGGAGAGGAGGAGAAGACAGACGCGCAACATGCGCGCAAGCTTACTTTCGATTGAGCCAGGTGTCCCGGGAAAAATCCTTCGGGGACAGCGCCAGCGGGACCGGGCCGGCCGGGACGATCTCGTTGCCGGTGCGACCGAAGTAGCCGTTGCGGGCGTGATCGAGGTCGCTCGCGTCGGCGACGCCCGGCCAGTCGAGCATGCGCCGGAGCCAGTCGGCGAGGCGCGGGTAGTCCCGGACGCGGGCCGCGTCGAGCCGGAAGCGCGCGTAGTAGACCGCGTCGTGGCGGAAGACGGTGGGGAACAATCGCAAGTCGGCTTCGGTGGGGTGGTCGGTGTCCACGAGCCACGGGCGATCGCGCAGGCGCGACTCGATCCAAGCGAGCCCCGCGAAGTAGCGCTCGAAGGCGCGCGCGTAGGCGGCCTGCGTGCGCGCGAAGCCGGCCTTGTACGCGCCGTTGTTGATGCGCTGGTAGATCTCCTCGTTCAGCCGATCGATCTCCGCGCGGTGCGCCTCTGGATAGAGGGACACGCCCCGCGTGGCCAGCGGGCCGAAGGCGTCGTCGAACATGCGCAAGATGTCCGCGGACTCGTTGTTGACGATGCGCTCGGCCAGGGTGTCGTAGAGGAAGGGGACCGAGCGCTCTTCGCTCCCCTCGGCTTCGTAGTACTCGGCGACGTAGGTGCGGCCGTGCACGCGGTCTTCGGTGCAGCCGGGGATGGCGGGGTTGAACTGCCAGCCGCGCTCGGGGTCGCGCCGGAAGTAGACGATCGACGCGCCGACGGCCGCCTCGAGCCCTTTGACGGCGCGGCCGAGCAGCGCGCGGTGGGACCAGGGGCAGTTGAGGGGCGCGAAGAGGTGGTAGCGGCCCGCCTGCGGGGGATGCGCCGGGTCGCCGACGCGCGCGCGGTGCCGGGACAGGCCCCGCACCCACTCCCCCTCCGCGCGCGCCGCGTTCGGATCCTCCTCCACCGACGCGTCGAGCTCTCCCTCGACCGACAGCGACTGCCGCAAGTGCGGCGCGTCGAGCGCGGGGCGTCCGCCGAGCGGGATCAGCCCCCGCGGGTTCAGGTCCCCGGCCTCCTCGTGGGGCTCCCGCACCAGCGCGTCCCAGTCGGTGGCCTGCCAGACCTCGGGGCGCTCGAACAGATCGCGGGCGTGGGCGTGGAGCGCCGGGAGATCCTCGAGCAGGTACACGTTCGCCTTCCAGAGCACGTGATGCACCGCGTCGATGCGGACGGCGAAGCAGAAGAGCAGGAGGTCGGCGAACGAGATCGTCCCCCCGAGCACGTAGCGGTGATCCCGGAGGTGTTCGTCGATCGCGCGCACCTCCTGCGCCCAGTCGTCGACCTTGCGCTCGTAGATGCCCTGGTGGCTCTCGGCGCCAAGCGCGTGCGCGCCCTCGAGGACGCCCCGCACCCGCTCGAGCCAGTCCGCGTGGGCCGGCCCGCGCTCGAGGAGCCCCGGCGCGACGGCGTCGACGATGGACAACCAGTCTTCACTCTCCAGCGTACCGTCGGTCCGCTCGAGACGCGGGGGAGCGTGGGGCGTCGGCGCGAGCTCGACCCGATCGTCGGCGCGCTCGAGGAAGCCGCGCGCGATCGCGAGCGAGTGCCCGATCGGATCGCCGAGCGAGACCACGAGGCGGTGCGTGGGCGCCTCGGACGCCGGCGGGATCTCGAGCGGGCGGGGCTTCATGCCCTCAGGGTAGAGCAGAACGCGCGCCAGGGTCTCCGTCGAGGGCGCGCCGGACGCGCTCGACCAGCTCGCCCGGACGGAACGGCTTCTCGAGCACGTCGGCCTCCTCGCCCAGCGCGCCTTGTCGGATCCGCTCGTCGACGTGACCGGTGATGAACAGGACCGCGATCTCGGGCCTCAGGGAGCGGATCTCGGCCGCCGCGCTCGGGCCGTCCATGCCCGGCAGCATCACGTCGGAGACGAGCACGTGGATCGGCCCGTCGTGGCTTCGCGCAAGCTCCACCGCGTCCTCGCCCCGGCTCGCCATCAAGACCTGGTAGCCGGAGCCGCGGAGCGCGCGCTCGATGACGTTCGCGACCGGCAACGCGTCTTCCAGGACCAGCACGGTCTCCGTGCCCACGCGGGCCGCCGGATCGACGGGGCTGGCCGCCGTCGCCTCGCCTTCCGCCGTGGGCAGGTAGACGGTGACCGTCGTCCCCTCGCCGAGGGCGCTGCGGAGCTGCACCGCGCCGCCGCTCTGCTTGACGATCCCGTAGACGATCGCGAGCCCGAGCCCCGTGCCCCGGTCGCCCGTCTTGGTGGTGAAGAAGGGCTCCATCGCCTTGGCGCGGGTGGCCTCGTCCATGCCGACGCCGGTGTCGCTCACCGTCAGGCGGACGTAGGGTCCGGGCTCGATCCCCAGCTCGTCGTCGTCGCCGATCACGACCTCCTCGGCCGCGAGGCGCAGCCGCCCGCCGTCGGGCATCGCGTCGCGCGCGTTGGTGGCCAGGTTCAGGGTGAGCTGCTCGATCTGGCCGCGGTCGGCGCGCACGTTCAGCGGTTCCGGCCCGAGCTCGAGCTCGACCTCGATGTTCTCGGCGATCACCCGGCTGAGCAGCGCGCGCATCTCGTCGAGCGCCGCTCGGAGATCGAAGATCTGCGCGTCGTAGAGCTCGCGGCGCGAGAAGGCGAGCAGCTGCCGGGTCAGCGCCTTCGCGCGCTCGGCCGCGTCCAGCACCAGCTCGATGTCGTCACGCAGCTTCGGCTGCCCCTCGAGCGACATGCGGAGGAGATCGGACTGCGCGAGGATCACCGTCAGCAGGTTGTTGAAGTCGTGGGCCACGCCGCCCGCCAGCTGGCCCAGCGCGTCCATCTTCTGTGATTGACGCAGCTGCTCCTCCAGCTCCTTGCGCCGCGTGATGTCCGTGGCGATGCCGCACACCCCGAGCGGCTCTCCGTCCGCGTCGTGGAGCGGGAACTTCACCGTGACGTAGACGCGCTCCACCCCGTCGAACGGGACGCGCTCCTCGAACTGGATCGCGACGCCGCCTTCGATCACCTGCATGTCGTTCTCGCGCATCGCGTCGGCGACCTCGGTCGGCAGGAAGTCGTAGTCGGTCAGGGAGTCGACGTCGGGCTCGCTGCCGAGGAGCTCCCGGAAGCGACGGTTCACGAGCGAGTAGCGTCCGTCGAGGTCCTTGATGAACACGACGGCCGGGGTCTGCTCGAGGATCGCGCGCAGCTGGCGCTCGCTCTCCAGGCGCGCCTGCGCCTCCGCCGCGAGCTCGTCCTCCTTCGTGGTCACCGCGTCTCGCGTGCGCTCGAACGCCGCCGCGAGCCGCCCGAGCTCGTCGTCGCGACCGACCGGCAGCGGCGCGTCCCGCTCTCCGCGCGCGAGCGCTTCCGTCGCCGCCGTCAGCGCCTCGAGCGGCTGCGTGACGTAGCGGCGCAGGACCAAGGAGAACACGAGCACCTCCAGCAGCAGCGCGAGCGCACCGAGCAGCAGCATCACCCCCGCGAGGTCCTCGGCCGGGGCGGACACGAGGTGCTCGGGCGAGACCGTGACGAAGAACCAGCCCGGGCCTTCGAGCCGCGTGATCCCGAGGTACGCCTCCGCGACCTCGTTGTAGGCGACGTGCTCACCGGGCGGCAGCTCACGCGCCAGCCGCAGGGTCTCCCGGAGCCCGAGGTCATCGAGCGACTGGATCCGCAGGTCACGCGTCTCGTCGTCGTATCCCGCGTACAGCTCGGGGTGCGCGATGAGCCTGCCATCCTTTCGGAAGACGAGGTTGTGGCTGCCCGGCAGGGACTCGGTGCGCGTGCGCTCCAGCAGCGAGTCGAGCGTGATGTCCTGCCCGACGGTGGCCACGTGTTCACCGTCGACGTCGACCGGCGTCTCGCAGGAGACCATCCAGGGCCCGTACCGGTCGCGGTAGACGCCGGTCCAGGCGACCTCGCGGCTCGGATCGTTCTCGGGCGTGGCGACCTCGAAGAACTCCTCGCCGCGGATGTCGAGCCCCGGCGAGACGCGCGTCGACCAGTCGGGCGCGCTCGGCCAGTAGTAGGCGAGCGCGTTCTCCGGGAACGAGACGTAGAGGTTGATGAAGCGGTGCTCGAGCCCCGGCCCGTAGCGCTGCACGAGGTCGTAGGCGGTCACCAGGCGTCGACGGAGATCGTCATGCACCGTCACGTCCCGGCCCACCCACACCTGCGCGTGGCGCGCGCCGTCCAGCCGCCCCTCCGCGTTGCGAATCACGCCGTCCGGGTGGCGCTCGAAGCGCTCATCGAAGCGCGCCGCGTCGCTCGTGCGCAGGGCCGACAGGAGCTCCCGACGCAGGCGCGCCTGGGTTCGCTCGGTGCGCTCGAAGACCTCCTGCTCGTGGCGCCCGCGCTCCTGCACGTAGCTGCTCAGCTGGGCGAGCGCCTGCTCCTCGAGGCTGGAGGTCAGGTGCAGATACACGAGGAGCGTGACGCCAGCGATCACGAGCCCCACCAGCAGGGCGAGGGGACCCAGCGTGCGCCGAGCGAGCGTACCGCCGGACCGTCGATGGCGAGGGGCGTCCACGTGTCCGGTCAGAGCCTAGCAGTCCGTTGAAGGACCTCGCTCCTCGTCTCTCGAGCGGGACGACCCGTCTCTCCTCGAAAACGCTGAAGCATTTCCTCGTCGCCCCGAACCGAGAACCGGGCCGTCGCGCTCCGAGATCCTTCGAGCTCGGTACTTCAACTCTCTAGCGCTCGACCCGCTGAGGGGCAGCTATCCCGACGAGCGCTGGACGATCTCGAGGAGCGCCATCGCGCGGTCGACCGCGCTCGACAGGTCGTCGTCGTGCAGCCGCAGCTCGGCCGGTGAGCGGCCGGTCTCGAGGCGCGCCTCGTATCCGCTGCCGCGGCGTCGCAGACCGATGACGGGACCGTCGATGGCGACGCGGTCGACCGTCTCCTGAATACGAGCGCGCTGAGACGCGGAAGGGCCGACGTCGCCCCAGTCGATCTCCACCATGCCAACTCTCCCGCTCCCGAACCCGTCCCGGAGAGTGCCACGCACCCCAACCCGCCGCGTCCGGACAACCCCTTACACCGGCGCGGGGCGAAGCCGGACCGAGAGCAGGACCGCGGCGAGGGTGATCGCGCAGCCGGTCGCCACCACGGGGCCGAGCCGCTCGTCGAGCCAGATCCACGCAAGGAACGTGGCGCCGACCGGCTCTCCCACGGTGGCGATGCCGACCGCGGTGGGCTTGGCGTGCCGGAGCGACCAGGTCAGGAGGTTGTGGCCGATGAGCTGTGGGATCAGCGCCGACAGCGCGATCCAGCCGAGCGACGCCGGCGACGCCCACGCGATCGGCACGCCGACGAGCGCCGCGGTCGAGAAGAGCGAGACCGCGCCGACGCCGGTCGCGACGCCCCCGAACGCCAGCACGTCGAGGTCGTCGCCGAGGCCGCGCACGAGCAGCAAGTAGAACGCCATCGCGGCCGCGCCGGTCAGGGCGAGGCCGTCGCCCAGGAGCGCGTCGCCGGAGAAGGAGAGATCCGCCCAGCCGATCAGGCTCAGGCCCAGGACCGCGAGGCCGATCGAGATCCAGTGGCGACGCTCCGGGTGGTCTCGGCCCGTCGCGAACGAGAGGAGCGCGAGCAGGAGCGGTGTCGCGGTCACCAGGGTGACGCTCGAGGCCACGCTCGTCATCGTGAGCGAGCTGACCCACGTGCCGAAGTGCACGCCATAGAGCAGGCCGCAGGCGAGGGCGCGCGTGAGCACGCGGCGCGGCAGCCGCCCCGCGCGCTGGGCGCGGATCACGAACGGACAGAGCAGCGCCGAGGCGATGGCGAGGCGCGTGCCGGCCACGATCATCGGGTGCGTGGGCGCGGCGAGGCGGAAGAAGATCGCCGCGAAGGAGATGCTGACGATGGCGCCGGCGAGGGCGAGCGGGACGAGCCGCGCGTCGCGCTTCATGGGCGCGGTCCGTCGCGCTCCTCGAGCCATCGCCGGAGCTGCTCGCGGCGCATCGCGCGGCGCTCCCGAGCCGCGGCGAGGTCTTCGGTCGGACGAACCCAGATCGTCGCCGCGTTGACCATCAACACGAAGTTGCCGGCCGCCATGACCAGGAGCGTGTTCTCGATCCCGAAGAGCGGGGTCAGCGCGTAGCAGAGCAGGTAGCCGCCGGCGGCGATGAGGAGGCGCCAGTCGATCGCCGCGGCGAGCATCCCCGTCAGGAGCGCCCAGGCCAGGAAGAGCTCGTGCATCGCGACGAAGATGTCTCCACCGTAGACCGCGCCGACCACGCTTATCGCGATCTGGCTGAGCACGCCCGCGGCGCCGGCGAAGGCGACGCGCCGGTTGATCGCGGTGCGCATCATGGACTCGCGGGCCCAGAAGGCCACCGACGCGAAGACCAGCGCCAGCGCGGCGGACGCGGCGAGGTTCCAGCCGGGGGTGGGGCGCATGTCCAGCGCCTGCATGCCGAAGTGCGAGACGATGGGGGTCAGGGTCCAGAAGCTCCCGATGACCGACGCCAAGAAGCCGCGCGTGCGACGCCCCGCCGAGGGATCGAGCTGGTCGCCGAGCGCGCGCAGCCGGGCGTCCTCGGCCGATCTCGATCGGCGCATCGCCTCGACCCGCTCCGGCAACCCCTCGGGCACCCGCTCGAGCTCGCCCAGCAGCGCGCGCGCGGCCTCGGGCTCGCCCTGGCCGAGCTCGTAGTCGACCATCGCCGCGACCGCCTGGTCGAGCCGCTCCCGCGCGTCCTGGTTGCCCGGCCACACCTCGAGCGCGTGGCGGAAGCCGAAGCGGCACTCCCCGAACAGGTGGTAGATGGGCTCGCGCGCCTCGATCGCGTCCGCGCTGCCTTCGTGCTCCCGCAGGATCTCGAGCAGCTCGTCGAGCCGCTCGCCCGCGCGATCCGCGAGCCGCGCGGCGTCGCGGTGGTGCAGAAAGGATTGCACGGATAGTCGGAGCTGCTCCGCGTTCTCGAAGCGCGCGTCCGGGTCCGGATCCATCGCGCGTCGGATGATGCGGGCCAGCTCGCCGGGGGTGTCCTCGGGCAGCGGCGGGTTGGAGTCGACGATGTCGGCGACGATCTCCATGAGGCATTCGCCGCGGTGAGGCGCACGCCCCGCGACCACCTCGTAGAGGATCGCGCCGAGCAGGTAGACGTCGGTGCGCTCGCTGAGGCGGACCTTCTTCCCGCCGAGCATCTCGGGCGCCATGTAGGCCGGCGTGCCCGCGAGCTCGGTCGCCTCGTGAGCGAGCGGGAGCCTCCCGGTGCCGTCGTCCTTCAGGCTGACCGCGATGCCCCAGTCGACCAGGTAGACCTCGCCGAACGCGCCGATCATCACGTTCTCGGGCTTGAGGTCGCGATGGAGCACGCCGCGGCTGTGCGCGAAGCGGACCGCGTTGCACACCTGCATCAGCGTGCGGAGGTTCCACTCCAGCAGGTCCTGCTCCCCGAAGCGTCGCTCCACCGCGGCGGGGGCGTGGATCAGGCTCTCCCAGGCGTCCCCCTCGATCTTCTTGAGCACGATGATCGGCGTGCCGTCCGCCTCCAGCGCGATGTCGTAGATCGGCACCACGTTCGGGTGCTCGAGCGTCCCGGTCACCCACGCCTCGCGCAGCAGCTTGAGCGTGCTGTGCTCGGTCTTGTGCTCCTCCTTGAGCGTCTTGACGGCGACCTGGCGGCCGAGGCTCCGCTGCACCGCGAGCCGCACGATGCCCATGCCGCCTTCGCCCAGGGTGCCCTGCAGCTCGAGCGGGTCGCCGCCGCCCGTGCGCGCGAGGTCCGAGAGCGCGCCGATCGCCCTCCGGCTGGCGCTGTCGAGCATGTCGCTCGGCACGATCGTGTCGCTCGGGCTCTGGTTCAGCGTGCGCTCGAGGGTCGTGGTGTCGACCCCGTCGGCCTCCAGCGTGTCGAGCATCTCTTCGGCGGACGGCATGCGCCGGCGGATCGTGGAGCATCCCGCCTCGATTGACAAAACCATCGGGATGACGCTGGCTGGACCCATGAGAATTGCTTTCTGGCTCGCGATCGCCTGGCTCGCCTGTGGCTGTGACGGAGGAGATGGAGGGAGCCCCCGCCCGGACGGAAGCGCCCCTCCCGCGATGGCCACGCCCCGCATCGAGCGGTACCTGCGCGCAGACCCGGACCCGCGGCTCGTGATCGAACTCGACTACGTCGAGGGGACGCTGCCGCGAGAGGCGGCTCAGTCCGATCTGGTCGCGCGGCTCTCGACCCTGCTCGACAAGCCCGAGGGCGTCGAGATCGTGCTCGACGACGTGATCCCCTCGCGCGGCGCGGACTACGCGTGGACCTTCGAGGCGCTGCAGGCGCTGGCCACGGAGACCTTCGACGACGACCAGCCCGCGGGCACCGTCTCGATGCACGTGATGTGGCTCGACGGCCACGACGACGACGACAGCGCCGACGGCGCGGTGCTCGGGCTCGCCTGGGCGAACACCCACGTGGCGATGTACCACTCGACGATCGAGAGCAGCTGCCGCGGCGGCCCGGTGCTCGGCGCCGAGGTCTGCGCCCAGGCCCAGTACCTCGTCTGGCTGCACGAGGTGGGTCACACCATCGGCCTCGTCGACAACGGCCTCCCGATGGCCAGCGACCACCGCGACCCCGACATGGGCCGTCACGACGTCAGCGAAGAGTGCATCATGTACTGGGCGTTCGAGGGACGCGCGGGCGTCGACCTGATCCGCGACCGGATCCTCGGCGGATCCCTGCCCGACTTCGACGACGAGTGCCTCGCGGACGTGGCGGCGGTGCGAGATCGCTAGAGCGCCTCGGCGACTTCGCGGATGGCCGCCGCCCAGAGCTCCGGGACCTCCTCCTGGGAGAAGTGCCCGGCGTCGCACTCGCGCACCGTCGCCTGGGGCAGCGCCTCCGAGTGGCGGCGGAGGCCGCGGCCGAGGATCGGGTCGCGCCGCGCCCACACGAGCGCCGCGGGGCCCTCGAAGGACTCGACCCACGCGCCGACCCGGTCCATCACCGCCGTGCTCGGGTGGTGCTCGCCGTTCGGCACCATGCGCGCGAGGCCGAGGGCGCCCGCGCGATCCAGGGGTCGCAGGAACGGCCACGCGTAGGCGAGCTTCTCCTTGATGCCGATCGAGCGCCGATCGCCCTGCACGCGATCCATGATCGGCACCGGGAAGAGCAGGCCGCGGAAGACCGCGTCGCTGACGAGGGGCATGTGGCTGAAGCGGTGGAAGCCCTTCGGGCGGAACGGCCGGGCCGGTTTCAGGACGGCGGTGTTGCCGATCACCAGGCCCGCGGCGCCGACGCGCTCGCCCACGCCGCACGCGATCGGGCCGCCCCAGTCCTGTCCCACCGTGATGGGCGCGCGCAGACCGAGCTGCTCCAGCAGCGTGGAGACGGTGCCGATGTGCATGTCCAGCTGATGCGCGGACGCGCGGCGCGGCTTGTCGCTCGTCCCGAAGCCCGGCAGATCGGGCGCGATGATCCGGAGCGTCGCGCCGTCGAGCATGCCGATCACCTTGCGCCAGAGGTAGCTCCAGGTCGGGTTGCCGTGCACCAGCAGCACCGGCTGCGCGTCCTCGGGGCCGTGATCGACGAAGGTGATCGTGCGCCCGGCGATCTCGGTCGAGCGGCGGTGGTAGGGGAGCTCCGCGCGGAGCCAGGCAGGCAGATCGGGGGCGGGCTGCATGGACGCGAGCGTAGCGGACGGCGCCGCGATAGCATCCCGGCGTGCGCTGGATCGGGCTGATGTTTCTCGTCGGTTGCTCGGGGCCGCTCGAGCTCGCGGTGGATCTGCGTACCGACTACGTGCCGGGGGTCGAGATCGACGCGGCGCGGGTGAGCTGGGAGCGCGTCGGCGGCCAGGGGATCGGCGCGGACACGGTCGCGCTCGGGCCCGAGCGGGATCTCGTGCGAGGCGAGCGGCTGGTGGACGTGGCCGACCTCGCGCCCGGCTCGATCGACGTCATCGTCACCCTGATGCGCGGCGGGGCCGAGGTGGCGTCCCGGCGCACGCGGCTCGATCTCCGAGAGCACGTCGCGGTGACGGTGATCCTCACGCGGGACTGCGCGGGCGTGGTCTGCGACGGAGTCACCACCGAGTGCGTGGACGGACGCTGCGTGCCCCCCGAGTGTCAGCCCGACGCGCCCGAGCGCTGCGGACCCGCCCACTGCGTGGCGCCGGACGACTGCGAGGCGCCAGCGGTCTCCTGCTTGCGGCGCGCGTGCGTCTCGCGGGTGTGCTTCGAGGTGCCGGACGACGCGGCGTGCGAGGGGCGCTGTGATCCGACGGGTGGCTGCGACGGCGCGCCGGTCGACGCGGGGCCGGCCGACGCGGGGCGAGACGATGACGCCAGCGCCTGCGGGACCCGCGAGGCCTTCTGCAACGACGGCGCGGACGACGACTGCGACGGCATGACCGACTGCGCCGATCCGGACTGCGCCGACGCGCTCTGCGACGACGGGGACCCCTGCACCCACACCGATCGATGCGCGGCCGGCGTGTGCGGCGGGACGGTCATCGAGTGCGCGAGCGACGCGTGCGTGACGCGCGCGTGCAACGGGACGGCGAGCTGTGACGAGGCGCGCATGCCCGACGGCACCGCGTGCCGCGACGATGGCAACGCGTGCACCGACGACCGATGCAGCGCGGGTGCGTGCGCCCACCCCGCGCGCGCGAACGGGACCGCGTGCCCCGACGACGGCAACGCGTGCACGAACGACCGATGCACCGGCGGCGCGTGCGTTCACCCCGCGCGCGCGGACGGCACCGCCCTCGGAGGCTTCCGCCGCTGCTGTGGCGGCCGCGAGGTCGACCTGTCGACGAATCGCAACCACTGCGGCGCGTGCGGCCTCGCGTGCGCCAGCGGCTTCTCTTGCACCGTCTACGCGGGCCAGCCCACGTGCGACTGCGGCGCCGCGAACTCCCAGTGCCAGGGCGGCACCGACTGGGTCTGCTCGACCACCTACGGCGTCTGCGCGTGTCTCAGCGGAGGCTGCCCCGCGGGCGCTCGCTGCGTCGCCCGCAGCGGCCCCGACTACTGCACCTACTGATCAGAGACCCACACACCGGGATAAGGGGACGGTGTTCGGTTGTTAAGTTGTGGTGTGACCTTTTTTGCGTACCTCGGACCATGGAGGTCCTTGGAGCGAGGTCCTTGATAGCGGTCACGCAACTGTGGGTACGCAAACTTTCCGAGCAGAAGTTAACAACCGAACACCGTCCCCTAGTCCCAGGAGCGGGACTGGTTCTTGGCGTTCTTGGCGCGGAAGGCGGCTTCGAGGTCGATGTCGAGGCGGTTGGCGATGGCGAGGAGGTAATTGAGGACGTCGACGAGTTCGTGGGCGACGTCGGTCTTGCGCTCGGCCAGGGTGGCGGGGGCGGCCTCGGACTGGTCGAAGAGCTTCTCGTAGCGCCGCACGGCCTTGAACAGCTCGCCGACCTCCTCGCCCATGAGGAAGCAGTTGTGGACCAGGTCGACGTCGAGCCAGCCGTGCATGGACTCGAGGTCGTGCACGTAGCGCTGGTAGGTCTTCATCGACGCGTCTTCGGGAAGCTCGATCTCGCTCATGCGGCGAGGGCTACCACGATTACTCGATCGTCGCGGCCACGGCGCGGATGCGCGCCGCGTCTTCGTCCCGCATGCGCCAGGGCTTCCAGGTGGCCCGGCGCGGGTCCTGCCCGGTCAGCGTCCGGTACATGACGCACGCGCTCAAATAGGTCCCGGGCATCGAGGGGTGCGTGCCGTCCGGGCGGTGAAGGCGCGTGTCGGGCATCTCCACCTGCGCGCGAAGCCACGCGCGACCGACCGGCGCCAGCCTGGCCCCGAGCCGCGAGGCGAGCTCCGCGTAGACGCCGTCGACCCGTCGATGCATCTCCGCCGGGTCCATCGCCAGCTCGTCCAGGGTCGGGCTCTCCGGGTGACGCGCCCAGGTCTGGAAGAGCACGACCTCCGAGCCGGCCGCCCGCGCGCGCTCGGTGAACCGACGCGCGTACTCCTCCATCTCGTCCGGCCGCTCGAGGGGGCTGAGGCTGTGCCCCTGGATCACGATGACGTCGAAGCGGCCTCGCTCCACCAGGCGACGCACGCGCCGCTGCCGCCAGTGCCCGCGCAGGCGATACCCGCCGTGCGTCTCTCGGCGCGTGCGCAGGGTCGGCCCGTCCGGCACCGAGCGCGAGATCTCCCGCACCATGCGCGGCAGGTCGTTGTAGCGCGTGTAGCTGTTGCCGATGAACAGCACGCGTCGCCCCTCGGTCGCCTCCGACGTGGACGCGGGCGCCAGCGCGGCGAGGAGGAGCGCGCCCGCCACGAGCGGGAGGCCTCTCCGAGCGCCGAGTACTGCCAGCACGTCCACAGAATACTCCAACGGCGGCCACCGCGGATCCTTTCGGCTACGCTCGCGCTGTGGATCCGGCACGCATCGAGGCGCTGCTGAAGGCGGTGCGAGACGGCGCGACGCCCATCGAGGAGGCGATGCAGACCCTCGCTCGGCTGCCCTTCGACGGCGACGATGAGCTGACCCTCGACCACCACCGCGCGCTCCGCACTCACCTGGTCGAGGTCGTCTTCGGGCAGGGCAAGACCCCGGCCCAGATCACCCGCGCGCTCGCCGCCATCGCCGAGCGGGGTCAGCCCGCCCTCGCCACCCGGGTCCGGCCCGACGTCGCGGCGAAGCTCGAGCTCCCCGAGGCCGAGCACGACCCGGTCTCTCGCACCGTGCGGCTCGGCCGCGCGCCCGCGCTCGACGCCGCGCCGGTCGCCGTGATCTGCGCCGGCACGAGCGACCTGCCGGTGGCGGAGGAGGCCGCGATCACGCTCGAGACCTTCGGCGCGACGGTTCGCCGCCTGCGCGACGTCGGCGTGGCCGGGCTCCACCGCCTGCTCGCGCGACGCGCCGAGCTCGACGGAGTGGCCGCGGCGATCGTCGTCGCGGGCATGGAGGGCGCGCTGCCGAGCGTGGTCGGCGGGCTGATCGGTGCGCCCGTGATCGCGGTGCCCACCTCCATCGGCTACGGCGCGAGCTTCGACGGCCTCGCCGCGCTCCTCGGCATGCTCAACAGCTGCGCGCCCGGCGTCGCGGTGGTCAACGTCGACAACGGCTACGGCGCGGCGGCGGCGGCGCTCCGCATCCTCCACGGGCCATGACGGACCTCCTCCACCTCGACGCGTTCAGCGGCGTGTCCGGCGACATGCTCGTCGCGGCCCTCCTCGATCTCGGCGTCGGTCCGGAGATCGTCCACGACGCGCTCGCCCCGCTCGGGCTCTCGTTCTCGCTCACGCACTCTCATGTCGAGCGTCACGGCATCCGCGCGCGCCGCTTCGTCGTCGAGTGCCCCGAGGAGGATCACGAGCGGCACCTCTCCGACATCCTCGCGCTCCTCGCCCCGCTGCCCGCGCCCATCCGCGAGCGCGCCCACGAGGCCTTCGCGCGCCTCGCCGAGGCCGAGGCCGCCGTGCACGGCACGACGGTCGACGCGGTGCACTTCCACGAGGTCGGCGCGGTGGACTCGATCGTCGACGTGGTCGCCGCCTGCGCCGCGCTCGCGCACCTCGACGCGACCCTGAGCTGCACCCCGCTCCCGCTCGGGCACGGCTTCACGAAGTCGCGCCACGGCACGCTCCCGCTGCCCGCCCCGGCCACCCTGCTCTGTCTGAAGGGCGTGCCCACCTACGACGCGGGGATCGCGAAGGAGCTGGTCACCCCGACCGGCGCGTGCCTCGTGGCCGGCGCGCGCTTCACGCGGTGGCCGTCGATGCGCCCGAAGGCGGTGGGATTCGGCGCGGGGGCGCGCGATTTGACGGATCGGCCGAACGTGCTGCGGGCCGTCCTGGGCGAGCCCCTGGAGGACGAGACCGCCGCCCTGATCAGCCTCGAGACCAACCTCGACGACGCGACGCCGGAGCTGATCGCGCACGCGCTCGACGTGGTGCGGGAGGCCGGCGCGCGCGACGCGTGGATCACCCCCGTGCAGATGAAGAAGGGGCGGAGCGGCACGCAGCTGACGGTGCTCGCCGACGCGCCGGACGCCGATCGGCTCGCGCGGGTGATCTTGCGTGAGACGCCGACCCTCGGCGTGCGCTTCGTCCCGTTCACGCGCCTCGAGCGGCCGCGTCGGACGGTGGTCGTGTCCACCCCGTTCGGTCCGGTGCCGCTCAAGGTCGCCGACGGGGACGGCCTCCCCACGCGCGCCAAGCCCGAGCACGACGCCTGCGTGAAGCTCGCGCGTCAGCATCAGCGCCCGCTCGACGAGATCGTGGCCGCGGCGCTCCAGAGCTTCCGGGAGCGCGCGCGTTGAGAGGCGCGCTCCGAGCCTGGCTGGGCGCCCTCGACTCCGCGATGGTCTGCTTCAGCGGCGGCGTCGACTCGAGCTACCTCCTGGCCGAGGCGCTCGACGTGCTCGGCGACCGCGCGCTCGCGTTCACCGCCGTCTCACCCAGCCTCGACCCGGACGAGGCCGCGCAGGCCCGAGCGCTCGCGGCGCGGCTCGGGGCGCGTCACCTGCTGGTCGAGACCCACGAGCTCGACGACGCGCGCTACCGCAGCAACCCGGTCGACCGCTGCTACTTCTGCAAGACCGAGGTCTACGGCGTGGCTTCACGTGAGGCCGCGCGCCGAGGCGTCACCACCGTCCTGGACGGCTTCAACCGCGACGACCGCGGCGACCACCGCCCGGGTCGGCGCGCCGCCCGACAGCTCGGCGTGCGGTCTCCTCTCGACGACCTCGGCTTCGGCAAGGCCGACATCCGCGCCGCGGCGCAGGCCATGGGGCTCCCCGTCTGGGACAAGCCGGCGCTCGCGTGCCTGGCGAGCCGCTTCCCCTACGGCACCCCGATCGACCCGGTCGAGCTCCGCCGCGTCGCGCAGGGGGAGCGCGGCCTTCGAGGGCTCGGGTTCCGCGTCGTGCGGGTGCGTCATCACGGTCCGCTCGCCCGCGTGGAGCTCGGTCGGGACGAGCTCGAGCGCGTCGCCGACCCCGGCGTCGCCCGGGAGGTGGAGCGGGTCGTCCGGGCGGCCGGCTTCGCCGAGGTCGAGATCGATCCGCGCGGCTATCGGCGCGGCGCGCTCAACGTGATCCGGTGACGCGCTCCTCGCTCGCCGCGGACGCGAAGGGCGCGCGCAGCGCCAGGAACAGCCCGAGCAGGCCGGTCGGCAGCGCCTGGAAGAGCAGCCGCTCGACCGCCTCCATGTGCACGCGGATCTCCCAGCGGGACCACGCGACGAAGGCCACCGACAGCACGAGCGCCTCGATCAGCAGCGCCCACCCGACGCTGCGCGAGAGCGACCGCTCGGCGCGCGGCACGAGGCCCACCCATGCCGCGTAGATCGCCAGGCCCACCAGCAGTGGCGCGGGCCACCCGCGGTCGAAGGAGAACAGCCAGTGGCCCCAGGACTCGACGAGGCCGAGCCATCGATCCGCGTCCGAGAGCTGCAGCCGGACGTGCTCGACCGGTCCCACCCCGTCGAAGCGCTGTGAGCCCGCGGCGTAGAAGTCGGCGGAGGCCGGCACCGCGGCGTAGCGGGCTCGAAACCAGGCGTAGAGCAAACCGGGCGGGGCGAAGCCGATCGTGAGCCAGCGAGCGTGCGCTCTCCACCGCCCGCCAGCGCGCGTCTCCCACCCCCGGGCCAGTACGAAGGCCAGCGTCACGATCAGCCCCTCGTTCTTCGTGAGCACCGCCATCGACGCGGCCAGGCCCGCCAGCACCAGATGGCGCGGCTCGCGCGTCTCATCGTGGAGCGCGGTGAACGACCAGAGCGCGAGGAAGAAGAAGGCGAGGGGGAGGTCGGCGTAGTGGGATGCGCCGTGCACGATGAAGAACGGCGTCGACAGGAGCGTCACCGCGGCGAGCGTGCCCTGCGCCGGGCCGCGCAGCCGGGTCACCGTGTGTCCGAGCAGCGCGACGGTGCCCACCACGAACGCGGCGCTCAGGATCGCGGGCACCGCGCGCGACTCGTGCCCGACCAGCGCGAAGCCCCTCGCGATCGCGCTCGACCAGAGCGGCGGGTAGCCGGGGTGGGTCCAGTGGATCACCTCGGCGTACGCCCGCGCCCACTCCTCGTCGGCGCGCACGAAGAAGCGCGCCCGCATGATCCAGAAGTCCCAGGCGTCCCAGCCTCCGTCCGGGTGGGTGACGGTCTCCCGCAGCCAGAGGAAGAGCGCCAGCCCGGCGAGCCCGAGCAGCGCGGCCACGCTCGCGCCGCGCCACCACCGAGGGGCCAGCGCGCGGGTCCCCCGGACGGCGGCGTCTGTCCTGTGGGGCGCGATCCAGACCGCGCCGACCGCGAGCAGCTCCGGCACGATCGTCAGTCGATCGAAGAGCGCCAGCCCGAGGAAGCTCAGCGCCCCGCACACGCCGACACCCATCGCGGCGCCGACCGGGAGCTCCGCCCAGACCGGGAGGCGACCCGCGAGGCGCAGCAGGCCCACGCCGAGCGCGGTCGGCAGCAGCAGGATCAGCAGCGCCTCGAGCGCGACGGTCATCGCGCCCTCCGCGCCGCGAGCTGCGCGTGCTCGGTGGGAGGCGCGATGAGCTGGTAGTCGGGGTGCGCGGCCAGCCAGGCCGCCCCTTCTTCTCCCCACGCGAGCACGAGCGAGGGCGTCTTCGGGAGCACCAGTGATCCCTCTGCCCGCGTCACGGCGCGGAGCCGCGGGTCTTCGAGCTCCGTCAGCCACGCGGGCGCCAGCGCGTACTGGGCGACCATCATGGGGTGGCAGGTCTCGTCCTGGCTCGGTCCGACGTAGCCGATGAGCGCGTGGCGCGGCAGCGCGCGTCGGAGCGGCCGCAGCTCCGCCTCGAACCGCCCGACGCAGTCGGGACGGACGGGCTCACGCCAGGTCAGCGCGGTCGCGGCGAGGCTCGCGAAGCAGACCGCCAGCCACACCGCCGCGGCGGCGGGTCGAGAGCGCGCACGCACGGGCGCGCAGTCTACGCGCTTCAGAGCCGCCGCAGCGGGCTCAGATCGCGGCGGGCCTCACGCTCGATCCGCAGCGCAGGCTCCACGCGCGCCTGCAGCTCGGCCTCGAGGGGCATGGCCACCGCGCGCCGCCTCGAGACGGGCACGTCGTCGGCGAAGTCGATCTGCACCCGCACGTCGCCTTGCAGTGAGACGGCCTCCACTTGCTCGGGCGCGATCCCGCAGGCGCCGCACGCGGCTCGGAGGGCCGCTCGCACTCTCGCGAGCTTCTCGTCGTAGGAGAGGGCGCGCCACGCCTCGCTCGGGGCCGCGGCGTAGGTGCTGTCCTCGAGCGCGCTGGCGCGGGTGAAGTGCCCCACCGCGTCGGCCAGCGCGGCGAACACGGGGCTCGCGTTGCGGGGCGTCATCACTCCGGGCACGGGCCGCCCCGCGTCGGGATCCAGGAGCCGGTGCATCGCGCGATGCACGCCGTGCGCGAGCGCCTCTTCGACCGGGAGCCCGATCACCGCGCGGCAGAAGGCCTCGTGCGCGGCCTGGCTCCATCGCCCGCCCCCCGCGTGCGCGGCGGCGCGCACCACGCCGCCGTCGACCCGGAGCGTGATCTCGGCGTCGCCGACCGCGATGGCTTCGCCCGCCACATGCCCCGCGTGGTCGAGCGCGAGCGCCTCGGCCCGTGCCCGAAACGCGGCGTGCAGGGGCGCTTCGGCCGGGCGCACCAGCGCGGGCTCGGCGGGTCGGGCCGGTCGGTTCGCGGGCGCGGCGGGCGTCTCGGCCGCGTGTGTGGCCGCGTCTCCGAGCCCGGTCGCGGTCACCCGCCAGCGCTCGCCCTCTCGCTCCACCTGCAGCGCGCCGAGCGCCCGTCCCCGCGCGCGCAGGGCGTCCGGGTCGAGTCTGTCCACCACGACCTCGAGCGCGTCGAGCCCTTCGCCCGCCGCCGCCTCGAGCAGGCTGAGCACCCCGCGGACCGGATCGGGATCCGGCACCCACGTCGCGAGCCACGGCGTGTCGTCTCCGAACCCGCGGAGCTTGGTGTCGAGGCGGTCCGCGTAGCGCGCGGCCGCCTCGTCGTAGTCGATGCGCCTGATGATCATTCGGTCTCGAACGGGGCTCGCAGCGCGAGGAAGACGCCGAGCGTCACGGCCGGGAGCGCTTGATAGAGTAGCCGCCCGAGGGCCTCCATGTGATCGATGATGTTCAGCGTCGACCAGGCGAGGAACAGGCCGCTCACCACGATGACCTGGATCCCGAACGCCCGCACCATGCTCCCGGTCGTGTCGCGGGGCCGGCGCGGCGACCACCCCATCAGCAGGCCGTAGCCGCCGAGCCCGAAGAGGAGCGGCACGGGCCAGGACATGTCGAAGTGCGTCAGCCAGAACCACCACGACGCGGCCATCCCCTCCCAGCGCGCGGGGTCGCTGACCTGCGTCACGACGTGTTGCACGGGCCCGGTGTCGCCCCAGTAGTCCGCGTAGCGACCGACGTAGAACTCGCCCGTCACGGGCATGGCGGAGTAGCCGAGCTTGAAGAGCGCGACGACCGCGCCGATGGGCAGCGCGCCCGTCGCGAACGCCGTCGCCTCCCGCCACCACCGCGATCGGCCGCCGCGTCGCAGCGCCAGCCACGAGCGCCCGGCCGCGACACAAAGGAAGAAGACGATCCCCTCGTTCTTCGTCAACGCGGCGAGCGTGGCCGCCAGCCCCGCCATGACCAGGAACCCGCGCCCCTCTTCGGCGTGATCGTGCAGCGCGATGAAGCACCACGTCGCGAGGAAGAAGAAGGCCAGCGGGGTGTCCGCGTACTGATCGGCGCCGTGAAGGACGATGTAGGGCACCGCCAGGAGCGTCGTCGCCGCGATCACCCCCTGCGTTCGCCCGCGCAGCTTCGCCACCGTCCAGCCGAGCGACAGCGGAGACGCCACCGTGAAGAGGCACGACAGCGCGGCTGGCACCAGGAGCGACTCGCGCCCCACGAGATGGAAGCCGCGCGCGACGTTGCTCGGGAGCATGGGCGGGTAGCTGGGGTGCGCCCAGAACAGGATCTCGGTGAACGCGCGCTCCCACGCGTCTCCGGCGCGCAGCAGGAAGCGCCCCCGCATGTTCCAGAAGTCCCACGCGTCCCAGCTGCCGTGGACCTCCTTCAGGCTCTCGGAGACCCACACCACGGCGCCCACGAGCGCCACGGCCGCGAGCGCGACCCACGCGATCCCGCGAAACCACCGCGGCGCCGGATCGGGGAAGGGCGCGACCGGCTGCGCGCTCGTGCCCCTCCGCGCCATCGCCAGCACCGCGGCCAGGACGAGCAGCTCCACGAGGATCGACACGCGATCCATCAACACGAGCCCGACGAACGTGGTCGCGCCGGTGACGCCCACGCCGAGCGCCACGGCGGGGAGCGCGCCCACGAGCACGTCCCCTCGCGGCGCGCGCCCGACGACCTGGCGCACGAGGCCCACGCCGATGACGCTCGGGACGAGCAGGAGCGCGAGCAGCTCGAGCGCGGCGCTCAGGGGGCCCTCGCCAGGAGCACCGCGCTGGGCGTCTCCGCGATGCGCACGTAGTCGGGGTTCCGGCGCATCCAGCGCTGGCCCTCGTCGCCCCACGCGAGCACGAGCTGGGGGGCGAGCGGCGTGACCTCCACCGCGCGGTCCTGCAAGGAGCGTCGGAAGAGGTCGTAGTCCACCTCCACCAGGCGGACCGGGGCCAGGGAGTACTGGGCCATCATCATCGGATGACAGCCGGAGTCGTCTGGCGGGCCCACGTAGCCGAGGATGCCCTGCTCGGGCAGGAACGAGCGCAGCGGCGCCAGCTCTCGTTCGAACGTCGCCGCACAGTCGACGACCGGTCCGTAGAGCGGGTCCACGTCGTCGAAGCGCGTCATGCCGAGCACGCTCGCGACGCACATCCCGAGCCACGCGAGGGGAGCGAAGCGGCGGATGTGCGCGCGGAGCATGCGTCAGAACGGGCCGGTGAACGTCGGGTCGGGCACGTCGAGGGGAAAGGGCGGCGGGCCTTCGGCCGGGAGCGGCGCCCGGCCGAGCTGGGCGCGGGCGGCGTCCACGATCGCGCGCGCGCGCGGCCAGAAGCCCGCGCTCAGCGCCGGGGTCGAGGGCGAGGGCACGTCGGGCGAGGCGACGCGGCGAGGGGCCGAGCGCAGCGCGTCGAACGCGTCCTCGACCACCGCGCTGACGACCTCGGCGCCCACCCCGAAGGACGTCCAGCCGATGTCCGCCGCGACGAGGTGTCCGGTCTTGCGCACCGAGCGGGCGAGCGTCACCCGGTCGAGCGGCGCCACGGTGCGCAGGTCGATCACCTCCGCGTCCACGCCGTCCTCGGCCAGCTGCTCCGCCGCGCGCATGGCCTCGAGCACCATGTAGCTGCTGGCGACGATGGTGACGTCGGCGCCCTCGCGGACCACATGTGCCTCGCCGAGCGGCGCGCGGACGATCCCCTCGGGGACCTCGCCCTTCACGTTGAAGCACCAGCGGTGCTCGAAGCTGATCACCGGGTCGTCGCTCTCGATGGCGGCGAGGGTCAGCGCCTTGGCGTCGTGCGGGGTGGCGGGGGCGATCACCGTGAGCCCGGGCACGTGCGCGAACCAGCTCAACAGGCTCTGCGAGTGCTGCGCCCCCTGACCCCAGCCGCGCCCGACGATCATGCGGATCAATATGGGCACGGGTCGTTGTCCGCCGAACATGTAGTGCCACTTCGCGACCTGGTTGACCATCTGCTCCATCGCGAGGAGCGCGAAGTCCACGCGCTGATGCGACAGCACGGGCCGCATCCCGGCCAGGGCGCTGCCGAGCGCGACCCCGGTCATCGCGTTCTCGGACGCCGGCATGTCGCGCACGCGCTCGGGCCCGAAGCGATCGACGAGCCCGGTCGTGCTGCCGAAGAGCCCCTTGGGGTCGGGGACCCCGAGGCCCATCAGGTAGACGCGCGGGTCGTGCTCGAGGCAGAGGGCGAGCGCCTCGCGGAGCGCCTCGTGGTACGGGATGACCCGGCTCACGTGCCCTCTCCCAGCCGCGTCGACGTGCCGCGGAAGACGCCCTCGAAGAGCGCCTCGGGCTCGGGGTAAGGCGCGGCGATCGCGCGCTCGAAGGCCGCGTCGAGGGCCTCGGCGTGCGCCCGCATCCAGCCGTCGATCGTCTCGGGGCCGACCTCGTCGGCGAGGGCCCGCGTCGCGTGGGCGATCGGATCGCGCGCGCGCCACGCGTCGACCTCCTCGCGCGTGCGGTAGCCGAGCTCCACGTCCTCGTAGGGCCCGACGTGCTCGAGGTAGCGGTAGGTGAGCACCTCCAGGAACGACGGCCCCTCGCCCGCCCGGGCCTGCGCCACCGCCTCCTCGGCCCAGGCGTGGATGGCGAAGACGTCCTCCCCGTGCAGCTGCGCGTGCGAGAGCGCGTGCGCCGCGCCGAGCTCGTGAATGGCGCGGCCCGAGGGCTGCCGCGCCTCGAGCCCGGTCTGCACGGAGTAGAGGTTGTTCTCGCAGACGAAGAGCACGGGGAGCCGCTCGAGCGACGCGAAGGCGAGCGACTCGTGCACGACCCCCTCCTCGACCGCCGCGTCGCCCAGGAACACCACCGCCACGCGGTCCTCGCCGCGCATGCGCGCTCCGAAGGCGGCCCCGACCGCGATGGGCACGGTGCTCGCGACGATGGGGACGGCGCCCAGGAAGCCGACGGAGAGGTCCACGAGGTGCATCGAGCCGCCCTTGCCCCGGCTGCAGCCCGTCTCCCGGCCGTACATCTCGGCGATCATGCGGTCGAGGTCGCCGCCCTTCGCGAGGTAGTGCCCGTGGCTGCGGTGGTGGCTGAGCGCGTAGTCGTCGGGCCGGAGCGCGGCGCAGACGCCGACCGGGGCCGCCTCCTGGCCCACGCAGAGGTGGGTCGGGCAGCGCATCTCCTGCTCCGGGTAGCGGGCGGCGATGCGCTCCTCGACCGCGCGCAAGCGCATCATGTCTTGGAGCAGCTTGGCGCGAGGGGTCACGAGCGCTCCGCCGTCAAGACATCTCCAGCCGCTGCATCCGCTTGACGTTGAAGTAGACGTCGTCCTCCATCGAGCGGGGGATCTTGCCCGCCTGGAAGGCCGCGCACAGATCGGCGACCGCGTCCTCGATGGTGTGCTCGGGGATGAAGCCGAGGTCGCGGTGAATGCGCTCGCTCGAGATGTGGTAGCTGCGCGGGTCGTCGGTCGGGGTGGTGACCACCTCGATCGGCTTCTTGCCCGGCATCTCCTCCTCGACCGTCTCCTTCACCAGGGCCGCGATCCGCGAGATCGTCTGGTTCTGGTAGCCCACGTTCCACGTCTTGCCGCTCACGCGCGCCGCGGGCAGCGAGAGCAGCATCGCGTAGAGCTCCACCATGTCGGCGATGTGGATGTTGGGCCGGCGCTGAGCGCCGCCGAAGACCTTGATCTCGCCGTTCGTCACCGCGTGGTTGGTGAGGATGTTGACCGTGAGGTCGAGCCGGAGGCGCGGCGAGTAGCCGCAGACCGTGGCCGGCCGGATCACCACCGGCGCGAAGCTCTCGCTCTGCCGCTTCAGCAGGATCGGCTCGCAGTCCCGCTTGAACTTGCTGTAGTCGGTCAGCGGGTTCAGCGGGTGGTCTTCGGTGACCTCGTCCGCGTCGCTGACCCCGTACACGCTGCTGCTCGACGCGTAGACGAAGCGTTTGACGCCCGCCGCCACGCTCGCCTCCACCAGCGGCTCGAAGGCGTCGAAGTTGATCGACTTGCCGAGCTTCGGGTCCAGCTCGAACGAGGGATCGTTCGAGATGCACGCGAGGTGGATCACCGCGTCCATGCCGTCGACGCACTTCTTCACGACCTCCGGGTCGCGAATGTCGCCCTCGACGAGCTCCAGGTGGGGGTCGCGCGGCAGCACGTCCTTGCCGTAGAGGCAGAGGTCCAGCACGCGCACGGTGAGACCGTCCGCCAGGAGGCGGGGGATGAGGGCGGCGCCGACGTAGCCGGCGCCTCCGGTGACCAAGACTTTCTTCATCGAATCCATTCGAGCGCCTCGAACAAGCTATGGCCGTTCTCGAGCAGGAGGCTGCGAACGCCTGCGCGTCGCCCCGCCTCCACGTCGCGCGGAGCGTCGCCGATCATCACCGATCGGTCCAGCGCCAGATCATGGGCCTCCGCCGCGGCCAGCAACAGACCGGGCTCGGGCTTGCGGCACGCGCAGGTGCTGGCCCAGCGCGCCACCGCCCCTTCCGGGTGGTGTGGGCAGGCGTAGAATGCGTCCAGCCAGCACGCCTCGTCGAGCTTCGCGTGCATCGCGGCGAGGGCCTCCTCGTCGAAGAAGCCCCGCGCGAGCCCCGACTGATTCGTCACCACCACGAGCGCGAAGTCGGATCGGAGCGCGTCCAGCGCCTCGCGGGTCCGGGGCAGCACGCGCACGTCGTCGGCCGAGCGCGCGAAGTGCACGTCCTCCATCAGCACGCCGTCGCGGTCCAGGAAGAGCGCCGCGCGCGGGTGGTCGCCCGCCCGCAGGCGACTCCGGTCGGGGACATGCACGATCATCGGCCGCGTCGCGCCGCCGCTCGGTCGGTCAGGTAGTGGGTGAGGATCGTGTGGGACGACTCGACCGCGCCGTAGTCGTGGGAGTCGACCCAGAAGCTCGGCGAGCCCATCGCGCGCAGGGGGTTGTCGGCGTCGAAGCCGCTGATGGCGATCACGTCCGCGCCCGCCTCCCGCGCCGCGCGGGCCGCGCGCAGGATGTTCTCGGAGCGGCCGGAGCTGCTGATGGCCACGAGCACGTCGCCCGGATCCGTCCACTGCCGGATCGGCTGCTCGAAGACCTCCTCGTAACCGTCGTCGTTGGTGATCGCGGTCAGGAGCGGCACGTCGAAGAAGACCTGCGCGCGCACCCCCACGCACTTCACGAGGTCGTTGTGCATGTGGCGCGCGATCGCGGCGCTGCCGCCGTTGCCGACCAGCATCACCTTGTTCGGCGCCTTCACGGCCAGGATGCGGTCCACGGCGCGCCGCACGCCGTCCTCCAGATCGAGCGGGTCGTCGGCGTCGCTCGCCTGCATCGACTCCAGGAGCCGCACCACCGCGCCGATCCAGTCTCGATAGGGTCGCTCGCTCATGACGGCTCGTCTCGGGTGAGGCGGTGCAGGGCCGGGAGGGTCGCGCGGTGCGGGCCGCGCACGTAGTGGCTCTCGCCGCCCTCGGCCACGGTGCGGACGAGGATGGTCTTGAAGGGCCGGAAGAAGTAGCGGGGGTCGCCCTTGCTCGCCTCGCGCGAGACGTCGCCGAGCGGCACGAGGTCGAAGACCGCGGTGGTGAAGTCGGTGACGCGGCGCCCCTCCTGGTGGGCGACGTTCCGCGCCATGGCGAGCGCCTTCAGGTAGATCTCCGGCCCCATCACGGCCGTGCCCAGGTTGAGGAAGAGCCCGCCCTCGAGCCCGGCCACGCTCTGGGCGAAGACCAGGAAGTCGGTGTAGCTCGCCGCCCCGATGGCCGCGCCGTCGCAGCTCGGGTGCTCGTGCACGATGTCGTAGCCGATCCCCACGTGGACCGTCGCGGGCACGTTCAGCCGGTGCGCCGCGGCCAGGACCCCGTGCGCCGCGTGCGGGAAGGATCGCGCCGCGCGGCCCAGCGCCTCGCCCAGGCCGATCCCGTCCGCCGCCGCCGCCTTGGCCGCCTCGTTGACCCCGCCCGTCTCCTCCCAGAGCCCGAACCAGCCCTCGCGCACGTACCGGGCGACGCTCTCGGTGGTCGCGCCGATCAGGCTCAGCTCGTAGTCGTGAATGGCCGCGCCGCCGTTCATCGCGAGATGGGTCACGAGCCCGCGCTCCATCCAGTCGATGAGGTGCGCGGCCACGCCGGCCCGGATCACGTGCCCGCCCATGGCGAGGATCACGCTCGCGCCGCGCTCGCGGGCCGCCTTCATGCGCGCGGCCAGCACCGGGAGCGCCGGGTCGGAGAACGCGGGCGCCGGGTCGTCCAGCCCGAGCATCACCGAGAGATCGAGGTCGTGCTCGCGCTCGGCCAGCGGACGCAGCCGGAGCCGGCTCCGGTCGAACGTCGGGTGCGGCATCAGCCCAGCTCCTCGTCCACGGCCGCCCGGAGCGCTCCGGGCTCGACGGGAATGTTCCCGAGCAGCCCCACCTCGAGCGCGCCCGCGCAGTTGCCGAGGAACGCCGCCTCGAGCACCGAGCCCCCCGCCGCGAGCGCGCACGTGAGGGTGGCGAGCAGCGCGTCCCCCGCGCCCATGGGATCGATCGGGACACGGTCCAGCGACGGCAGGTACTCGATGAGCAGGTGCTTCTTGAGCTCGTGGGTCGGCACGCCGCGCAGATCCGCGGGCGCGTTCGCGCTGCGCTCGATGACCATCATGCCGCGCGAGCCGAGCGTGACGAGCATCGCCTCGTTCCCGGTGCGCTGGAGCAGGCGCGCGCCCAGATCCGCCACCCCGCTGCCGCGATCGCAGAGCGAGAGCCTGGCCTCGCGCTCGCTCGGCGTCGCCACCGTGATCCCCCGCAGGCGCGCCACGTCGGCGAGCTGGGTGGAGCACTGCACGTCCCCCGCCACCGGCAGCCCGCGCGCCTCGCGCAGCCGCCCCACCCAGTCGAGCACGGCCTGGGTGATCATGCCGTAGCTGAAGTCGCTCACCACCACCGCGTCGACCCCCTCGGCGAGCTCGTCGAGGCGCTCGATCACCTCGCGCTGCACCTCGGTGACGAGATCGTGGTCGCGAAACACGTTGACGTTGAGGAGCTTCTTGCCCTCCGAGAGGTAGCGCGTCTTCAGGATCGTCGGGCGCGTGTCGTCCACCACCGCGCGCGCCATCACGCCTGCCTCGTCCAGCGCGCTCCGCACGCGCTCGCCCTCCGCGTCGTCGCCCACCAGCGTCACCAGGCGCGCCTCGGCGCCGAGCGCGTTGACGTGCTGGGCGACGATGGCCGCGGCGCCGATGAAGGTCTCCTCCTCGCGCGGCCGCACGGCCAGGACGGGCGAGTCCGCGCTCATCCCGAGCGGGTCGACGTGGATGTAGCGGTCGACGATGGTCTCACCGACGATCAGGATCTTCTTGCCGCGCACCGCGTCGAGGACCCGATGCAGGCGCGCCGCGTCGATGCCGTGCCGGGCGCAGTACGCCGCCGCCTGCTCGCGCGTGGGCTCGAGGCGCTCCCGGTGCGAGTCGATGATCTCGCTCGACGAGTAGACGACGTCGCCGGAGCTGAACATCACGCGTCCGCCGAAGCCCTCGACGAGGCGCCGCTCGCGGCCGAAGCGTCCGTCCCAGACGTCCTCGAACTCCTTGCCCTTGACGTAGATGTCGGGCCGGAGCAGCTCCAGGACCGGCCCCGCCCACTCGCCGTCGTCGATGGCCACGCCGCCCACCACCTCGATGGCGGCGAGCGTCTCGGCCCGGAGCTTCTCCGGCACGTACGGGCGGTTGTGCCCCTTGCCGACCACCGCGTCGCTCGAGAGGGTCACCACGAGGAGATCGCCCTGCGAGGCGGCCCACGTCAGGTGCCGCAGGTGGCCCGGGTGCAGGATGTCGAAGCAGCCGTGGCAGTGGACCACCACCTCGCCTCGCGCCTGCGCCGCGCGGACCTCTTCGGCCAGCGCCTCGCGGGATCGGATCTTGGCGAGGTAGGCGCTCATCGCGTCGCGCGCGCTCCCGTTCGCATCGCGTCCTTCACCCGTGTCTCCCAGAGCAGACCGACCATCGCGCGCGCTACTCCGTACAGGTTTCGCGCCGTCAGCGCCTTGGACTCGCGGTCCGGCTGCGGCGCGATCTCGATCCCGACCGGCGCCCACGTAGCCCCGCGGCGGAGCAGCTTGATCAGGATCTCCGCCTGGTAGGCGAAGCTGGTGGTCTCGATGGTGATCGCGCGCAGGAGATCCGTCCGGTGCACGACGGTGCCGTTGAAGTACGGCACGTCCAGGCCGAACAGCAGGTTGAACAGGCGCGTGTAGGCGCGGCTCAGGGTGTCTCGCGCGATCCCGCGCACGGCGCTGTTCTTCGGGTAGGGCAGGATGATGTCCGCCCGCCCGACGGCGTCGAAGACCGGGATCATCGCCGAGGCCGGGTTCTCGTTGTCGCCCGGGATCATCACCAGGTGGCTCATGCGCGCCATGTCCACGCCCTGCGCGTAGACCCCGCCGAGGTTGTTCGGGCGCGGGTTGTGCGTGACGCGGAGCCGCGGGTCGTCGGCCGCGAGCGCGTCCATGATCGCGCCCGTCTCGTCGGTGCTGCCGTCGTCGAAGAGCAGGATCTCCCAGTCCTCGAAGCGGCCGTCCACCGCGAGGCGCACTTGATCGACGGCGTCACGGACGTGCAGCGCCTCGTTGAGGGCAGGGACGACGACGGACAGCGAGCGCGACACCCTGGTGGCAGCCTACACGAAGTCGAGGTGGGGAGGGGGCGCGCCCTTGGGCCGGATCAGGGTGCCGCGGCCCTTCACGTGCGCGTCGAGCGCCTCGTTCACCTTGTGCTGGAGGCACAGGCTCCCGCACATCTGCTGCGCGTTGAAGCGCGGGCTCGCGAGGTAGTTCACGACGTCCCAGTAGCGGTCCGATCCCCAGATGTCGCGGAAGCGCTGCTCGCAGATGTTGCCCATGTGGAGCTTCTGGTAGCGCTCGTTGAAGAGCATGCCGCAGGGCGCGACCAGCCCCGAGCCGGAGATCTGGAGCATGAACGGCGGCCCGTAGCACCGCTGGTAGCTGCGGGTCCCCTTGGCCTCGATCTTCGACCACTTCACGCTGACCCGGTAGCCGCCCTCGGAGAGCGCCTCGGCCTCGCGCAGCGTGTCGTAGAGGTCTTCGTAGGCGGCATAGTCGACCCCGAGCGAGCCGTCCTCGTCGTCGCTGCAGTGCTTGATGACGAGGTAGTCCGGGCGGAGCTCACGCCCGAGCCGGGCGAGCGGCAGGATCTGGTCGGCGTACTCGGGCATCAGCACCATCTGCATGCCGATGGTCACGGGCAGGCCGTACCGCTCCTTGATGTCGACCATGTCCGCGATGTTGCGTTTGACCCGGTCGAACCACTCGGGCTTGACCCCCATGATCTCCGCGTACCGGTCGCGCTCGCCGGCGGAGATGTTCACCCGCAGGTAGGTCAGGTGCGGCAGGACCTCCTCGAGCTTGCGCCGGTTGAACACGAAGCCGTTCGTCCCCACCGCCATCGACAGCCCCAGCTCGCTCCCGCGCCGGCACGCGTCCACGAACACCGGGCTGATGGTGCTCTCGCCGTCCGAGACGAAGCTGACGCCCTTGACCCCGATCGCCGCCGCGTCCTCGAGGAAGTCGTAGATCACCTCCTGCGTGATCCGGCTCCGCTCGTTCTCCTGGAGCATCGCGTAGCAGAAATGACAAGCATAGTTGCATGACCGCGTGAGCGCCATGTCGATGGTGATCGGCGCGATACGCTCGCCGCGCTCCCAGGCCTCGACGCGGTCGAGGTGCCAGGCGAGCTTCGTCCCGTCGAGGATCAACTCGACGTGGTCGGTCATGCTGCTCATCGCCCCCACCTTACCCCCGATGCGACTATCCTGCGCCCCACCCGTGCCGTTTCGACTCCTCCTCCTGCTGGCCCCGTTCGCGATCGGGTGCGGCGATCGCGAAGCGCCGACGCCGCTGCGCTGGGCTTCGGGTCCGACTGATCTGCGTTCAATCGAGGCGTGTTTCGGCGGGCAGCGCGCACGCGACGGCGAGCTGATCAGCGTGGCGGAGGCGCCCACGGGCTGGGTGACGTTCCGGGGCCGCTTCGGTCGCTGCGAGGGGGCCGACCAGCCGGTGCACGCGCGCATCGTCGAGGGCGACGGCGCCGCCGAGCGCGTCCTCTACGAGACGCGCGTCGCCCCCTCCGACGCGCCGGTCGTCGAGACCTTCGCCTTCATGACGCAGCTCGCGCGGGGGCAGCGGGTCCGATTCCAGCTGCGCGGCGGCGACGCGCCCCTCTTCCTGGGCCAGGTCCAGGCCACCGTCTCCACGCGCCCGGATGGCTTGCCGCCCGAAGTCGAGGTCGTCGCCGCGACGCGCCTCGCCGCCCACGGCGACGGACTCCGGCTGACCGCCCCCGCGCGGGTCGCCTTCCGATTCCCGGCCGGCGCGCACACCCTCGCCGGGCGGCACGGCGCGCTCGACGGCGACGGCCTCCGCTTCGTCTTCCTCCGCGCTGGCGAGGGGCTCCCGCCCATCCTGCGCTGGCACTCCGGCGGCGCGCGCACCGCGCCCTTCATGACGTCGTGGGCCTCGCGCACGGACTCACCGATCGAGCTCTGGATCATGGGTGAGGGCGACGCGGTGCTCGACGAGGTGCGCGCGTGGACGCAGCCCTTCCCGGCGCTGCCCCCCACCCAACCCGCGAGCGACGAGCCCCCGTCGGCGGGCCCGATCGCGCTCTTCCGCGCGGACGGCGCGGTCGAGACGCGGCGCTGCGGAGAGCGAGCGCTCGAGGTGGCCCCGGAGGGCTGGGTCACCGTGCGTCTGCCTCCCGGCCCGCGCGTGGTCACGGGGTGGGCTGGCGTCTGCGAGCCGGAGCAGGCCGGGAGCGCGACCTTCCGCCTCGATGTCCATGGGAGCGATGGGCCCCTCTGGCTGGAGGAGCTCGTCTGGGAGGGCGGCGACTCGCACGCGAGCCGCGTCGAGGCCGAGCTGTCCGACACGGGCGCCGCGTGGCGCGAGATCACCCTCTCCTCACCCCGGCCCGACACCGAAGGCCTGGGCGCCGCGGGGTGGAGCGGGTTCGCGTTCGCGTTCCCGGTGGTCGAGGTGCGGGCGAGCGCCTTCAACGAGTCCGCGCTCAACCGGGACTACGCGCCCGAGCTAGCCCACGACGGCAACGACCGGACCGAGTGGCACCTCCCGGACGGGGAGTCCGGCTGGATCGAGCTCGACCTCGGCGCCCCGCGCCACGTGTCCGGCGTCGCGCTCACCAACGGGCACAACCCCGGCTACGACGACCGGGCCGCCCGCCGGGTGGTCGTGCACGCGCTCCGCAGCGACGCAGTCGGCGGCGACGAGGTCTTGGGGGAGGCGACCGGCGAGTTCGAGGCGTTCTCCACCGAGGGGGAGCGGATGATCGTGCCGCTCTCGGCCGAGGGCGTCGATCGCGTGCGCGTCTACGTCCGCTCCCACTTCCGCAACAGCGGCGCCCTCGCCGAGGTGCAGGTGCTGTGAGCGCGTCTCAGGTCACACCGCGGAGCCGCGCCGCGCTCGACGCCGCGCTCGACGTCGAGATCCTCGCCTTCGAGCGGGTCATGGCGACGGTCTGGCTCTTCTTCCTGCTCTGCGGCGTGGTCGCGTCCGCGATCATCGCGCTCACCACGTCGCTCTGGCTCGGCCTCGGCTGCAGCGCGCTCTCGGCCGCCTACCTGCTCTGGTACGTGCCCGTCTGGTTCCGGCTGACCCGCGGCCCTCAGCCGGGGTGGCTCCGCACCGCGAACGACGTCGTCGAGGCCACGATCCCCTGGGGCTTCATGGCGGTGCTCGTCTTCACCGAGGGCGGCGAGTACGCGCTGGGCTCCTGGGTCCCGCCGATGCTCTTCACGCTGCTGCTCCTCAGCCACGTGGTGCGCCTCCGCGATCGCTCGCCGCTCATCGTGGGCGTCTCGGGCGCGGTGATCTTCGCGGGCATCTATGTCTTCCTGGCGCGCGGGCGCATCGCGGCCGGCTTCGAAGGCCACGTGCTCTTCCAGGCCAACATGCAGCTGACACGCGGGGTGTCGCTGCTGCTCGCCGGCGTGGTCGCGTCGGTGGCGGCCCGGTACATGCGGCGCGTCATCGGCCGCGCCGACCGGGTGCTGCGAGAGCGCGAGCTGTTCGGGAAGTACCGCCTGCTGTCGCGGATCGCGGTCGGCGGCATGGCGGAGGTCTTCGAGGCCGTCTACGCGCCCGAGGGCGGCTTCGAGCGGCCGGTCGCGGTCAAGCGCATCCACGCGCACCTCGCCCAGCAGGAGCGCTTCGTCCAGCTCTTCCGTCAGGAGGCGGAGATCGGCTCGCGCCTCGCCCACCCGAGCATCGTGCAGGTGCTCGACTTCGGCAGCCGCGAGGACTCGTACTTCCTGGCCATGGAGTTCGTGGACGGGATCACCATGGCCCGGCTCCTCTCTCGGACCCGCGCGGACGGCGTCGAGATCCCCGAGCCGGTGATGGGGGCCATGCTCCGCGCGCTGCTCGAGGGGCTTCACCACGCGCACGAGGTCGCGCGCGGCGCGGACGGGGAGCTCCTGCGCGTCCTCCACCGCGACCTCTGCCCGCAGAACGTCTTGCTATCTCGCAACGGCGAGATCAAGATCACCGACTTCGGGGTGGCGCGCGCGCTCCGCGACGCCGACGCGTCCCACACCCAGACCGTGGTCGGTCACAGCGGCTACATGGCGCCCGAGCAGGCCCGGGCCCAGCCGCTCGACCACCGCGCGGATCTGTTCAGCGTCGGGGTGATCGCCTGGGAGCTCGCGACCCGTCGCCGGCTCTTCGGGCGCAAGACGCAGGCGGCGACGGTCGAGGCGCTGCTCAACCTCGAGCTGGTGGCCCCCAGCACGTTGCGCCCGGGGCTGTCGGCGGGCTGGGACGACTTCGTGCTCCGCGCCCTCAGCCGGGACCGGGAGGGGCGACCGGCCAGCGCCCGCCACATGCTCGCCGAGCTGGACCGCATCCCCTCGTCGCGCTCGGACGGCGCCATCCGGCGCCTCGCCCAGCTGGTGCGCCAGCTCGGGGACGCGGCCGACGAGGTCCAGGACGAGGCGCCGACGGAGGTGGAGCTGCCCCGGGCTCGGGCCCGCGTGCTTGTCCCCGAACCCGAAGCCCGCTAAACGCCCTCCATGACGTTCACCATCGTCTACGTGGCGGCCTCCATCGCCATCCCGCTCATCACCTTCGCCGTCTGCCTCATCGGCCAGAAGGTCGGTCACTGAGAGTGCTCGTCTCGCGGGACGCGTGAAGCCGGTCCTCCATCGCGGCATCGGCTGGCCGCGCGGGGTCACTCGCGTCGCGTCCCTGGTGATCGTCTACGTCGGCGCCTTCGCCGTGCTCTGGGGCCTGGGCCTCGTGGTGCGCGGCTGGCAGGGCTGGATCCTCCTCACCGCCCCCCTGGTCCTCTGGATCACCTCGCGCCTCTGGGCGTGGCACCGGGTGGGCGTCGAGGTGACCGAGGATCGACTTCGCTACGAAGGCGCCAACCCGCGGCGCGACTTCGAGGTGCGGCTGAAGTCCATCAAGGCCGTCTACTTCGACGATCTGATCCCGGGTCGGCCGCTGGTGCTCGTGCTCGACGACGGAGACGAGCGCGTGGTCGGCGAGCTCTCCCGAAAGGCCGCCCGCGCCGTCGCCAAGCTCCTGATCGAGCGCGGCGTTCCCCGGATACGAGCCCGGCGGCGCTCGAGTTCCGCCTGAGTTGTGCTCGGTCCAGTGCCTTCGTAGTCCAGAGTCGGCGGATTCTGATACCCTCTCAGCCGGAGGGTGCTGATGAGAGCTCGTCACTTGGCGGCGCTGGCCTTTGCGGTCGCCGTCGGAACCGCCGTGAGCGCGAGCGCTCAGGTCACCGTGGGGCCGTATTTCACGGTCATCTTCGACAACTCCGGGTCGATGACGAGCTCCACCGGGGGCGGCACGAACTCCTGTGGCCTGCCTCGCAACCGCATGAGCGACGCGAAGTGCGTGCTCCAGGACGTGGTGAACGGCTACGGCGAGGCGACCTTCGCGCTCGAGCGCTTCCGTCACAGCTGCTCGGGGAGCTGCAGCAGCAGCACCTGCTCGACCACCTGCGGCTGCTCCTGCTCGCTGACGTGCAACTCGACCGCCAACGCGGGTGAGGTGCTCGTGCCGCTCGCGTCCGGGAACCAGTCGGACGTGCTCGAGTGGGTCGACTACTCCTGCAACTCCTGCACCTCGCTCACCCCGGGGACGCAGCCCGAGCTGCACGCGAGCGGCAACACCCCTCTCGCCGGCGCCCTTCGCGCCGCGCGCGAGTACTACCAGGGCCTCGACCCCCGCTTCGGCACCAGCCCCATCGCGACCGACAGCTTCTCGGGCTGCCGCCCCTACTACGTCATCCTCCTGACCGACGGCGACGAGACCTGCGGCGGCAACCCCGCGACCGCGGCGACCGAGCTCCGCAACACCAACGTCGGCGGCACGCTCTACGACATCCGCACCTTCGTGATCGGCTTCGGCATCACGCCGGGCGACGCGGACACGGAGGCGATCGCGACCGCGGGCGGCACCGACGCGCCGGGCTCCAACCGCGCGTTCTACGCGAGCGACGAGACCTCCCTCGCGCTGGCCTTCTCGCAGATCATGGCGGACTCGATCCTCTACGAGACCTGCAACGGCGTCGACGACGACTGCGACATGGCGATCGACGAGGGCTACACGCTGTACTGCGACCGCCCCGGCGGCACGCCGCCTCCGCCCACCCTCTGCACCGACCCGGGTGAGACCGTCTGCGACGGCATCGACGACAACTGCAACGGCTCGGTCGACGAGGGCCTCCTCAACGCCTGCGGCACCTGCGGCGCGGCGCCTACCGAGACCTGCAACGCGAGCGACGACGACTGCGACGGGATCATCGACGAGGGCGGCGTGTGCATGGGCTGCGTGCCCGGCCCCGAGCTCTGCGACGGCCTCGACAACGACTGCGACATGGCCGTCGACGAGAGCCTGACCCGCCCGTGCGGGACCAACACCGGCGTGTGCACGACCGGCACCGAGACCTGCTCGGCCGGCGCGTGGGGCGCGTGCAGCGGGATCGGTCCGTCCCCCGAGGTCTGCGACAACCTCGACAACGACTGTGACGGCGTGGTCGACGGGTTCAGCCGCTCGTGCGGGAGCGGCGTGGGCGAGTGTCGACCCGGCTCCCAGGTCTGCACGGCCGGCATGTTCGGCTCCTGCTCCGGCGCCACCGGTCCGTCCGCGGAGCTCTGCGACACGCGCGACAACGACTGCGACGGGACGACGGACGAGGGCAACCCCGGCGGCGGCGGCGCCTGCGGCTCGAGCATCGGCGAGTGCTCGCCCGGGACGCGCACCTGCATGGGCGGCGCGCTCGTCTGCACCGGCGGCACCAGCCCCGGCCCCGAGACCTGCGACGGCCTCGACGAGGACTGCGACGGCGCGACCGACGAGGGCGTGCCGACCATGGGCTCCTGCGGCAGCAGCACCGGCGCGTGCTCGCCCGGCGTGCTGACCTGCACGGGCGGCGGCTTCTCGTGTCAGGGCGGCGTGGGGCCGAGCGCCGAGACCTGCAACGGCATCGACGACGACTGCGACGGCGCGACGGACGAGGGCAACCCGGGCGGCGGCGGGACCTGCGGCACGTCCACGGGCGCCTGCATGACCGGCACGCTGACGTGCTCGGGCGGCGCCCTCAGCTGCGTGGGCGGCGTGAACCCCAGCGCCGAGACCTGCGACGGCGTGGACGAGGACTGCGACGGACTGACCGACGAGGGCAACCCCGGCGGCGGCGCGGTCTGCGGCTCCTCCACCGGCGCGTGTGTGCCCGGCACCCAGACCTGCACCGCGGGCGCGCTGGTCTGCACCGGCGGCGTGGGCCCGAGCGCCGAGACCTGCAACGCGTCCGACGACGACTGCGACGGCTTCATCGACGAGGGCAACCCGGGCGGCGGCGGCACCTGCGGCACGAGCACCGGCGCGTGCAGCCCGGGCACCCGGACCTGCGTGTCCGGCGCGCTCACCTGCACCGGCGGGGTCGGACCGACGAGCGAGACCTGCAACGCCGCCGACGACGACTGCGACGGGGCGACCGACGAGGGCAACCCGGGCGGCGGCGGGAGCTGCGGCTCGAGCGTCGGCGTCTGCATGCCGGGCACGCTCGCGTGCAGCGGCGGCGCGCTCACCTGCGGCGGCGGCACCGGCCCGAGCGCGGAGACCTGCGACTCGCTCGACAACGACTGCGACGGCGTGGTCGACGAGGGCAACCCCGGCGGCGGCGCGGCCTGCGGCACGACCACCGGCGAGTGTTCCCCGGGCAGCCTCACCTGCAGCGGCGGCGCCCTGAGCTGCGTCGGCGCGACCGGCCCGAGCGCGGAGATCTGCGACGGGCGGGACAACGACTGCGACGCCTCGACCGACGAAGGCAACCCGGGCGGCGGCGGGAGCTGCGGCTCGAGCATCGGCGCTTGCATGCCCGGCACCCTCAGCTGCAGCGGCGGCTCGCTCACCTGCACCGGCGGCGTGTCGCCCACGAGCGAGACCTGCAACAGCGCCGACGACGACTGCGACGGGAACACCGACGAGTCCGTGCCCACCATGGGCGCGTGCGGGGTGGCGACCGGCGAGTGCGACACCGGCGTGCTGACCTGCGTGAGCGGCGGCTTCACCTGCGTGGGTGATCGCGGGCCGACCACCGAGGTCTGCGACAGCCGCGACAACGACTGCGACGGCTCGACCGACGAGGGCAACCCCGGCGGCGGCGCGGCCTGCGGCACGAGCACCGGCGAGTGCATGGAGGGCATGAGCGAGTGCGTCGGCGGCGCGCTGACGTGCGTGGGCGGGACCAGCCCGATGCCCGAGACCTGCGACAGCCTCGACAACGACTGCGACGGGCTCATCGACGAGGGCAACCCGGGCGGCGGCGGCAGCTGCGGCACCACCGACGTCGGCGTCTGCGAGTTCGGCGCGGAGGCGTGCTCGATGGGCATGCTCGTCTGCGTCGGCGAGACCGGCCCGAGCGCGGAGCTCTGTGACGGGCTCGACAACGACTGCGACGGGGTGGTCGACGAGGGCGACCCCGAGGGCGGCATGGCCTGCGGCGACGGCACCGGCGAGTGCATGCCGGGCGTGACCGCGTGCACCGGCGGCATGCTCGTGTGCATGGGCGCCGTCGGCCCGACCCCCGAGGTCTGCGACGGGCTCGACAACGACTGCGACGGCGTGCCCGACGACGGGCTCAGCATCGGCGCGCCTTGTGGCACCGACGTGGGCGAGTGCTCGCCGGGCGCCTTCGTGTGCCGCGGCGGCGCGCTGGTCTGCGAGGGGGCGATCGACCCGATCGCCGAGGAGTGCGACGCGCTCGACAACGACTGCGACGGCGCGGTCGACGAGATGCTCCCGCTCGGCGGGCCCTGCGGCTCGGACGAGGGCGAGTGCATGGCCGGCATGGAGATGTGCGTGCGCGGCCGCGTCGTCTGCACGGGCGAGGTGCCGCCGGGGCGCGAGACCTGCGACTGCGCGGACAACGACTGCGACGGCATGGTCGACGAGACGCCCACGATGGGCGCGCTCTGCCCGGCGCCGAGCGCCTGCGTCGACTGTCAGTGTGCGCTCGACTGCATGCCGAGCGAGTTCGGCTTCACCTGCCCGACCGGCCGCACGCCCTTCATGGACGGCGACCGCTGCTTCTGCGTGGCCGAGCGCTGCAACGACGCGACCTGCGGCATGGAGACGCTCGAGCGGGACGGCAGCGTGCTCTGCGCGCCCGACGCAGAGGGCGTCACGAGCTGCGTCTGCAAGAACAACGAGTGCACCTTCCCCTGCGACGGCGTGGTCTGCATGGACGGCACCGTCTGTGACCCGAACGATCCGCGCGGGGTCTGCGTGGAGGACAGCTGCCGCGGCCTCGGCTGCCCGGGCGGAGAGATCTGCAACGCGAGCACCGGGCTCTGCGAGGCGGATCCCTGCGAGGGCGTGATGTGCGCCGACGGTGAGGCGTGCCGCGAGGGCGTCTGCGAGCGGAGCTGCGCCGACGTCGAGTGCGAGGACGGAGAGATCTGCACCGGCGGCGTCTGCGCGCCCGACCCGTGCGTCGACGTCAGCTGCGGCGCCGATGAGGTCTGCGACCCGTCCACCGGGATGTGCGCGCCCGACCTCTGCGTCGACGTGAGCTGCCCGATGGGCACCCTGTGCGAGCCGCTCAGCGGCGAGTGCGTGGCCGATCCCTGCGAGACGCTGCGCTGCCCCGACGACGAGATCTGCGAGATGGGCGAGTGTGTGCCCGACCCGACGGCGCTGCCGGACGCGGGCCCGGGGCGCGTGGACAGCGGCGGCGGCTTCGACGCCGGGCGGCCCGAGGATCCCGAGGACCGCGTGCTCGCGGCGGGCGGCTGCATGTGCCGGGCGACCGGCGGCGGCTCGAGCTCCTCGGGCGGCTGGCTCGCGCTTCTCCTCCTCGGCGCGGTCTTCCTGCGTCGTCGACGGCGCCGCGGGAGCAAGGGCCTGGGAAAAGGCGCGGCCGCCGCGGCGGCCGTCGCGGCGCTCCTCTTCGCGAGCGGCTGTGACGTCGACCCCTTCTGCCTGACCTGCGGCGACGAGATCGTCGACGCGGGTGACGCGGGCGAGCCCATGGACGCGGCGCCGGTGGACGCGACCGTGGACTCGGGCACCGACGCTGGCTTCGAGCGACCCGACGCCTGCGTCCCCGAGGCGATGGAGACCTGCAACGAGTTCGACGACGACTGCGACGAGCTCATCGACGAGGACTTCGACCTCACCACCGACATCAACCACTGCGGCGGGTGCGGCATGGGCTGCGCGCCCCCGCACGCGTTCGGTGAGTGCGTCGACGCCATGTGCGGGATCGCGAGCTGCGACGTCGGCTGGCACGACCTCGACATGGACCCCGACAACGGCTGCGAGTACCGCTGCCTGGCCAGCGAGACCGACGACGCGATCTGCGATCTGCGCGACAACGACTGCGACGGCGTGGTCGACGAGGACGTGGCCTTCGACACCGACCCCGAGAACTGCGGCGTCTGCGGCCGGAGCTGCCGCTTCGCCCACGCGACCGCGGGTTGCGACATGGGGACCTGCACGGTCGCGAGCTGCGACATGGGCTTCACCGATCTCGACGGCGTGCTCGACAACGGCTGCGAGTACGCGTGCACCGCGTCGACCCCGCCGGACGAGATCTGCGACGGCCGCGACGACGACTGCGACGGCACCGACGACGAGGGCGACCCGGGCGGCGGCGGCGCGTGCGGCAGCAGCGTGGGTGAGTGCACCACCGGCACCGAGGCGTGCACGAGCGGCGCGATCACGTGCATGGGCGCGACCAGCCCCACGACCGAGCTCTGCAACGGGCTCGACGACGACTGCGACGGGATGACCGACGAGGGCAACCCGGAGGGCGGCCGGCTCTGCGGCACCGGCACCGGCACCTGCGACCAGGGCCGGGAGCAGTGCATGGGCGGCGCGCTCGTCTGCACCGGGGAGACGGGGCCCACGGCCGAGCTCTGCAACGGGCTCGACGACGACTGCGACGGCACCATCGACGAGGGCGACCCCGGCGGCGGCGGGAGCTGCGGCACCTCGACCGGCCGCTGCATGGCGGGCCTCGAGCACTGCCGCGGCGGCGTGGTGGTGTGCGAGGGCGCGACCGGCCCCATCGCCGAGACCTGTGACGGCGTGGACCAGGACTGCGACGGGACGATCGACGAGGGCAACCCGGGCGGCGGCGGGAGCTGCGGCACCGACGTCGGCACCTGCTCGCCCGGCGTGCGCACCTGCACCGCGGGCGCCCTGGTCTGCACCGGGTCGACCGGCGCAGGGCCCGAGACCTGCGACAGCCTCGACAACGACTGCGACGGCTCCATCGACGAAGGCAACCCGGACGGGGGCGCGAGCTGCGGGCTGACGACCGGCGAGTGCAGCGGCGGGACCCAGGTCTGCCTGGCCGGCACGCTCCAGTGTCAGGGCGGCACGGGGCCCGGCACCGAGAGCTGCAACGGGCTGGACGACGACTGCGACGGCGCGACCGACGAGGGCAACCCGGGCGGCGGCGCCGCGTGCGGCAGCTCGGCCGGCGAGTGCACCAGCGGAACCCAGATGTGCATGGGCGGCGGGCTCACCTGCGTGGGCGGCAGCGGGCCGGCGCCCGAGGTCTGCAACGGGCTCGATGACGACTGCGACGGCAACGTCGACGAGGGCAACCCGGGCGGCGGCGCGACCTGCGGCAGCTCGGCCGGATCGTGCTCGCCGGGGACCCTCAGCTGCATCGCGGGCGCGCTCCAGTGTCAGGGCGGCAGCGGCCCCTCGACGGAGCTCTGCAACGCGGTCGACGACGACTGCGACGGGATGACCGACGAGGGCAACCCCGAGGGCGGCGCGAGCTGCGGCTCCTCGATCGGCGCGTGCTCGCCGGGCACGACCACCTGCTCCGGCGGCGCGCTCACCTGCAGCGGCGGCACGAGCCCCGTGTCGGAGAGCTGCAACAGCACGGACGACGACTGCGACGGCAACGTCGACGAGGGCAACCCGGGCGGCGGCGCGAGCTGCGGCACGTCGACGGGCGCGTGCAGCGCCGGCACCCAGACCTGCATCGGCGGCGCCTTCATGTGCACCGGCGGCAGCGGGCCCTCCTCCGAGGTCTGTGACGGGGTCGACAACGACTGCGACGGCGCCACGGACGAGGGCAACCCGGGCGGCGGCGGCAGCTGCGGCATCGACACCGGCTCCTGCTCGTTCGGCACGATCATGTGCTCGGGCGGCGCGCTCATGTGCGCCGGCGGCACCGGGCCCACCAGCGAGTCCTGCAACAGCGTGGACGACGACTGCGACGGCTCGGTGGACGAGGGCAACCCGGGCGGCGGCGGCCTCTGCGGCAGCGACGTCGGTCAGTGCAGCGCCGGCACGCGCGTCTGCACGGCGGGCACCCTCGTGTGCACCGGCGCGACCGGGCCCGGCTCCGAGACCTGCAACGGGCTCGACGACGACTGCGACTCGAACATCGACGAGGGCAACCCGGGCGGCGGCGCGAGCTGCGGCTCGTCCACCGGAAGCTGCACCCAGGGCACGCAGACCTGCCTCGGCGGCGCCTTGCAGTGCACCGGCGGCACCGGCCCCTCGCCGGAGAGCTGCAACATGGCCGACGACGACTGCGACATGTCGACGGACGAAGACTTCGACTTCATGAACGACCGGAACAACTGCGGCGGGTGCGGGACCGTCTGCAGCTTCCCGAACGCGTCGGCCGGGTGCAGCGGCGGCTCGTGCGTCTTCCTCGGCTGCGACCCCGGCTTCGTCGACGTCGACGGCGACCCGATGAACGGCTGCGAGTACATGTGCAGCTTCGCGGGCGCCGAGGCGTGCAACGGGCGCGACGACGACTGCGACATGGCCGTCGACGAGTCGCTCACCCCGCCCGCCACCTTCTGCAACGCCAACGGCGTGTGCGCGGGCACGAGCGCGACCTGCGGCGGGATGAGCGGCTGGACCTGCAGCTACCCCGCGACCTACGAGACGCCGGAGTCGACCTGCGACAGCCTCGACAACGACTGCGACGGCGCGGTGGACGAGGCCTTCCCGACGGTGGGCAACGCCTGCGCGAACGGCGTCGGCGAGTGCCGCCGCACGGGGTCGATCGTCTGCAACGGGCCCGGCACGGGCACCACCTGTAACGCGCCGCCCGCCGGCGCGCCGGGCGTCGAGAGCTGCAACGGGCTCGACGACGACTGTGACGGCTCGCTCGACGAGGGCGGGCTCGGGACCTGGGTGCCGATCACCGGGCCGTTCGGCACGAGCTACATGATGGCGTACGAGGCCTCGCGCCCCGACGCGACGAGCTTCTCCACCGGCTCGATGAGCCACACGGCGTGCTCGAGCCCGAACCGCCAGCCGTGGACCAACCTCACCCAGCCCGAGGCCGAGGCGGCCTGCGCGGCGGCGGGCGGGCGCCTCTGCACCGAGCAGGAGTGGCAGACCGGCTGCGAGTCCACGACCACGATGTGCGACTGGTCCTACGCCTCGAGCTGCTCCACCTACCAGTCGATGGTCTGCAACGACGTCAACTACGATTTCGATCCCGGGACGCCGGGCGACCAGAACGGGATGCTCGCCACCGCGTCCTTGCCCATGTGCTACGCGGGCTGGTCCGGCGGCGACCGCATCTACGACATGAGCGGCAACGCCGAGGAGTGGACCGCGGCGCGCCAGCCCGGCATCAACCCGCTGCGCGGCGGCTCGAACAACGACACCTCGGGCGGGACGCGCTGCGACTTCGACTTCATCGTCGCGGACGACACCATCCGGCTTCCCACGGTCGGCTTCCGCTGCTGCCGCTCGACGCCCCTCACCTGTGACAACGGGGTGTTCGATGGCGACGAGACCGACCTCGACTGTGGCGGGAGCTGCGACGGATGCGTCGACGGGGCCAGCTGCATGCTGGGCTCCGACTGCACGAGCGGGATCTGCTCGGGCGGCATCTGTCAGGTCCCCACGTGCTCGGACGGCGTGACGAACGGCGGGGAGACCGACACCGACTGCGGCGGCGCGACGGCCTGCCCGCGCTGCCCGACCGGGGACAGCTGCGGCGTGGACGCCGACTGCGCGAGCGGGAGCTGCCTCGGCGGCGTCTGCCGCGACTTCTCGTGCACCACCGTCTTCGGCACCGACGGCTACGGCTACGTCGGCTGCGAGGACACGCCCGCCGTCTTGCCCTGCGACGACATCCGCTCGACGGGCACGGCGACCGGGGTGAGCGACGACGGAACCGCGAGCGCCTCGATCGGGTTCAGCTTCGACTTCTACGGGACCGCCTACACGGGCCTCACCGTGCAGGCGAACGGCGCCGTGACCTTCGAGACGGGGGGCATCGGCTTCGGCAACACGTGCCTCCCGAAGGGCGGCAACCCCGACGTGCTGATCGCGCCCTTCTGGGACGACCTCAACCCCAGCAACGGGGGCAGCGAGGTCTATTACCAGACCCTCGGCAGCGCGCCGAACCGTCGCTTCGTGGTCCAGTGGAGCACCGAGCACTACAACAGCACCCCGTCGCGGGCCGACGTCCGCATGGTCCTCCGTGAGGGCAGCAACGACATCGACGTCTGCTACGTCGACACGGACTTCGGGAACGCGAGCTTCGACTTCGGCCTCTCGGCGACGGCCGGGATCTCGGATCCGGCGGTCGACACCCTCCAGTACAGCTGCGGTGGAGCGGTGCTCACCAACGGGCTCCTCCTCGAGTATCACCACCCCTGAGCGATTGACGGCCCGCCCCTCGGCGGGCAGACCGGAGGGGATGAGCACCCTGTCGGACGAAGAGCGCGCGCATCTGCTCGAGCGGATGCGCGCGTCGATCGACAGATGGGGCTTCGAGACCTTCGTCGCCGCGCCGATCGTCGAGCCGAGCGACCGCTTCTTTCCTGACCCGTTCGCTCCCGACCTGCGCGGGGTGAGGACGGTGATGCGTCGGCTCCTGACCTACGCGGGGCTGGGCGCGCTCAGCGTCGAGGTGGAGGGGCGCGCGCGGCCCGGGCTCGACCGCATGGCCGAGACGCTCTGCGTGGTCGGGGAGCTGAGCGATCGCGGCGTGCTCCTCGAGGTCTGGGCGGAGGGGCCGCCCGAGGATCTCGCGCTGACGCTCGCGCACGAGGCGGCGCGCATCTTCCGCGAGCTCCGCGGCGACGAGGGCTGCGAGGGCGCCTCGGTGGGTCACCCCTATCGCGCGCCTGTGTTCCAGCCCGAGCAGCCCGACGCGCTCCCCGACGAGGCGTTCGAGGAGGAGGTCTCGATCGCGGCCTGCTACCTCGGCTTCGGCCTGCTCGTCGCCAAGGGCGCGCACGTCTACCGCGCCGAAGGTGAGATGAGCGGCACCCTGGCCGTCACGCGCTGGGTGCATCGCTGCCTCGGCGCGCTCGCCCCGGACGAGGCGTGCTTCCTGCTCGCGGCGCAGTGCGTGGTGCGCGGCGTGGACGACGAGCGGCTCGCGCGCTTTCGGGGCTACCTCGGGCCGAACCAGGCGAAGATGCTGGCCGACTTCGTGGCGGAGCTCCGCGGCTCGGAGGACGCGCTGCGCGAGGCGCTGGGCCTTCCGTCGCCGGACGAGTGGCCCGAGGAGGGCGCCTCGCGTCCCGCGCCGCTGGAGGACGACGGCTGGCGGCCGCCGACGCCCGAGCCGCCCCCACCCGTGGCGCTGCGTCGCCCGGTCTTTCGGCGCCGCCAGCACCGCGGATGGAACCTCGCCACGAGCGCCGGGTTCCTCTCGCTGGCCGCCTTCTTCGTCATCCTGCTCAAGGGCTCGAGCCACCTCGTGCAGACGGCGCTCTTCGTGTTGCCCGCGCTGACCGTCGCGGCGTACTTCGTCGGCAAGCGCATGCGCCGGGGCGATATCTGCTCTTCGTGCGAGCGCGCTCTGCCCGCCTCCGCCCACGAGTGCCCGACCTGCGGCGGCGTGATCCGCGGCGCCATCGACTTCGACGAGAACGCGCTCGAGGCCCTGGAGCGGCTCCCCGACGTGCCCACCTTCGGCGACCTGGTCGAGGTGCGGCCCCAGGCCGACGCCGATCCCCGCTACGTCGAGCGCGGCGTGAAGTGTCCCCACTGCGCGTGGATCCCCGACGGCGGCCACCACTGGCAGTGCCCGATCTGCGAGGGCGAGCACTTCAACACCTTCGAGCAGGGCGGCCAGTGCCCCGACTGCGAGAAGGTCTTCGAGGACACCTCGTGCCCCCGCTGCGATCACCTGTCGCCTTACGACTGGTGGTGGCCGGCCGAAGACTGAGCTCGTGACAGCCGTCGGATCGCGGATACCTTCGAGCCGTGCTCGCTGAGGAGAAGCGCGTCGATCGGGCGGCGAAGCGCATCGTGCTCGCGAGCACGGTGGGGAGCGCGCTCGCGCTCGTGGGGCTGGGCGCGGCCTACGTCGTCTACGACAGCCGGCTCGCGCTCGCGCAGGCGGCGGACTCCTTCTCGGACATCTTCACCGCGGCCGCGCTCCTCGTCTCGATCCACATCGCCGCCCGGCCGCCCGACGCCAATCACCCCTTCGGGCATCAGCGCGCCGAGCCCATCGCGGCGCTCATGGCCGCGGTCATCGCGGGGGTGCTCGCGATCGAGGTCCTGCGCGACGCGATCGGCGCGCTCATGGTCGGCGCGGTGCCGCGGCTGGATCTGCCGCTCCTCGGGATCTTCCTCGTCAAGGTGGTGTTCAAGCTCGTCATCGCGTTGCTCGCGTCGGCGCGCGGACGCCGACAGCCGAGCCCCGCGCTCCGCGCGCTCCAGGTCGACGCGCGCAACGACGTGGCGGTCGGCCTGCTCGCGGTCGGCGGGTTCTTCGGCGCGCGCTACGGATGGCCGAGCCTCGACACGTGGCTGGCCATCCCGGTCGCCCTCTGGGTGGGCTGGTCCGGCTTCGACCTGGCGCGCGAGAACATCCGCCTGCTGATGGGCGAGGCGCCGCCGGAGGAGCGCCAGCGGTCGCTGCGCGCGGTCGCCGCCGCGGTGGACGGCGTCCGGTCGGCCCACGACCTCCGCGCGCGCTTCCACGGGCTCGAGCTGGACGTGCACGTACACGTGGTGGTCGACCCCGCGATCACCGTGCGAGAGGCCCACGACATCGGGGAGCGGGTCGAGACGCGCCTCCTGGCCGAAGACGACGTCTGCCACGCGATCGCGCACGTGGACGTCGACGCGCCCGCCTGAGCGAGGCAGGCTCCGCCATGGACGCGCGCCCGCACTGCTACGCCTGCGACAAGGTCGCGAGCCACTGCATCTGCGCGCGGGTCGACGGTGTCGACAACCGCACCGCGATCACCCTCGTGCAGCACCCGCGCGAGCGGCGCCACCCGTTCGGCACCGCGCGCATCGCGCGGCTCGGCCTCTCCAACTTCGCGATGCACGTGCTGGAGCCCGATGACCCGCTCGACGTGCCCCGGGACGCGGCGGTGCTCTTCCCCGACCCGGGCGCGCCGTCCCTGAGCGAGCTGCCCCCGTCGAGTCGGCCTCGCCACCTCGTGGTCATCGACGGCACGTGGGCCCACGCGTCGCAGCTCCGACGCAACCACCCGTCGCTCGCGCGCCTGCCCGCGGTGACGCTCCCGGCCGGGCCGCCGAGCCGCTACCGCATCCGCCGCGAGCCGAGCGAGGAGGCCATCTCGACCATCGAAGCCATCGTGCGCGCGCTGCGCGTGCTCGAGCCCGAGACCCGCGGCGTCGACGGGCTGCTCGACACCTTCGACGCGATGATCGACGACCAGCTCGAGACCCGCTCGGCCCACGCCTACTCGCCGCGCCACCGCCGCACGCCGCGTCTCCCCAAGCCCTTGCCCGAGGTGCTGCTCGGTCCCACCGACGACGTCGTGCTCGTGCACGCGGAGCTGCACATGCCGCGCGGCCAGGCGCGCCGCTTCCCGCTCCGTGTCACCGCTGCGCGCACCCGGCCCGGTCCGCGCGTCGACGCGCTCGTGGAGAGCCCGATCCCGCCGAGCGACTCGCGCTGGCGGAACCTCGAGCTGGAGGGCGACACCCTCGCGGCCACGCTCTCCCTCGACGCGCTCGCCCCGGCCCTCGCGCGTGTGATCCGCGAGGGCGACACCCTCCTCGCGTGGGCCCAGCCCGTCTGCGACCTGCTCGCCGAGCTCGGCTTCGACCACCCGACGATCAGCGTCAAGCACGTCTACGCCAACCAGCACGAAGGCCGCGTCGGCTCGCTCGACGACGTCATGCGCCGCCTCGGCGACCCTCCCCTCGACGTCTGGGCCCCCGGCCGCGCGGGCCGCCAGCTCGCGCAGCTCGCCCGAGTGGTCGAGCGGCTGCGCGAGCTCTGATCAGTCCTTCTTCGCCGTCGAGGCGACCTTCAGCTCGGCGAGCTGCGCGTCGTCCACGGGTCCGGGCGCGCCGGTCATCAGGTCGTTGCCGCTCGCGGTCTTCGGGAACGCGAGCACGTCCCGGAGCGACTGCGTCTCGGCCATGAGCATGATGAGGCGGTCGAGGCCGAAGGCGATGCCGCCGTGGGGCGGGGCGCCGAAGCGGAGCGCCTCGAGGAGGAACGAGAACTTCTCCTTCGCCTCCTCGTCGCTCAGCCCGATGGCGCTGAACACCTTCTTCTGCACCTCGGAGTCGTGGAGCCGGATCGAGCCGCCCGCGATCTCGACGCCGTTGAGCACGAGGTCGTAGCGATAGCAAAGAACCTTGCCGGGGTCCGTGCCGATCAGGTCCAGGCACTCGTCGTGCGGCCGCGTGAAGGGGTGGTGGGCCGCGACCCAGCCGCCGTTGTCACCGCGCTCGAAGAGGGGCGGGTCGACCACCCACAGGAACGAGAGATCGCCGCCGGTCCCGACCTCGGGGATCATCTCGAGCTTCTTGCCCAGATGGAGCCGGAGGTTGGCCATGCAGGTGTGCACCAGCTGCTCGCCGCCGAACATGATGAGGATGAGGTCGCCGGCCTTCGCGCCCGTCGCCTCGTTGATGGCGAGGCGCATCTCGTCGGTGATCTGCTTGGCGAAGGGGCTCTGCGTCCAGCCGCCGTCTTCGGCCACCTTCGCGCGCCCGAGCCCGCCCGCGCCCATCTGCTTGACGAACGCCTCGAGCTCGTCGACCTGCTTGCGGCTGAGCGTGTGCTCCGCCGGCACGACCATCGCCTTGACGATCTCCTCTGGGAGATCGAGCCGGTAGGTGCCGTCCTCGAACTTCGCCGCGAGCGGCTCCATGAACTTGATGCCGCCGCCGCCGTGCTCGACCACGAGCTCCGTCAGCTCCACGTGCTCGAGGCCGAAGCGCAGATCCGGCTTGTCGTTGCCGTAGCGTCGCATCGAGTCCTCGAAGCGCATCCGCGGGAAGGTCCCGTCGGGGTAGCGCTCCGTCAGATCGATCCCGAGCACCTGCTTCCAGAGACGGAAGACGAGCTTCTCGCAGATGTCGAAGACGTCATCCTGCGTCACGAAGCTCATCTCGACGTCGATCTGCGTGAACTCCGGCTGTCGGTCGCCCCGCAGGTCCTCGTCGCGGAAGCACCGCGTGATCTGGAAGTACTTGTCGTAGCCGGCGACCATCAGCAGCTGCTTGAAGAGCTGCGGGCTCTCGGCCATCGCGTAGAACTTGCCGGCGTGCATGCGAGACGGGACCAGGAAGTTCCGCGCGCCGCCCGGCGTGTACTTCACCATGAACGGCGTCTCGACCTCGAGGAAGCCGTTCTCCGCGAAGTGGTTGCGGATCTCGTAGTACGCCTTGGCGCGCGTCTTGAGGTTCTTCTGCAGCGTCGGCCGGCGCAGGTCGAGGTAGCGGTACTTGAGCCGCGTCTCCTCGGTCGCGTTCACGTCGTCCTGGATGGGGAAGATGGGCGTCTCGGCCGTGTTGAGGATCTCCACCTCCTGGGCGAGCACCTCCACCGCGCCGGTCGGCACCTTGTCGTTCCGCTGCTCACCCCGATCGCGGACCTTGCCGCGCACCGCGATGACGTACTCGCTGCGGAGCTTCGAGGCGGTCTCGAACGCCTCGGCCGAGACCTGCTTGTCGAAGGTGACCTGGGTGAGCCCGTCACGGTCGCGCAGATCGACGAAGATCACCCCGCCCCGGTCGTGCTGGCGCTGCACCCAGCCCATCAGCACGGCCTCGGAATCGGCGTCCGTCAGCCTCAGCTCGCCACAGGTGTGCGTTCGCTTCAGCTCGTCGATGAACCGCGTCACGGTCTCCTCCTCGATCTCTCGTTCTCGCCCGGGCCCATCCCGGGGGGAGAGGGTCTACCCCACGAGACCCGAGCCGTCACGTTCCGCTATCCTGCGGCCCCATGCGCTACCTCGTGCCGGTCGTCTTCTTCGCCGCCGCCGCCTACGTCTGGTGGTTCAACGACACCCATACGAACGAGTGGCTGCTCGTGCCCTTCCTCGACGCCATCGACTCGCTGCGCGGAGACCGAGATGCCCAGGCGCTCTGGAGCTGGCGCATCCTCGCCGGGCTCGGCGTCCTGCTCCTCGTCTGGACGATCTTCGGCGACCTGCGCTCGAAGAACCAGCGCTCCAAGAAGAAGAGCAGCGGGTGAGGCAGCTCCTCGCCGCGTGCCTGCTCTCGGGCTGCGCCCTCTCCCACGGGCAGGCGGATCCGGCGGAGGACCTCGAGTGCGGGTTGGGCCCCCTCGGCGACATGTGTAGCGCCATCACGCAGACGAATCCCGAGGGGCTGTGCCGGCTCGGCGACGGCCGGGTGGTCCCGTTCGCCATCGACAGCCATGCGCTGGGGTGGTGCGAGGTCGAGAGCGGACGGCTGTCGCTCCACCCCGTGCACTGCCGTGGGCCCGGCGAGACGCCGGGGCAGGCGGTGCACTGCGAGGGTGCGCCTGCCTCGGGGCCGCTGAGCTTCCAGGGCGACCCCGAAGACGCGGTGTTCGACCCGCTGGAGCCCGGCACCTGCGCGCTCGCGCCCGCTCGGCACACGGAGCTGGAGGGACCGTGGGAGCCGTTCGCGCCGACCGAGCTCTGCCAGCCGGGGTGGCTTCGAAGCTGCGCCCCGGTGGTGTTCGAGCTGCGCGCGCGCGGCGAGACATGCGCCGGCGGGCGCTACGTCGAGCGGTGTCGTGCGTGGCTGGAGGACGGTCGAGTCGTCGTCGCGCCCGAGCGCGCGGCCCGCGTCACGTCCACCTGCCCTGCGTCCATCGACGACTCGATCGCGCGCTGCGCGCTGCCGCCGCTCTCGCCCGGGCGCTACCGGGTCCAGGACGAGAGCGGCCGCCAATTCGGCGCGATCGAGATCCCGGAGGGCTGGCCGAGCTTCGGCGAGATGCGTTGCACGCCCGTAGGGTGACTCAGGCCGCGGCCACGCGCGCGCTGAAGAGGAGGCGGAGCGCGAAGGCGGCGGCGAACATGGGCGTCACCAGGAAGACGAAGAGGCCGACGACCGACTCGGGCGGCGGCCAGAACGGGAGCGTCCAGATGAAGAAGACCGCCATCGGGGTCAGGCACGAGCTGATCCACGCGCGGCCTCCCGTCGGGAGCTGACGCCACTTCAGCTTCAGCAGCAGCACATCTACGGCGATGAGCAGCACGCCGAGGCCGCTGCCGAAGAAGCTCATCCAGAGCATCCCGATCAGCCAGCCGTCGAGGCGCTCGCCGGCGATCGCGGGCATGCTGCCGAGCACGGCGCCGATCGTGATCAGGGACCACAGGACGATGAGCGGACCGAGGAGGGTGGGCTTCAGCCACGGCGAGAGGGAGGTCATGGCCACATTACGACGCCAAACGGGCGAATGTTCCAGTCCTGATCACCGTCCACGTGACGAGGCCCGCCCGATGTCACACCCTCGCCGCATGCGCCGCGCCCCGATCCTCGCCCTCGGCCCGTGCCTCCTCGCCCTCGCGGTCTCGGTCCCGGGGCTGGCCCAGGTGCCGTCGTCGCCGGCGCAGATCGAGTGGACCACCTTCGTCGGAGGTCCCGGCCGGACGCCGCAGCGCGTGGTCCTGGGCGAGGAGCCGGGCGCGATCGACCTCGGCGACTCCCCCTGGCGCTGCGGCTACGCGCGCGCCCGGCACGCGGCCATCGGGGAGGGCGACTGGTCGGTGCAGCGCGTGCTGGCGTGCCGGCGCGGCGAGGCCACGGTCACCTCGACCGCGTCCTGTCGCGTTCGACCGGCGGGGGTCGAGGAGCACGCCGCCACCCTCAGCCTCGGGACGGCGGGTGAGTCGGGCCACGTCACCGTCACCCTCGGGTGCGGCGTCAGTCGCTGACGTACTGCGCGAACAGCGAGGTGAGTCGGAGGGCCTCGGCCATGCCCTCGGCGTCGGAGAAGCGGTCCTCTTTCTTCTTGGACAGCGCCGTGAGCAAGACGCGGTCGACGTCCGCGGTCAGCTCCTTCCGGTGCGCGCTCGGAGGAGCGGGTTCCTTCTCCACGACCTGGATGAGCAACATCGAGCCCTTGCCCTCGAAGGGAAGCCGCCCGGTCAGGAGCCGGTAGAGCAGGACCCCCACCGCGTAGAGGTCGGTGCGGTGGTCGATGACGCCGTCCTCGTAGAGCTGCTCCGGCGCGAGGAACCCCACGCTGCCGAGCAGCTCACCCGGCCTCGTCAGGTGCGAGTCGCCCGCGTTGCCGAACCGCCGCGAGATACCGAAGTCGACGACCTTGAGGACCTCCTCGCCGCGGACCCGCGCCATGAAGATGTTCTCCGGCCGGAGATCCCGGTGCACGATCTGCGCCTCGTGGGCGACGGCCAGCGCGTGCAGGAGCTGCTGCCCGTAGCTCATCGCCTCGTGGATCGAGAACGGCCCCTTGCGCTGGAGCCGGTCCTCGAGCGTCTCGCCCTCGAGGTACTCCATCACCATGAACGCGCGTCCGTCGTCGAGCCGCCCGATCTCGTAGACCTCGACGATGTTGGGGGCGCTCAGCGAGCCCGCCAGTCGCGCCTCCCGCGCGAAGCGCTTCTCGGTGGCGTCGTCGGTCTTGGCGAGGATCTTCACCGCGGCCTTCCGCTCGAGCAGCCGGTGGGTCGCGACGTAGACCACGGAGTGCTCGCCCCACCCGATCGGGGCGCCGAGCTCGTACTTCCCGCCCAGCGTGGTGCCGGGGGGAAGAGACCTGGGATCGAACGGGGGCGGCCGCTTCACGGTGCCGAAGCATACACGAGGACCCAAGGGTGAAATACCCGCTCGGGTCGCTCCGTACGGACGGCGCATGGGGGATGCACGACGCAGCGGTGCGGGGTGGCCACGAAAGTGGGTGATGCTGGCGATCGCGCTCAGCCTCGCCCTGCTCGCGGCGGGCCGCGTGCGCGTCGCGGGCGCCTGGGCGATCGTCAAAGCCCCCAACTACGGGCGCGCCGAGGTGGCGATGATGGAGGCGCCCGCCGACGTCTCGCGCGCGATCCGGGCCGAGGTGGGCCCGCCGTCCGCGCTCCTCGAGGCGTGGGTCTTCGACCCTGACGGCCCCGCGCGCGGCACCACCCTCCTGCTCCACGGCATCCGGGACGACAAGCGCGCGCTCGTGGGCTTCGGTCGCACCCTCCGCGACGCCGGCATGCGCGCCGTCCTCGTCGATCTGCGCGGTCACGGCGGCTCGAGCGGCCGCTTCCTCACCTACGGCGTGCGCGAGTCCCGCGATCTCTCGCAGCTCCTCGATCAGCTCGAGATCCTCGGGCTCGTGGAGGGCCCGGTCAGCGTCTTCGGCGCGTCCTACGGCGGCGCGGTCGGCATCCAGCTCGCCGCGATCGACCCGCGCATCCGGGCCGTCGTCAGCTCCTCGACCTTCGCCTCGCTCCGCGACGTCGTGCCGCCCCAGGCGGCCCACCACGTCCCGGCGGGCGCGTGGCTCCCGAGCGCCGTGCTCGACTGGATCGTCGACGACGCGGGCGAGCTCGGCGGGTTCTCCCCCGACGCCGCCGACACCCGCGTCGCCATCGCCCGCACCCACGCCCGCGTGCTCCTCCTCCACGGCGAGGAAGACCGCGTGGTCCCGTTCGAGAACGCCCGCGCTCTCCAGCGCGCGTGCGCCGCGCAGTGCAGCCTGGTGCCCATCCCGGGCGCCGACCACGCCGAGGCCCTCGCCTCGCCCGCGGCCGGCCGCGCCGCGCTCCGCTTCCTCGAGCGTCACGGCACCCAGCCCGCGTCCGCCGGCGGCATCGCCCGCTGACCTTTTCGCGGCCGACGCGATGGCCCATGCTGGTTCCATGAGGTCCGCGCTCCTCGCCCTCGCTCTGCTCGCCGCGCCGGCCCTGGCGGACGCACAGGAAGAGGTGAGCGGTGACTTCATCCGCGCCGATCCCGAGGTCAGCGACTCGGACGTGATCCGCTGGGCGTCGCGCGAGATGGGCCGCGCGGAGGGCCGCCCCGTAGGGCGACACCCCCCGGTCCCGCCCGACCGCTACCTCGCTCGCGGCACCGACGGCGACGTGATCTTGGCCGGAGACGTCAACGGCGACGTCGGCCGGATCCTCGCGGAGCTCGGCGGGGGCCTGCTCGGCGCGGTGGTCGGTGGGGGCGTCGGCGCGCTCGCCATCTGGGCCGCCTTCGAGGAGAACGCGAGCCCCACCTGGCTGATGATCGCGGCCGGAAGCGGCACGGTCGCCGGCGCCTTGAGCGTCACGGCGGGGGTCACGCTCGCCGCCCACCTCACGAACGGTCGCGGCAACTTCGGGCACGCGTTCCTCGGGCAGATGATCGGCGGCGCGGTCGCGGTCCCGTTCGTGGTCCTCGCCCTCGACCAGGACGCGCTGCCGGCCGCCCTCGTCGCGGCCGGGCTCCTGCCTCTGGCGGGCGCGGTGCTCGGCTACGAGGTGGGGCACGCCAACGGCGGAGGCTCGCTCCCGGTCATGGTCGGAGTGGCGCCCCTCCCGGACGGAGCGCTCGCCTCCGTGCGCGGCGCGCTCTGATCACCACCGCACGTCGAACGCGATCTTGCTGCAGCGGACGCCGTGCGCCGGGGCGTCGGCGGAGAGCTCGGTCTCGATCCGAACCCCCTTCCCGCCCGCCTTCTGGATCGCGTAGGTCATGAACGGGACCGAGACGGCGACGTACCAGTGCGCGAAGTAGTCGGGCACCCCGAGGCGCCAGATCCGCACGTGGGCGTCCGCCAGCTTCTCGACCTCGACCCCGCCCCAGTCGAAGTAGCGCGTCGTCAGCCGGGGGAATCCGCCCACCACCGCCCCCGGCGACGCGATCTTGAGCAACCAGGAGTAGACCCCGCCCAGGTCCTCCTCCGCCTGCGCCTCGCCCCGCACGCGCATGAAGGTGTCGACGTCCATCCGCATCATCGACGCGGCCGTCTCGTTCATCGCCACCACGGGCGCAAGGTCGTACCAGCTGGCCGCCATGAACGGCTGCCGCGCGAACGTCCGATGGCTGCGGGGCAGCGACGCCACGAACGCGTCCCGACCGCCTTCGATCTCCCGCTCGACGAACTGATAGAGCGCGCGGTACGCCAGCCCCTTCATGCGGAACGGGCTGTCACCCGGAGCGAAAGGCCAGTCGGTCACGTGACAAACATAACGGCATGTTCCGCCCCAAGTTGAATCTGCGTGCGTTTTCTCCACGGGACACATGGCGTCCGCGGGGGCGCGCGCCAGACCTCCGGCTGGAGGTCAGCTTGCTTACTCGATTCACTTCTCTCTCTCTCGTTCGATTCACGGTGATCGCCTCGCTCCTCGTCGCCAGCGGGTGCGGCTCCGACGCCGACACCGACGCGGGGGCCGACGACGCGTCCACCGCGGCCGACGCGGCGCTGATGGACGCGGGCTCCACTGACGCAGGGCGTGACGACGCAGGGCCGGTCGACTCCGGGCTCGACGACGCGGGCCTCGAAGACGCGGGCGCGGACGATGACGCTGGGCTCGAGACCGACGCGGGCCCCACGGACTCGGGCGTGAGGGACGCCGGAATGATCTGCCGCGTCGGAGACGCCTGCGGGGACACCAACCCGTGCGATGAGGGTGACCGCTGCTGGACCGGCGCCTCGCCCGACGACGCCTTCTGCGCCGACTTCGCCCCGGAATGCGGTGGGTTCGTGATGACGGACTGCCCGCCCGGCCTCTTCTGTCTTCGCCCCGCGGGCAGCAGCGTCGGCTTCTGCGCCAACGGCGCCGACCGCAGCTGCATCTGCTCGCGTGTCGCCAGCCGCGGCGGCTCCGTCGACGGCTGCTGACACGGGATCGCGCCCGAGCGGGCGACCGCCTCGATCCAGCGGCTCAGATAGAGAAAACCTATGACACTCGGCGACATTTCCTAGTGGCCGATAGGTTCGATGACCTCAGGATCCCGGCAGGAGACCTCGGGCGTTGAAGGTGGGCGAAGGGTGAGAGCGTGAGGGCTGGCTGGATCGTAGGGTCCGCGCTCGCGTTGGCGCTCGGGTGCAGTGATCCCGAGCCGGAGTCGCCTCTGGCGGCGCGGCTCGACCGAACGTCGGTGCACGTGCACGTCGCCCTCCGGGCGGCGATGGACGAGGACGGGGATCGGGGCCGCTCGGTAGTCCGACGTCTCGCGGAGGCCGCTCGCTCTCCGCGAGCGGCCGAGCGCCTCGCGGTAGCCATGTTCGACCGCCGTGACGAGGGCGCCGCCTTGCTCGACGAGGGGTGGCGTCCACGCACGTCGTTGGCGCCGAGGCTCGAGGAGAGCGTCCAGCTCGACCCCGACACCGATCAGGCCTTGTTCTTCGCCGCGCTCGTGTCGCAGACCGTCGCCTCCGAGCAGCGCGTGCCGAAGCAGGTGCTCGTCTACGAGGCGTCGCGGCTCCGCCTGGACGCGCTCGACGACGTCGTCCTGCGACGGCTCGTGAGCGCGCTCGCGCAGCTGACCTACGCCCGCGCCGGTCACTGCGGGGAGCTTCCGTCTTCGCCGCCGGCCCCCTTCGCGCGGGAAGACGTTCGGCGCTCTCTGGATCGCTGGCTGCCCGCGGCTTCGCAGCGCCTGGACGAGGTTCACCCGGACCTCGGTCGGATCGAGCGCGTGCTGGTCGGCGGCGCCCGGGCCTGCTGCGAGATCCATGGCGGGCGCGACGAGAGGGCCGCGCGTGCCATCGAGAGCTGGCTCGCGGACGCCACGGCGCTCGGCGTCCACCCGAGCCAGATCGCGTTGCTGCGGGGCTGGGTCGCCCTGGTGGATGGCGACGTCGAGGCGGTGCAGGAGCGTCTGGGGGAGGTGCGACGACACGGCCGCCTGCCGGAGGACGAGCGCCTCTATGGCCTGCTGCGGGACGCGGTCGCCTCCAGCGACGACGCGTCCCGCCGTGACGCCGCCGAGCGCCTGGTGGATCGGCGTTGGCTCAGCCGGCTCGTGCTCGTGGCCGCGCGCCGCACGCTGGTCGAGGATGGCCTGATGGGGGCGCTCGAGGCCTCGCCGGCGGCGTCGGCCTCGAGTCGCCTCGCCGCGGGCGAGGCCGAGCTCATCGAGGCCGCTCGCCGCCGCTATCCTCTCTTCGATCAGACCCACCAGGGGGACCAGGGTGCGCTCGAGAGACTCGCGGATCTGTTCCGGTCTGAGTGACTCGAGCCCTCATGGCCGAGCGCGACGGCTTCCCGGTGAGGCAGTGCCGTGAGGTCAGCGCCCGTCGGTGAGCTCGGCGAGGCGGGCGCGGGCGGACGACGCGCGGAGGTCATCGGGGTGCGCGGCCAGATACGCCTCGAGCGCGCGGCGCTCCTCGACCGTTCGACCCAGCCGCCGCAGGGCGCGGGCGATCCCGAAGCGCGCCTGCGCGGCCAAAGGGCCCGCGGGGCGCGCGGCGAGGGCGGCCTGGTAGCTGGCCAGCGCGCGAGCGGGGCGCCGGGTGTGGCTCAGCTGTAGATCGGCCGCGGCCAGCCGCGCGGCGTAGGCCTGCTCGCTCGAGGGGAAGCGACCCACGACGGCCAGGTAGGCGCGCTCGGCCGCATCCCAGCGGCGCTCTGCGCGCAGGCCGTTGGCCACCGCGAGCCCGTCCTCGGGGCTGGTCGGCGCGGGACTCGGCTGGAGCGCGCGACTGCGTCGACGAGGAGGTGTGACCTCGGGCGCCGTGTCCTCGGGTGACGTGACCTCGGGCGCCGTGACCTCCAGCGGGTTATCTGCGGGCGCCGTGTCCTCGGGTGACGTGTCCTCGGGCGCCGTGTCCTCCGTGTCGGCGGGTGACGTGACCTCGGGCTGCGGCAGCTCCACCGGCGCGCTCGGAGATTCGGGGCGCGGCTCCTCTCTCGTCGGCCACGCCGCGACGGCCGCCATCGCGCCCGCGCACACCAGCATCGCCGCGGCCACGAGGACCCACGCCCGCAGCCGCCTCCGACCGCGCGGCGAGACCGCCGCCTCGGCCGGTCGAGGCGCCTCTGCGCGCGCCGCGGCCAGGATCTCCTGGGTCATCGCGCGTCGCCGCGCGGCGGAGATCGGGACGGCCGGCCCCGCTCCGTCCAGATCGACCTCGAGCGAGCGGGGCAGCACGTCGCTGTCGGGCCTCTCGGTCATCGCGCCCCCTCGAGCTGGCGGAGCTTCTTCAGCCCGAGGCGAAGGCGGCTGCGCACGGTCTCGGGCCGCGCCTCGAGCTGCTCGGCGATCTCGGGCACGGTCATGCCCGCGACGTGATGGAGCACGAGCGCCAGCCGCTGCTCCTCGGGGAGCCTCTCGAGCAGCGTGACGGCGCGACGGTGCTCGAGGTACGCGTCGGGCAGCCTTGAGACGTCCGCCACCAGCTCGAGGTGCGGCGCGGGCGCGCGCGGGGCCAGCTTCTCTCGCCGACGCCGCTTGCGCATCACGTCGAGCGCGACGCGGCTCACCACGGCACGGAGCCAGGTGGAGAAGCCGCTCTCCGCGCGGAACGTGTGCAGCCGACGGAGCACCGTGACGAGCGCGTCCTGAGCGATGTCGTCGACGTCCTGGTCCCCGCGGACGAGGTAACGGACCAGGTTGCGGACGCGCGGGAGGGTCGCGGTGATGAGCTCCTCCTGCGCCGACGCGTCGCCCCCCGCGGCGCGCATGGCCAACGCGGTCAGAGGATCCGTCGACGGCTCGGGCTGCATCAGGGGTCTCGCGGACATCACGCTCCATGACCTCGGTGTCACGGGGGCGCGGATCGGGTCACGGTAACATCCGGAGGGCGACGCCGAGGCGCGGCTGAGCCGGCCAGAGCGACCGGGCCGCCCCATCTGGCGCGTAGGCGAACACGACGGGCGAGGGCACGATATCCAGCGCGAACGCGAGCTCCAGCTCGAGGCGGCTGCCCCGGGGCCGCCAGCGCGCGGACAGCCTCGGGCCGAGGCGAAAGGAGGCCGTCCAGGCGGGCGGGGTGGACGCGATCCCGGGCTGGACGGGCTCCGTGGAGCGGTGGACGAGGGCCACGCCCAGAGACGCGCCCGCGCCGAGATGCACGCCCTCGACCGGCTCGCCCTCGAGCGAGACGTAGGCGTCGGCGCCGTGGTGCCAGAGGTGGAGGCGCGCGCGATCGTCCTCGCTCTCGCTCGGCAGCCCGAACGCCAGCCGCGCGCCGAGACGTACGACGTCGAGCTCGAGGGCGAAGGCGAGCTCGAGCCCGCGCTGGCCGAACGTGGTCTGCCCGTCGATTGCGCCCCACACGCCGACGGCGATCGCCGGCTGCACGCGCTGAGCTGGCGGGTCGACCTCGGTGACCGGATCGGGCTCGGGCGGATCGGCGGCCTCCACGCCGAGGGTGCCGCCCTCCGCGAGCGCGAGGAGCGTGGCGCGGACGAACATCGCCGCCTGCTCGAGCAGGGCGGAGCGCTCGCCGCCGCGACCCATCGGCCGCAGGCGCTGGCGCAGGGTCGCGCCCTCCGCGGGCATGGTGACGAGGACGGTGAGCTGTGGCGTCGGGCCGTCCAGGCTGTCCATCCCCTCGAACCGGAGCAGGACGTCGTGCGAGGCCCCGGCGTCGGGCCCGACCGACAGCGACAGGTCGACGTCGCTGAGCTGCCCGCGCAGCCGGTCGCGCAAGGGGCCGAGGTCGCCGTCGTCGACGATGTGCACCCGCAGCGAGGGCGCTTGGCCCTGTGCGCGGCCGCGCGCTCCGAGCGCGAGGAGAGAGAGGACGATCGCGATGGCGCCGCGGGCCACGGGCGAGGGTGTCGACGAAAGTGGATCTCGAGCAAGGTCGAAATTCCCGTGACCCGATCCCGTGGGTCGCGTCACTGGGGTGACATGCACGCACAGAACAGCCTGACCTTCGTCGCGGCCCTCATCCTCGCGGCGGCCTGTGGCGGCACCGACGTGGTGGCCACCTCCGACGGGGGCGCGTCACTCGACGGCAGCCCCACGCCGACCGACGGCGCGCCCGCCACCGACGCCGCGCCCCTCTCGGACGGCCGCGCCGCGTTCTGCGCCGGGCGTGGCCCGGCCGTGGTGGTGCCGGGCGCGACGCGCGACGTGTGCACGGGCGAAGTGGCGGAGCGTGTGTTCCGCTACGCGGTCTGCGCGTGTGAGTCGTTCGAGCCCGTGGGCTCGTTCGTGACCGACTCGTTCGACAGCGACGCCGACGGCACCATCACCGACTCCGGCGGTCCGGTGGGCACCAACGGGACCTTCTCGTCCACGTCGACCGTCGACATCGGCGGCACGCTGAGCTCCGCGGGGCTCGACGAGGTGACCTTCGTCGGGTCTGGCATCCGCGTCGGGGGCGATCTCCGCGCGGGCGGCAGCGTGCGGTTGACGGGCGAAGGCGCGGTCGCGCGGGACGCGCGCGTGGTCGGAGACGTCGCGGGGATCGGGAGCTTCTCCATCGCGCGCGACCTGCACCAGCCCGCGGGCTCGACGGCCGTCGGCGTGCGCGTCGGTGGCGACACGATCACCGGGCCGGTCAGCGTCGCGCCCCCCTGCCCCTGCGGAGACGACGTGCTCGACATCGGCGCCATCGTCGCCGCCACCGCGACCGACAACCACAACGCCGAGGTCGACCTCGCCCCCGACGCGTACACGGACCTCGTGAGCGAGCACCGGATCACGCTGCCTTGCGGGCGCTTCTACCTCGACGGCATCGGTGGGACCGGCGGCCTCACCCTGGAGGTCGCGGGGCGCACCGCGCTCTTCGTGGGCGGCGACGTGACCATCGCCGGGAGCCTGAACGTGGAGCTGGGCCCGGAGGGGGAGCTCGACGTCTTCATCGCCGGCACGCTGCAGGGCGCCGGCACCCTGAGCTTCGGCGACCCGGAGCGCCCCGCGGCGACGCGCGTCTACGTCGGCGGCGCGGGTGAGGTCTCGCTCCAGGGCACCTCGGCCTTCGTCGGCAACCTCTACGCGCCGCGCGCGCCGATCTCGTTCACGGGAGAGAGCGAGATCTACGGCTCCGTCTTCGGGCGCCGCGTCGAGGCCGCGGGCTCGCTCGGCGTGCACTACGACCGCGCGATCCTCGAGGTCGGAGAGGACTGCCCCGACACCCCGCCGCCGACCTGCGACCGCTGCGGCGACTGCCCGGGCGGCTACACCTGCGGCGGTGACGGCACCTGCGGCACGACCTGCGAGAGCGACGCCGACTGCTGCGACCCGCTGACCTGCGACGTCCCCACGGGGGTGTGCACGTCGATCCTGATCTGACGCCGCGGACACGCGCCGACCTCCCGCGGACACCCCGCGGGAGGTTGACGTCGCGGGCTATCATCGTATATCGGCGATATGCGTTTGAAGGCCCCTTCCAGACCCGCGGCGTGCTGTCCCCCGGCCGAGCCAATGCCGCCCGTGCCCACCGACGAGGCGGAGGCCAACCGGCAGCTGGCGCGGCTGGCCAAGGCCGTCGCGCACCCCGCGCGGGTCGCCATCCTCCGGCTCCTCGTGCGTCAGGAGGGGTGCATCGTCGGCGACATCGTGGGCGAGCTCCCGCTGGCGCAGTCCACCGTCTCGCAGCACCTCAAGCAGCTGAAGGAAGCAGGCCTGATCCGCGGTGACGTGGACGGACCGCGCGTCTGCTACTGCGTCGAGCCCGGCGCGGTCGCCCTCCTCAAGGCGCTCGTGGAGTCGCTCTGATGGGGGTCTTCGAGCGCTTCCTCTCGCTCTGGGTCGCGCTGGCCATCGCCGTCGGCGTCGGGCTCGGGCTGCTCGTCCCCGCCGCCTTCGAGGTCGTCGCCTCGCTGGAGTGGGCGAGCGTGAACTTCGTCGTCGCCGTGCTCATCTGGCTGATGATCTACCCGATGATGCTCGGGGTCGATCCGTCGTGCCTGAGCGACGTCCGCAAGAACCCGAAGGGGCTCGTTCTGACCCTCGTCGTCAACTGGCTCATCAAGCCGTTCACGATGGCCGGGCTCGGCGTGCTCTTCTTCCACCACGTCTTCGCCGGCCTCGTCCCACCCGAGGACGCCGCGCAGTACGTCGCAGGCATGATCCTGCTCGGCGTCGCCCCGTGCACCGCGATGGTCTTCGTCTGGAGCCACCTCACCCGCGGCGACGCGAACTACACGCTGGTCCAGGTCTCGGTGAACGACATCGTGCTCGTGTTCGCCTTCGCCCCCATCGCCGGTCTGCTCCTCGGGGTCACGGATCTACAGGTGCCGTGGGGCACCCTCGTCGCCTCGGTCGTGCTCTTCGTCGTGGTGCCGCTCGCGGCCGGCGTGCTCACCCGGGCGTACCTCGCGCGATCCCGCGCTGCCTCGGCCGACGACGCGGTCGCGCGCCTGCGCAAGAAGCTCCAGCCGACGTCGATCATCGGGCTGCTCCTGACCGTCGTGCTGCTCTTCGGCTTCCAGGCCGAGACCCTCATCGCGCAGCCGGGGCGGGTGCTCCTCCTCGCCATCCCGCTCCTGGTCCAGAGCTATGGCATCTTCGGCATCGCCTACGGGCTCGCCCGCGTGCTGAAGCTGCCCTTCGCGGTCGCGGCGCCCGCGGCGATGATCGGCACCTCGAACTTCTTCGAGCTCGCGGTCGCCGTCGCCATCAGCCTCTTCGGGCTCTCCTCGGGCGCGGCGCTCGCGACGGTGGTCGGGGTGCTCATCGAGGTCCCCGTGATGCTCTCGCTCGTCGCGTTCGCCAACCGCACCCGCGGCTGGTTCCCCGCCCCCAACCCTGCCGTCTCCCCGCTGCACCTGGAGAAGACATGAGTCATCACGACGGCCACCCGCCGCCGCTGACCAAGCCCGCCTTCCCGCCGCTCACCATCCGTCAGGACCCGCCACGCATCTTGATGCTCTACGGATCGCTGCGCGAGCGCTCCTACTCTCGCCTGCTCGCCGAGGAGGCGGGGCGCGTCCTCGAGGCGCTCGGCTGCGAGGTGCGCTTCTTCCATCCGGGGAAGCTGCCGATCAAGGCCCCCGACCTCGAGGATCACCCGGAGGTCCAGCGGCTGCGCGAGCTGTCGATCTGGTCCGAGGGGCAGGTGTGGTCGTGCCCGGAGATGCACGGGGCGATCACGGGCGTGTTCAAGAACCAGATCGACTGGATCCCGCTGTCGCTCGGCGCGGTGCGGCCGACCCAGGGTCGCACCCTCGCCGTGATGCAGGTCAGCGGCGGCTCGCAGTCCTTCAACGTCGTCAACACGCTGCGCGTGCTCGGGCGCTGGATGCGGATGCTGACCATCCCCAACCAGTCCTCGGTCCCGAAGGCCTACGACGAGTTCCACGACGACGGGCGCATGAAGGACTCGCCCTACCGCGACCGGGTCGTCGACGTGATGGAGGAGCTCTACAAGTTCACGCTGCTGACGCGAGACATCCGGGAGATGCTCGTCGACCGCTACAGCGAGCGCCGCGAGGCGGCCGCGAAGGCCGCGCTCGACGCCGACAACCCCAAGCACCGCATCGGCGAGCAGGGCCTCTGACAGCGAAGCGCCCGACGGCTCAGAGCTCGTTGTCGTAGATGAACTCGTCCTCGCCGTTCGTGACGGTCACGAGGAGGATCGTGTCGTGGCGCATCTCCACGGGCGTCATCTCCCACGCCATCCGGAACATGTCGGCGTGCATGGGCGCGTAGGCCATCACGTGGAGGATCTGCTTCACCCACCGATCGCGGTCGTCGACGTTGGCGCTGCTCTCCTCGATGTCCTCGAGCTTCCGCATGAGGAGCCGCTGCGCCTCGGAGAGCGGGTAGGGGTCGGCCCGGGGGAAGTGGACGGCGCGCGTCACGCTCACGCCGACGCGGCTCCCTTCGATCTCGACCAGAAGATCGGTCCGGGTGCCGCTCTCGTCCATGTATCGAATGAAGGGCTCGCTCGCGATCAGCGTGGCGCCCTCGCAGCGGGCGAGGACCTCGAACGACATCGCCTCGCTGTAGACGCTGCTCCCGCCGACGGTCCCGTCGGACAGCACCTGACGCGCGCCGTCGGTGAAGTGCGCGAGATCGGACTCCATGAGGCGCACGGGGAAGGTGATCTCGTTCTCGAACCGGAACGCCATGGGATCGATCAGCTCGGTGTCGATCTCGTCGCAGCTCCCCGAGATGACGCCTTCCACCGGCGGTCCGGCGTCCACCGAGCCGCCGTCGTCCGCGCGACCGGAGTCGAGCGCGGCGTCGCGGAGGGCCGCGTCGAGCTCGAGCCCCGCGTCGAGGTCGGCGCTTCCATCGAGCGCAGGGCTCGCGTCCGGCGCGACGCTCCCGTCGAGGGCCGGCGCGGGGGGCTGGTGGCAAGCGGCGAGGAGAGCGATGCAGGTGAAGAGGGCGGCGCTGCGAATCACGCGCCGAGATTATCACGCGACGTGCGCTGAGGCCGTCGAGTGATGGATGCCTCGGCGGGCTCCTTCCGGTATCCTCCGCGCACACGGGGGCAGCGCTTGGCAGGGCTCGAAGATCGGCTCATCGGCGGTCGCTACCGCATCATTCGCAAGATCGCCGAGGGCGGCATGGGCGCGGTGTACGAAGCCAAGCACCACATGTCGCACAAGACGGTGGCGCTCAAGATCCTCTTCGAGCACGTGGCCAAGGACGAGGCGGCCAAGCAGCGCTTCCTGCGCGAGGTCGGCGCGCCCGCCCAGATCGGGCACGAGGGGATCGTCGAGATCTACGACGCGGGCTTCGACTCGCAGGACGGCTCGCCGTTCGTCGCGATGGAGCTGCTCGACGGGGCGCCGCTCCGCGATCGGCTCGCGGGGGGGCCCGTGCCCACGGCCCAGCTCATCGACTGGTTCGAGCAGATCCTCGACCCGCTCGCGGCCGCGCACGACGTCGGCATCGTGCACCGCGACCTGAAGCCCGAGAACATCTTCTTGCAGCGCAAGAAGGACGGCACCGAGGTCATGAAGATCCTCGACTTCGGGATCGCACGCGAGATGGACGGGCAGAAGCAGAGCGTGACCCACACCGGCATCGCGATGGGCACGCCGCACTACATGGCGCCCGAGCAGGCGATGAGCGCGAAGGGGGTGGGGCCGGCCGCCGACGTCTGGGCGCTCGGCGCGATGCTCTACGAGGCGCTCTGCGGCAAGACGCCGTTCGACGGAGAGACGGCGAGCGCGATCGTCGTCAACGCGTGCACCAAGCCTCACCCGCCGCTGTCCGCGGTGGCGCCGCACGTGCCCGACCCGCTCGCGCGGCTGGTCGACCGGTGCCTGGCGAAGGAGCCCTCGCAGCGGCCGCAGAACGCGGCCCAGATGCTGGAGGAGCTCCGGCGGGCGCGCGGGGCGTCGGCCGGCATGCCGCCGACCTCGGGCGCGCCCGATCGAGGGCGGGTGCCGCAGACCGCGGTGCTCCAGACGCCGCAGGCCGGCGCGTTCCAGACGGGCCCCGCCGCGTTCGGGAGCGCCCCGGGCACCCACGCGCCGAGCTACGCCTCGTCCCCCGGCTCACACGGCGGCTTCGGGAGCGCGCCGGGCACGCCGCCGCCCTCGTACGGCTCGTCGCCCGGCTATGGATCGGCGCCCAGCTACGGCGCGGCCCCCTCACAGCCAGGCTGGGGCACCGCTTCGCCGGGGACCATGGCGGCGCAGCCCAAGAGAGGCGGAGGCGGCGGGCTCGCGCTCGGGCTGGTCGCGGCCGTCCTCCTCGGTGGCCTGCTGCTCGTGGGTGGCGGCATCGTGGTCGCGGTGGTGCTCCTCAGCTCCGACACTGAAGAGGAGGACGGCTACGCCGGGTCCATCGGCACGGTGACGGTGCAGAGCGACGTGGCCACCGGCGAGCTCATCGTGGACGGCTCGTCGCGCGGCACGATCGTCTCGGGCCAGCAGGTCCGGATCGAGCAGGGGCCGCACACGCTCGAGATCCGCGAGCGTGGCGTGGTGGTGGCCCGCGGAACGGTCCAGGTGCAGGCCGGTCAGACGACGGCCGTGCGGCTCGACCGGAGCAGCGTGCCCCAGCCGCAGACCAACGTGATGCAGCCGGGCCAGACCCTCACCGGCACGTTGCAGCAGGGAGACCAGGTCCGTTCGGGAGGCGAGTTCGTCGACGTCTACCAGTTCGACTGGCCGGCGAGCGGCACCGTCGGCATCCACCTGACCTCGCCCAGCGTGGACACCTACCTCATCGTGGTCTCGCCCTCGGGCCAGCAGTGGACCGACGACGACGGCGGCGGCGGGCTCAACTCCCGGCTCACCCTGAACCTCACCGAAGCGGGACGCTGGCAGGTGCAGGCCAGCTCGTTCTCGACCGCCACCGGGCCCTACACGCTGCAGATCACCGGGCCCTGACCCTCAAGCTTCGCCGGTCGTCGGCCGTTCCGTTGAGGCAGAAGGCATCTGTCCAGAACGGAACGCAGCATGAGCCGAGACCACGACCAGAATCCCCCGCGCGAGTCCGGCTTCCACGCCGTCCGACCGCGTGTGCCGCGGCCGTCGGAGAGCCGGGTCCGCCGCCGCTGGGAGGACTTCGTGTCCCGAGAAGAGGTGGTGTACCTGCTCGAGGCCGGCCGCCATCTGGATCTCATGCTCCGGCTCGAAGAGGCCCGGACCCGGCTCCCGCATGATCTCGAGCTGATCCGCAGCATCCGCGTGCTCCGCCATCACCTCTCCCAGCAGGGCGTCGGGGTGCGCGCGGTCGGCTGACGTGACACGCCCGGCGCGTGGAGCTCTGGCTCGCTGCGCTGGCGCTGGGCGCGCCCATCCTCCTCGGAGCCTCGGCGGGCGCCGTCCGGCTCTTCCCCGATCCGAACGCGGCCGTCGATCACCTGAACCGGTACGCGCTCTACTTCGCGTTCCCGGCCCTGGTCTTCCGTGGGCTCGTGGACGCGGACTTCGCGCTCCCGACCGAGCCCGGCTTCTGGCTCCTCATCCCGCTCGTGCTCGCCGTGAGCGCGCTGACCGTCAGAGCCCTCTTCCCCGAGGAGGCGCCGACCCTCGCGCTGATCGTCGCGTTCGGCAACGTCGCCTACCTCGGCCTGCCCGTCGTGGAGCAGGTGCTCGGCGAAGACGCGCTCGGGCTCGCGGCCGTCGCGGTCGCCGTGCACGTGACCCTCGCGCTGAGCGTCGGCCCGCTGCTCTTGCTCCGCTGGAGCGGGCGCGGGGACGGCTTCGCAGAGAGCGCGAAGGCCCTGGCCAGGCAGCCCCTCCTCTGGGCGCCGGTGGCGGGACTCGCGGCGCACGCGCTGCCGGGTGACGCGCGGAGCCTCCTCGACACGATGCTCGTCGACACGGTGATCGAGCCGCTCGGCCGCTCGGCCGCGCCGGTCGCGCTCTTCTTGCTCGGGCTCTACCTCTTCACCCAGCGCGCGCGGCTGCGGCGCATCGAGGGCGGCGACGTCGTGCACCTCGGCGTGAAGCTGCTCTTCCTCCCCGCGCTCAGCTTCGGCGTCGCGTTCGGCTTCCACTCGGTGGGCTGGCTGACGCCCGCGCAGGCCCAGGTGCTCTGCCTGCTCGCCGCCATGCCGGCCGCGATCACCACCTTCGCCATCTCCCAGCAGCTCGGCGTCGGCGCGGAGCGGACCAGCCGCGCCATCGTCGCCACCAGCGTGCTCTCGATCGTCACGATCCCCGTCGCGAGCTGGCTCGCCCTCACCTGGGTCGCCGGCTGGTGAGGCTGCGACCGTCGAGCCGCATGCATGCTCGTACTCGCGGAGGTCCCTCGTGAGCGTGCCCGAGTCGCCTAGCGACCCGTCCATTCGTTTGGCGCGCCTCGAGCGCGGCCCCTTCGCGTACACCGAGGAGGGCGCGGGCCCGACGGCGCTCGCGATCCACGGCCTGCCCGGCTCGGTGCGCGACTTCCGCTGGCTCGCCTCCGCCCTCGACGGCCGCGTGCGCTTCGTGCGGCTGGATCAACCGGGCTTCGGCGCGACGCCCGTCCGCACCGGCACCGGCGCGCGCCTCCCCGACCGCGTGCGCTTCGTGCGAGATGCGATCGACGCGCTCGGTCTCGATCGCGTCACTCTCCTTGCGCACTCGATGGGCGGTCCGCTCGCGATGGCGGTGGCGGCGGAGGAGCCGCGGGTCGAGCGCCTCGCGCTGCTCGCGTCGGTGGGGCTCCACGTCCATCGGCTCGCGCGCCGCACCCTGCGCAGCCCCGACGTCGCGCGCCTGCTCGGCGTGCCCGGAATCCCGCGGCTGCTCGCCGCGCCGATGAAACGAGGCTTCCGGCGCGCGGGCTTCCCGGCGTCGACGCCGCTGGGCGAGCTGGTGGAGACGACGCGCATCTTCTCCCAGATCTCGTTCGCCGATCACCGCGCCGCCGCGCGCCGCGTCCGCTGCCCCACCCTGCTCGCCTGGGCGCGAGACGACCGCCTCGTCGAGGAGACCATCGGCCTCTCCCTCGCGCGCGAGCTCCCCGACGGCCCACGCCTCGCCTTCGACGAAGGCGGTCACAACATCCAGAAGACGCAGGCGATCGAGCTCGCCGACGCCCTCGCTCGCTTCACGGCCGGTTCAGCGTGACCACGAACTGACGTACATTCCCATCGGGGGATGTCGATAGCGGTAGAAGAGTGGCCCTGGGAGCCGGGGAAGAGCCCGTTCCGCATGAAGGGTCTCGCCTACCGAGCGCTGGTCCAGGCGCTCGCGGCGGACGTGACCGGCGGCGTCGATCGGGTGCTCGCGGAGCTGCCCAGCGACGCGCTCCGCGCGTTCATGCGGCAGCCCTTCCTCGCCGCCAGCTGGTATGACACGGCCCCGATCGTGCCCGTCACCCAGGTGATCGCGGAGCTGACCGGGAAGAGCTTCTCCGAGTACGCGCGGCGTCGCGCGCGGGGCCAGGCGGAGGACGACCTGAAGGGCGTCTATCGCTGGATCCTCGGGCTCGCCTCGCCGATGGCGGTGACGCAGGCGCTGCCCCGCATCGCGGGGCGCTACTTCGACTTCGGGCGGGTCCAGGTGGACAAGCAGGGCGACCGAGAGGCGCTGGTCGTGCGGAGCGGCACGCCGTCTCACCTCGCGCCCTGGTACGCGGAGATCTCGAGCGAGTTCCTCCGCGTCTGCCTCCCGCTGAGCGGCGCCTCCGACGCGTCCGTCGACGTCTCCCTCACGCCCGCCGACGAGCGCGCCCATGGCGTGCCGACCGTGGTCATCCGCTACCGCGTCACCTGGTCCTGAACGAGACGCGGCGCCCTCCCGAGGGAAGGCGCCGCGATCTCGTCGAACGCTCCGCTCAGCAGCCGATCGGTCGCCAGGTGCCTCCGGTGACGGTGTGCTCGTAGAAGACGACGAACGACGTGTCCATCGACGGAGCAGCCGCCACGCCTCCGTGTCGGCGTCGGCTCCCTCCCACCCCGATCTCGTCGACCGAAGTGCCCCCGCTCGAGCGCTGGATCGTGTACGCACCCACGTCACCGAGCTCTGGGGAGGTCGAGTTCCACAACCGCTGCGAGGTGACCACGTGGAAGACCTCATGCGCGGCGCTCCCTCGGGCGTAGCCCACGTCGATCAAGAGGTTGGGGGCGCCCTCTCCATCCGAAGTCGTCCAACCCATGCGGAGCGTCCCGATGGCCGGCGTGGCCGACCAGCTCGTCTTGTGGGCGCGTCGAATGCGGTTCACGAAGTAGTTGCTGCCGCGCTCAGCCCACGCGACGACGATCTGTCCGTCGGGCGCGGTCCCGATCGCCGGATCGATGGCCGTGACCCCGCTCGGCATCGAGGCGATCGTCTCGGTGGTGAGCGCGCCGCTGGACGACACCCGTCCGATGAACACCGCGTTGTGCGAGTACGGCGTGACGTAGCTGACGTAGTGCGGCTCTCCGAAGTGGCGAGACGCGTCGACGTCGAAGGGCAGGTCGGTGAGCGTGACGGAGTCCGTGACACCGTCCCACGCGCCGGTGCTCTTGTTGATGCGGTAGCGGTTGATCCAGCTCCCCACGCGGGCGTAGACCCACGCCGAGGTCGAGTCCACGACGACCCGGAGGTAGGGTGTGCTCACGGGGATCGTGGCGCTCCTCACGGAGTTGAGTGTGCCCACGTCGAGCAGGCGGACCCGGATCTGTGAGCCTTCGGCGTAGGCGTACGCGATGCGCGAGTCACCGCTCCGGTAGCCGACGTCGAAGGTGTCGTTGCCGGCGTGGGGCACGGCGGAGCGGAGCACCGTTCCGTCGCGCTCCATGCGCCACCCCAAGACCTGTCCGGCCGAGTGAAAGAAGGCACACACGTCACCCTGACACTCGAAGGCGCGGGGCCGCTCCAGCCGACTCCCGCTGGCGTAGATGCTCGGCGAGCCCGCCGAGAACAGATACTCGTCCAGATACCCGTCGCAGTCGTCGTCGACGTAGTTGCACGTCTCGGTCGGCGGCGTGCACGCGGCGGCGTCGGGCTCTTCGCACGACGTCGTGCAGGTGCCCGTGCCGCGCGTGCCACACGAGGTCGTGCAGCCGGTGCTCTCGCCTTCGACGCAGGTGAACGTCTCGTCGCGGCTGCCGTCGCAGTCGTCGTCGATGGCGTTGCAGAGCTCGCTCGCGCCCGGGTAGGTCGAAGACGCCGCGTCGTCGCAGTCCATGCCCATGCCCGCGTAGCCGCTCGGCGGCGAGCACGCGAAGGTGGTCATGTCGTCGCGGCCGTGCCCGTCGCCGTCGCCGTCGCGGTAGAACGTGTCGAGCACGCCCTCGTCGACGTCGGCGTCGCAGTCGTTGTTCTCGCCGTCACAGACCTCGGCGTTGCCGGGGTAACAGACGCCGCAGGTGTCGTCGCAGTCGTCCATCGAGGTGACGTGACCGCTCGGCGCGCTGCAAGCGAGCACGCTGCTCGAGGCGAGCCCGTGCCCGTCGCCGTCCGCGTCTCGGTAGAAGCGCGTCTGCACGCCCTCGTCCACGCCCGCGTCGCAGTCGTTGTCGAGGGTGTCGCAGACCTCCGTCGCGGACGGGTTGCACGTCGCGCACGCGTCGTTGCAGTCGCCGCCCGTGCCCGCGTAGCCGGCGGGCTGACGGCAAGCCTGGGTGCTCGAGGAGGTCACGCCGAAGCCGTCACCGTCTATGTCTCGATAGAAGGTGCTCAGCACGCCCTCGTCGGTGCTCCCGTCGCAGTCGTTGTCCTCGCTGTCGCAGACCTCCGCCCGCCCCGGGTAGCAGGCGGCGCAGGTGTCGTTGCAGTCGTCGCCGACGGTGACGTGCCCGCTGGGCGCGCTGCACGCGCTGACGGCCGTGGAGGCGTCGCCGTGTCCGTCGCCGTCGACATCGGCGTAGTAGGTGGTCAAGAGCCCCTCATCGGTGCTCCCGTCACAGTCGTTGTCCTCGCCGTCGCAGGTCTCGGTGTTGCCGGGATAGCAGGCGGCGCAGGTGTCGTCGCAGTCGTCGCCGACGGTGACGTGCCCCGCGGGCGCGGTGCACGCGCTGACGCTGGCTGACGCGTCGCCGTGTCCGTCGGCGTCCGCGTCGGCGTAGTAGGTGGTCAAGAGCCCCTCATCGGTGCTCCCGTCACAGTCGTTGTCTTCGCCGTCGCAGGTCTCGGTGTTGCCGGGGTAGCAGGCGGCGCAGGTGTCGTCGCAGTCGGTGTCGCTCGTGACGAAGCCGCTCGGCGCGGAGCAGCCGGTCGAGGTCATGGCGGGGTTGCCGTGCCCGTCGCCGTCCCCGTCCCGATAGAACGTGGACGTCACGCCCTCGTCGACGCTGCCGTTGCAGTCGTTGTCGCGGCTGTCGCACAGCTCGGACGCGCCGGTCCAGCATGTGTCGCAGCCGTCGTCGCAGTCGTCGGCGTTCATCACGAAGCCGTCGACCGGGTCACAGCTCTCGACGCTCGCGGCCGGGTCTCCACGCCCGTCGCGGTCCCAGTCGCGGTACCACGTGTCGGGCGTCGGACAGGTGGGAGGACCCGAGTCGGGCAGGTCCGGCGGCACCCCGCCGTCGGGCGGCGTCGTGCCCCCGTCCTCGTCCATTCGCCCGCCGTCTTCCATGATCGGCGGGGCGCCGTCCATCGGGGGCTCGGCGTCCATCGGGGCCTCGGCGTCCATCCGGGCCTCGGCGTCCATCGGCACGTCCCCGTCCATCGGCACGTCGGCGTCCGGCGGCATCACGCACTCGCCCTCCACGAGCTCCGCGCCCTCCGGGCACATCACCATTCCATCGCACCCGACCATGGTCAGGGCGCAAATCACCCACGGCGCGCTCCTGCGCGCCCAATCGTTCGTCAGCATCTCTTCCCTCCCTTGCCGTGTATCGGCCAGTTCGCGTGACGCATCGCGCGAACGCTTGGGAGGTTGCGTGGAGAAACGAAAAAAAATCGGGCGGCGTCAGCCGCGCTTCGGGTCGGCGAGGGCCGCGAAGTCCTCGGCGCCGCGTCCCGCCTCGATCGCCGCGTCCATGGCGGCGGCGACGGAGGGGAGGACGGTGAGCTGCGCGTCGCCGGCCGTCTCGAGCATCAGGCGCACGTCCTTGCGCGCCATCGTCATCTCGAAGCCCACTGGCTGGTCGCCCGAGGCGAGCGCGCGACGGCCCATGCCGGACGCGGTGGGAGAGAACTGATCGAAGAGCGCGAGGATCTCGTCCGTGGTGACGCCGGACGCTTCGCCCATGCGGAAGAGGTCGCCCATCGCCGCGGTGAGCATGATGAGCATGCCATTGCCGGTGATCTTGAGCTTGGCCGCCTTGTCGGGCTCGGGGCCGAGGTGGAGCACGCGGCCCGTCATCGTCTCGAGCGCGGGGCGGAGGGCCGTCTCGTCCTCGGCCGGGCCGCTGAGCAACATCAGGCCCGTGCCTTCGCGTGAGTTCTTCGGACCCATGAAGACCGGCGCGTGCACGTAGAGGATGCCCTCGCCGCGCAGGCGATCGAAGCGCGCCGCCACGCCCGCGGGCAGGTTCGTGCTGTGGTCGACGACGTAGACGCCTTCGCCGAGGCCGGGCCGCAGCGCGGCGAGGACCGCCTCGACCGCGTCGTCGGCCGCGAGCACGAGGTGGACGCGGGCGGCCCCTCGCACCGCCTCTTCGGGCGTCTCGGCCGCGACCGCGCCCTGCTCGACGAGCGGCTCGCACCGGCTCGCGGTGCGGTTCCAGACCCGAACCTCGTGGCCCTTCGCGAGGAGGTTCTCCGCGAACCCCCGCCCCAAGAGCCCCATCCCCAGCACCGCGATCGTGTCCATGCGTCGTCCTCCGAGCGCCACTATAGGGCGACGCTCTCCGAGGCCAAGCCGGCTACTTCTGGAGCGCGGCGAGCTGCTCGGGCGAGAACTTCTTCAGGCGACGTTCGAAGAGCGCGAGGATCTCTTCCTTGCTGCGCTTCTCCTCGCGGAGATCGACGAAGCGCTCCACGAGCCAGTCCTTCCGACCCAGCATCAGGTACAGCCAGACCATGAAGAAGTCGATGCCCTCGAAGATGATCGCGTCGTTGTCGACGTAGGCCTGGAGGTTCTCCTGCAGCTCGGCCGGGTGGTCGGTCCAGTGCCGGTTGGCCACCAGGTGATGGCTGATGTGGTAGCCGTCGTTGAACCCGCGGTGGTTGTAGCGCGCGTTGATGCACGTGATCGCGCTCTTGTAGTCGTTGCTCGGATCGTCCGGGTCGACGAAGGCGTGCTGACCCCAGTTGCCGGCCATCATGAGGATGCGAATGACCACGAGCGGCACGACGAAGACGGTCACCGTCGCCTGCCAGTTGACGAACATCATCGCCGCGGTGATGGCGTAGAACGACAGCTCTCCGATCAGCATCTTCCGCAGCAGCGGGTAGCGCTTCTTGCGGAGCTGGTAGCGCGTCATGTCGAAGAGGATGAAGAAGAAGAAGCGGAAGAAGTAGCGCAGCCACGCGATGCGGCTGTCCCGCTGGTACTTCATCGTCGACGACAGGTCGTTCGGGAGGTTGCCCTCCGCGTGGTGCATCGTGATGTGGTGGATGTAGTAGGTCTCCGGCGTCTGACCGCAGAAGATGCCGATCACCCACGGCACCCACTTGTTCAAGAAGTTGTACTTCCGCTTGAACAGGCGCCGATGGCTCGCGTTGTGGAGCATCAGCATGTAGCGGTCCATGAACCCGGGGAAGACGACCGCCCAGTACACGGGCGCCAGCCACCAGCGGAAGACGCCGGGCACGTAGAGCAGCACCGCGAGGGGGATGATCACGAAGGTCATCTGCAGCGCGAGCGGGATGAATGGCAGGTCACGCTCATCGGAGATGAGGTTCAGCCAGAAGCGCTCGAACGCGTTGCGTCGGTCCTTCGGCTCGAAGGTCGGATCGCTGAGGGTGATCCCGGCGGTGGGGCTTGCCATGACCGCGACACTATGGCGGCAGCCGCGCACCCCGCAAACCTCCGGCGCGCGACCCCTCACGCCCTCCGCCACGCGTGGCTCGGAAGCGTGGAAGATCATTGATGGTTTTTCGCTATGAAGCTCCGGGGCCGGGCCTACGTCCAACGGCCATGTGGGGGAGCCCCCGACTGCTCGCCGGTGGTTCGGCGATAGCTTCGGCCCGGTGGTGCACCCCGGATGGAGGATCGATGCGATCGCGACTTGGACTGCTGCCTTTCTTTTCCCTGCTTCTCCTGCCTCTCACCGCCCATACCGCCAGCGCCCAGAGCGCCTGCGGTGACATCTACCTCGCGTCCACCGCGCGCTGCGAGGTCCTGATCGGCGGCGGATGTACGGCCATGTGCGAGCCCTTCGCCCTCGAGGCGACCTGCGCGGCCGACCTCTACGCCAGCTGCGACGGCACGTGCACCGCGACCGCCGAGGCGAGCTGCGAAGCCAGCTGCGACGTGGCGGCCTGTGAGGCCACCTGCACCGTCGACCCCGGCTCCTACGACTGCCGCGCCGACTGCCAGGCGACCGTCGAGGCCTCCTGCGAGGCCGAGTGCGCTGGCATGGCGGGGGACATGGACGCCCAGGCCCGCTGCGAGGCCTCCTGCCGCTCGACCTACGCCGGCTCCTGCGACGCGTCCTGTGAGGCGACGCCCCCGTCGGCCGACTGCATGGCCCGCTGCGAGGCGTCCTGCCAGGGCCGTTGCGAGGCCGAGGCCAACGTCGACTGTCAGGTCGACTGTCAGGCGGACGGCTACGTCGACTGCTACGCGACCGTGGAGGGCGGCTGCGAGGCCGAGTGCACCGAGCCTTCGGGCGCGCTCTTCTGCGACGGCCAGTACGTCGACGTCGAGGGCGGCGTCGACGCCTGCATCATGCAGCTCCGCGATCGGCTCGACATCGAAGTCGACACCAGCGCGCGCGGCACCGCCATGTGCATGGACGGCGAGTGCATGGCCGAGGGTGAAGCCTCGATCAGCTGCGCCGCGGTCCCGGGTCGCTCTGGCGGCTACGGCTTCGCCATGCTGCTCCTGGCCGGCGCCGGCGCCTTCTTCCTTCGCCGCCGCTGAGCCAGCGCGCGGAGCGCCGCAGGTTGGAGGGTCTGCGTTCAGACCCTCCAACCAGAACACTCCAACCAGAACACGCGGCCAGCTTTCGCGGAACGAAAGCGCGAGCCGCGCCGTCGACTCCATCGCGCCGTCGACTCCATCGCGCCAGAACAGGCGGCCAGCTTTCGCGAAGCGAAAGCGCGAGCCGCGGGGGCCCCAGCCCCGCGCCGCGGGGGCCCCGGGCGGTCGACTCCATCGCGCCAAGCAGGCGGCCAGCTTTCGCGAAGCGAAAGCGCGAGCCGCGGGGGCCCCAGCGCCCCGCCGCTGGGGTCGGCGACCGAGCGCGCGGAGCGCGCGAATCGCCGTAGGTGGGAGGGGGGCCCCATGGGCGCTTCGCCCCATGGGGGGAGGGTCTGCGTTCAGACCCTCCAACCTCAGGGCGTCGCGGCGTAGGTCGGGGTCGCCAAGGTTCTCGGGATGTGGAACGTGAACCTGGCGCCGCCTTCGGGCGCGTCGCCGACGGTGATGCTGCCCTGGTGGGCCTCCACGAGGCCCTTGGCGATGGCGAGGCCCAGCCCGGCCCCGCCTTCGTTCTTCCGCCCGGTCTGGTAGAAGCGATCGAAGAGGCGAGCCCTCTCCTCGCTGGGCACGCCCGGGCCGGTGTCCCGCACCTCGAGCTGCGCGCCCTCGGCCGAGTGCTCGATCGCCAGCAGCACACGACCCCCTTCGGGCGTGTGGCGGATCGCGTTCGAGAGCAGGTTGTCGAGCACCTGCGAGAGTCGGTCCGGATCGGCCTGCACGTCCCCGCCGTCGCCGCGCACATGGAGCTCGAGGGAGACGCCCTTCCGCTGCGCGATCAGCTCGGCGTGGCGGACCGCGGAGCGGCCCACGCGCTCGACGTCGCAGGGGCGCAGGTCCAGGGTCAGCACCCCGCGCTCGATGCGGCTGATGTCCAGGAGATCGGAGATGAGACGCTCGGCGCGCTTGACGTTGCGACGGATCACCTTGGCGATGTGAGTCACCGCGGCGGGATCGAGCTCCGGGAGCTCATCGGCCGCGAGCGCGATGGTCGACAGGGGGTTCCGCAGGTCGTGGGACACGATCGCGAGCACGTCGTCCCGTTCGCGGACCGCCCGCTCGAGGCGCTCCCGCTCGGCCGCGAGCTGCTCGACGAGCTCTTCTCGCTCTCTCGCCGCGCGCGCAAGCTCGACCGCGTTCCGGATCGCGCGCCGGACCCCCTCGGGCGTGCGCTCGTTCTTCGAGAGGTAGTCGGTCGCGCCCGCCTTCATCACCGCGACCGCGACCTGTTCGTCGCCGTGGCCCGTGAACATCACGACCGGGACCCGGAGCCCCGCCGCGCGCAAGCGCTGGGTCAGCTCGAGCCCGGTGTCCGCGCCCAGCTGATGGTCGACCAGCGCGCAGTCCCACTCCGCCGTCCCGAGCTGCAGCTCGGCTGACGCGGCGTCCGCCGCCTCTCCGAGCCCGCCGTCCACGCAGAGGGGCGCGAGCGCGCGTCGCGCCCACAGCCGGTCGACCTGGTCGTCGTCGACGATCAGGACGCGCAGGTTCGGCTCGGCAGGGCTCAGGGCCACTCGACCAGGGTCCAGTACCGGTTCAACACGTCGAGGATGTCGACGAACTTCGGGAACGTCACGGGCTTGAGCAGGTAGCCGGCGACGTTGAGGTCGAAGGCGTCGACCTTGTCGCGCTCGTCGTCCGAGGTGGTCAGGACCACCACCGGGAGCGAGTGCAGCTCGGGGTCCTTCCGGATCTCGCGCAGCAGCTCGATGCCGTTCATGCGCGGCATGTTGATGTCCAGGAGGATGAGCAGCCGCTCCTTCGAGAAGCTCGGGTCCTTCAGCAGACTCAGCGCGTGCACGCCGTCCTTGGCCACCTCCACGGGGTTCTGGATGCGCGCCTTGTCGAAAGCCCGCTTGACGTTCATCACGTCGACCTCGTCATCCTCGACGAGGAGAATCTTCAGCTGCTTTTCCAAATCTCTACCTCTTCGGCCAGGTGAACCGGAACGTCGCCCCGCGCCCGAGCGTCGAGTCGACCCTCACGCTGCCGCCCCGCGATTCCACGATCTTCTTCACGAGTGACAGGCCCACGCCCGTCCCTTCGACCTCGTCTCGGGTCTTGAGGGTCTGGAAGATGGTCCAGATGCGGTCTTGATAGCGGGGGTCGATCCCCGGCCCGTTGTCTGCGACCGACAGCTCCCACGCGTCGGGGAGCTCCTTCGCGCGGACGACCACGCGCGGCGACTCCGTCGCGCCGTGCTTGAGCGCGTTGCTGATGAGGTTCTGCATCGCCTGCTGGAACGGGACGCGCTCGGCGCGGACGGTCGGCATCTCGCCTTCGACCCGCACGACGCCGGGGGGCGGGGCGAGCAGGTCCAGGACGTCGTCGAGCAGCTTGCCCACGTCGACGGACTCGGCCTCCGCGCGGAGCCGGCCCGCGCGTGAGTACTGCAGGATGCCGTCGATGAGCCCCTCGAGACGCGCCACCCGAGAGCGCAGCAGCTCCAGGTGCTCGCGGCTCCGAGGCGGGAGCGCCTCCCCCACGTCCTCCTCGATCCAGGTCGCGAGGCTCGCGATGCCCCGCAGCGGCGCGCGCAGGTCGTGCGAGGTCACGTAGGCGAACTGCTCGAGCTCCTCGTTCGTGGCCGCGAGGCGCGCGGTGAGGCCCTCGAGCTCCAGCCGCGCCTCGACCTTCCCCGTGACGTCGATGGCGTGGACCATGACGCCGTACACGCCTCCGTCCTCCAGGAGCGGCTGATAGACGAAGTCGAACCAGCCGCTGCGCCACTCACCGTTGGCGGGCCGGAAGCGCACCGGGACCTCTCGGCCCACGAACGGCTCGCCGGTCCGGTAGACGTTCTCGAGCAGCTCGAAGATGGTCTCCTGCTCGATCTCCAGCGCCTCCCGCAGGGGCTTGCCCACCAGATCGTCTCTCCCGACGAGCGCCGCGTAGTCGTCGTTCGTCGACTCGAACACCAGCTTCGGTCCCGCGAGCACGGCGATGGCGGCGGGGGCCTGCTCGAAGACGTTCTGAAGACGCTGGCGGCTCGACTCCGCCTGCTGGCGAGCCACCTGCTCGAAGAGGAGCGTGCGCTCGCGCTCCTCGGCCTCCTTCTGCTCGGTGATGTCCTGACACGAGCCCACGAGCCGGGTCACGCGGCCCGACTCGAGCACCGCCTGGCCGCGGCTCCGCAGGTAGCGGAGCTCACCATTGGGGCGCACGATCCGCTCCTCGAAGTCGAAGAAGCCGCCGCTCTGGACGAGGCCGCCGATGGTCTGCTGGACGCGCTCCCGGTCGTCGGGGTGCACGCGCTCGAGGTACGCGGCGAAGCTCGCGCCGAAGCCCTTCGGGTCGAGACCGTAGATCCGGTAGAGCTCGTCCGACCACGTGACCTGATCGTCCGCGACCACCCACTGCCAGCTCCCGATGTGGGCGAGCTCCTGCGCCTCGAGCAGCTCCCGTCGCAGGCGCTCCGCCTCCGTCTCGGCGGCCTTGGCGGAGGTGATGTCGATCATCACCCCGCGCAGGAGCGGCGAGCGGCCCGGTCGGGCGACCACGCGGACGAGGTCCTTGAGCCACACCGTGCGGCCGTCCGCGGCCTTCGCGCGGTACTCGAACTCGTGATCCTCGTTGCGCTGGGTCGCCGACACGCAGAAGTCGACGGCCCAGATGGCGTCATCGGGGTGGACGAGGATCTCGTTCCAGAAGTTGCGCTCGAGCCAGCGCTCCAGGGGATAGCCCAGCATCTCCTCTGCCTGCGGGCTCACGTAGGTGAAGAGCCACTCGTCGGTGTCCATCTCCCAGGTGATCGCGTCGATCCCCTCGACCAGGGCCTGGAAGTCGATGGGGGTCCCCCCGGGGGCCACGGTCCCGCGACGATCACCGCTCTTCGCGGCCGCCTCCTCCAAGCTGCTCAACTCACCACCTCCGTCCCTGCGTTCTAGGGTCGAGGCAGGAGGCTACAAGCAGGATCTTCGTCCCGCCCCGGTGGGCATCAGTGGGCGTGCCGCCGCTGCTCGGGCTCGATGTGCTCGGCCTCGAGCCACTCGACGAGCTCGCGCAGGCTGAGGTTCGCCGGCGTCCCCTCGGGCGCCTTCTCCAGATCATCGACGAGCGCGGCCAGCTGCTTCGCCTCCTCGTCGCTCCGCGGATGGCCCAGCTCGTACGGGTCGGCCGACTCGTCCAGCGCGGCGAGCACGTCGCTCAGCCGGAGCGTCCGCGGATCACGGCTGAGCACATAGGTCGGCACACCGTTTCGATGCGCGCGGAGCAGGATCCCGTGGCGCGCCAGATCGTCCAGGATGTCCTCGGCCAGGCGGGTGGGGATGCTCGACTCCTCCGCGTGCTGATGGACGTCGGGGGGCATCTCGCCTCGGACGAACGAGCGGGCGATCTCCGCCGTGAAGCGCACGCCGAGCCGGTGGCGGGTGCGCGCGCTCGCCTCTCCCTCGCGGACGCGCCAGCGGAAGCCGCTCTCGTCCTGGTGCGCCGCGGCCAGCTCCGCGCCGAAGAGGACCAGCAGCCAGCTGACGAAGATCCAGACGAGGAAGAGCGGCAGGGTGGCGAAGCCGGAGTAGATGACGTTGTAGCGGGCGACCCCGATCTGCAGCTGGGCGTAGGCCTCCAGCCCCAGATGCCACAGCGCGCCCGCCACGAGGCCCCCGATGAGGGCGGACTTGAAGCGGCTCCGGGCGGCCGGCATGACCAGGTACAGGAAGGTCAGCACGCCCGAGACCGCGAGCATCGCGACCACCTCGCGCACAGCGCCGCGCAGGCCGCCCATCCACGCGAAGTCGCCCAGCCCGGAGCCGAGCACGGTGGCCAGCACGAGGCCGAGGGGGATCACGAAGAGGATCGCCGCGTAGTCGACGGCTCGGCGCATGAGGGTGCGGGGGCGGCGCGCGCCCCAGATGCGGTTGAGCGTGGTCTCGACCGTCGTCAGCAGGATCAAGACGAGGTAGAGCAGCGCGACCACCCCGATGAAGCCGAGCGCGGTCACGTCGGCGCTCTCGCCCAGCTCGATGACCTTCGTGAAGGCCTCGCGCATCGTGACCATGTTCTCGGGGCTCTGCCCGAGGGTCATCTCCAGCCACGGCTCGATGGTCGAGCCGAGGAACTGATTCCACGCCCCGAGCGCGCGCAGCACCCCGGCGACGATCACGAGGAGCGGCACCAGCGCGAGCACGGTGTCGAAGGCGAGGGCCGACGCGTGGTGGAAGCCCTCGTCGCGCACGAATCCCCGGCCCGCGAGCCAGAGCACCCGCGCCGTGCGACGCGCGAGCCTGACGTGGAGCGGGTGGTCATCGTCCGGCCCGAAGAGGACCGGCTCTACCGCGTTGCTTGCGCGAGACACGTGTCTACGACGAAAGTGGGCGCCGCGGGCGGTGGCGCAAGGGCCGGGCCGCGATGGAAGACACGATGGATCACGATCGAGCTGAGCCAGCGGCCCCCGGAGAGTCAGCCGAGGACCGCCCGCGGCCGAAGCGGCTCACCATGCTCCGCAGCTTCTCGCTCGCGGACTTCATCACGCTCACGAACGGCGCGGCCGGGATGGGCGCGGTGCTCCTGTGCATGAGCTACGTCGCCTCGCTCGACCGGGCGGCCATGTGGGTGGCGCTCGGCCTGTTCCCGATCGCGCTCGTCTGCGACGTCCTGGACGGGAGCGTCGCCCGCTGGCGACAGCGGAGCTCACCGTTCGGCGCCGACCTCGACTCCCTGGCCGACGTCGTCTCCTTCGGCGTCGCCCCGGCCGCGCTCGGCTTCGCGCTCGGCATGCGCGGCGGCTGGGACGCGGTGGTGCTCGTCTACTTCGTCGGCTGCGGCATCAGCCGGCTGGCGCGGTTCAACGTCACCGCCGAGTCGCTGACCACCCACGAGGGCAAGGTCAGCCACTTCGAGGGCACGCCCATCCCGACCAGCCTCGCGCTCGTGGCCGCGCTCGCCGTCGCCTTCGGCATGTCTGCCGTGCACGACGACCTGTGGCTCGGCGTGATCCAGCTCGGCCCCTGGCAGCTGCACCCCCTGGTCCTGATCTACGCCCTGAGCGGCACCGCGATGGTCAGCGCCACCCTCCGCATCCCGAAGCCGTGAATCGAACGCGAGGCGCCTTCCGGTTCGGCCATGTTCCTGACGATCGTCATCCTGGTCGGTGCGCTGCTCCTCCTCTTCGGCCTCGTGTCGCGACGACTGTCGGGGACGCTGATCACGGCGCCCATGGTCTTCGTGGGGGTCGGCCTCGCGATCGGCGGTAGCGGGCTCGGGCTCGTCGACATGGAGGTGGAGGGCGGCGCGCTGCACGTCCTGGGGGAGGTGACGCTCGCGCTCGTGCTCTTCGCCGACGCGGCCCGGATCGACGTGCGGTCGCTGGGGCGAGAGGCGGGGCTCCCCGCCCGGCTGCTCGGCGTGGCGATGCCCCTCGTCATCGCCGCGGGCGCGGGGATGGCCCTGCTCCTCTTCCCGTCGCTCGGCGTCCTGGAGGCGGCTCTGCTCGGCGCCATCCTCGCGCCCACGGACGCGGCGCTGAGTCAGTCCGTGCTGCACGCGCGCGGCGTGCCGGCCCGGATCCGGCAGGCGCTCAACGTCGAGAGCGGGCTCAACGACGGGCTCGCGCTCCCCGTCGTGGTCGTCCTCATCAGCCTCGCCTCGGGTCACGCGCGCGGCGCCGGGGATTGGGCGTGGTTCATCGGGCAGCAGGTCGTGCTCGGCCCCGCGATCGGCCTCGCCATCTGCGTCGCGGGCGGCTGGCTCGTGCGGCGCGCCAGCGAGGCCGACTGGATGACGCAGGACTTCCGGCGACTGTCGGGGATGGCGCTCGCGCTGCTCGCGTTCGGGGTCGCCGAGGCGGCCGGGGGCAACGGGTTCCTCGCGGCCTTCGTCGGCGGGCTGGGCCTGGGTCACACCCAGCGCGACCAGATCGATGACCTCTACGCCTTCGTGGAGGCGGAGGGGCAGTTCCTGATGCTCCTCGTCTTCACGGCGCTCGGCGCGCTGTTGATCGGGCCCGCGCTCGCTCGTTCGACCTGGCGCTCGTGGCTCTACGTCGCGGCGAGCCTCACCGTCGTCCGCATGGTGCCTGTGGGCCTCTCCATGCTCGGCGCGCGGGCGCGTCTCGACACCACCTCTTTCCTGGGCTGGTTCGGTCCTCGTGGCCTCGCGTCACTCCTCTTCGCGCTCCTGTTGATCGAGGACGGGACCATGCCCCACCGAGACGAGGTGTTCGCCGTGGTCATCCTCACCGTCTTCGCCAGCGTCCTCCTGCACGGGCTCACCGCCGCGCCCCTGTCGAAGCTCTACGGCCGCCGCCTCCAGGAAGCCGAAGGTCTGATGGAGCACGAGGACGTCACCGAACACCCCTTGCGCGTCCGCGCGAGCGAGAATTGACGGGCAGCTCAGAAGAGCGGGGCGGCTCCCGCGCACTCTTCGGCCCAGTCGCCGTAGTAGATCGGGTTGGTCACGACCTCGGTGTCGTTGATCGGGCCGAGCACGTCGCGCACGAGCACGAAGCGCACGAAGCGGCGCTCGGCCGGGAAGACGGGCAGCGTGATCGTGATCGCGAAGGGGTCGGACTCGTCGAGCTCGTAGCGCGAGTCGACCGGGAAGCCGTCGTCGTAGTCGACCTCCACGAACCACTCCGGGTCTGCGTCGTCGGCGTCGGTCCAGATCTCGAGGTTGTAGTGGCTGCTCCCGAACGACGATGAGGGGTTGTCGATGCGCACGCGGACCCGCATTTCGTCGCCCGCGTCGCTGACGCAGTCGCCCGCGCGCGCGTCGTGGAAGCGGCCGTCGCCGTCGACGTCGGCGCCGACGAACACGCGGGCCGCGTCTTCGTCCTCGACGATCATCACGTGCCCGCGCCGGACCGCGTCGATCACGATCGCGGTGCGCTGGTCGATGGTGGTGTCCGGATCGGCGAGCGCCGCGGCCACGTCCTCGGTGTCGGGCAGCTCGGGGTCGACGCGGATCAGGTTCACGGCCAGCCCGAAGGTCGGCGACTCGAGCCCCGGGATGTCGCCGCCGCCGTGGTGGTGGTCGGCGCCCGCGGTGCCCGTCAGGCGCTGCCCGCTCGTCAGGCGTCGCTGCCAGAAGCGCCGCGCCTCGGCCGCGGAGTGCGCGCTGACCGCGCCGCCGCCCACGTCGTCGAGCGGGTTCGGCGGGATGCCCACCTCGACGCCGTCCGCGTCCAGGCTGTCCTCGGGGAAGGCGTGGATGAGCAGCTCGGGGTGGTTGATGATCGCGAGCCCGCCCGCCGCGTGCACGCTGTCGATCGTCATCTGGTAGTCCGACGCGCCCGAGACCGGCACGAGGTTGCCGGCCGCGAAGACCCAGCCGTTGGTGATGGCGGCCATGTTGTCGCTCACCACCTCGGTCGGGAAGAGCAGCGTCATGTGCCCGTCGCGGCTGCTCCACTCGGTGCCGCGGAGCGGCGTCGCGTAGCGGCTCATCGCGGCGTCGGCGAGCGGCGCGAACGCGGGATCGAACCACGCGTCGATGTTGTTGTGATCGGTGATGATCATGTCGCGCGCGTCCCCCTCGAGCGCCTCGGCGAGGAACGCGGTGATGCCCTCGCTCGTGTAGCAGTCGGCCTCCGGCCCCGTCGGCATCGTCGGCTCATCCGCGCAGGTGTGGAACCCGGTGGTGTGCAGGTGGCTCTGCATGAACACCCACCGCTCCTCCGAGGCGTCGCCGAGCTCCGTGTCGGGCTCGGGCTCGGGCGGCGGGCCGGCGTCGATGGGCCCGGCGTCGTCCGGCGCGGCGTCCGGCCCGAGCCCGCCGTCGTCCGAGATCGCGCCGTCGGCGCCGGCGTCGGAGGGGACCTGTTCGGCGTCGCAGCCGACGTTGAGGAGGCACAAGCCGAGGAGCACGCGAAAGAGAAGACCGTTCATCCTCCCAGAATCTCACGCCAGCCGCGCCGCGCCGACCCTTGTCGCCAACTGCGCTGATTCTGGCGCGAATGGGCTCAGCTGGACGTCCTCGGGTGAGTTGATTCTCGCGCGCAGAGGATCACGCTGGGCGTCATGTGGCTTCCGAAGAAGCTGGAGCGGGGGCGGCGCGGGGTCGGCCGGGACGGGCTGTGGGCGGACGGCGTGGAGATCGGCACGTGGCTCGAGCTCGCCCGCTGGGACGAGCCGGCGGTCAACCTGCAGAGCTGCGAGATGTGTGGCGGCGACTGCGGAGGCGTGTTCGTGGCGCCGCGGACCGCGAGCGGGCGCGTCCTGTTGCTGCCGCCCCTCGCCGAGCTCGCCGACGAGCTGACCGAGGAGCGCTGGCCGGAGCACCCGTGCTCACCGACCGTGCGGACGCACGGCGTGATGGTCTTCGACGAGGACGTCTTCCGACGCGTGATCCCGGAGCTGCCGCGCGTGGTGCCGCCGCTCACCCGGCGCGAGGTCGTCCGCTGCCTGCAGCTCGAGCTCGATCCCCTGCTCGGGCGCTTCCCCGCGCCGCCTCGCGCGGACCGCGCGCGCTTCATCGCCGGACCGACCGAGTCCCTCGAGGGCGCGCTCGACGCGCTCGACGCGCTCCTCGAGGAGTGGTCGCCGCGCCACGCGCCGGTCGAGCTCGCCCCGGACGAGGGCTCCGAGCCGCTCTGGTTCCACGCCGACGACCGCGACGTCTACCCGCTCGCGCGCACGCCCGAGGGGCTCCGGCCCCGGTTCGAGCCAGGGTGGGTCGCCCGGTAGATCACCAGGTCGGGGTATTGGTCTGTTCGGACAAGCGCTATTGGTGCCTTCGAGTAGCCCAATATCATTTGATTGGTCTGCTTGAACCGGGCTGAACTGGGCCTTGTCCGTTGAACGGGCGCCTGGATTGGACCACGGTCTCTCCATGAACGCGCTCGGCATCGCGGTGCAAGCGGAGGGGGGCCCGCCCCTCTATCAGCAGCTGTTCGAACAGATCGCGGGGCGGATTCGTTCCGGCGCCTTCCCGGACGGCTACCGCCTGCCTCCGACCCGGGCGCTCGCGTCGCAGCTGGGGCTGCACCGCAACACCGTGGTGCGCGCCTACGCCGAGCTCGAGGCGGCGGGGTTCCTCACCTCGACCGTGGGCCGCGGCTCGTTCGTCAAGGCGCCGCGCTTCGCGGAGGACGCGCCGAGCGCGCCCGCGCCGCGGCGGGGGCTGCCTTGGCGGTCCATGGTGAGCGAGGCGGCGCGGGCCGAGCCGATGGAGCGCTTTCGCCGCGCGCGCCGTGCCTCGGTGCCGCGGGGCGCGGTGGACCTGACGCGCATGCAGCCGCCGGCGGAGATGCTCCCGGTCGATCTCTTCCGGCGCTGCGTCGAGCACGTGCTCCGCACCAGCGGGCCCAAGGCGCTCGGCTATGCGCCGAAGGAGGGCTTCCGCCGGCTGCGGGAGGCCATCGTCGAGGATCTCGCGCGGCTCGCCGTGCCCTGCGCGGCGGACGACGTGCTCGTCACGACCGGGAGTCAGCAGGGGCTCGATCTCGTGGCCCGCGCGCTGCTCGGCCCGGGCGAGGTCGTGCTCACCCACGCCTCGACCTACTCGGGCGCGCTGCAGGTCTTCGCCGCGACGGGCGCGCACGTGGTGGGCGTGCCCAGCGATGAAGAGGGCCCCGACGTGGGCGCGCTGCGGCGGCTCGGCGCGCGGCGCCCGAAGGCGCTCTATCTCATGCCCAACCACGTCAACCCGACCGGCGCGTGCATGACCGCCGCGCGGCGAGAGGCGGTGCTGGACTGGGCCCGCGACGCGCAGGTCGCGGTGATCGAAGACGACTACGCCGCGGACCTCGAGCTGGACGACGCGCCCATCCCGCCCGCAATGCGCGCGCTCGACGCGGACGTCATCCACGTGGGCACGTTCAGCAAGCGGCTGATCCCCGCGCTCCGGATCGGCTACCTCGTGGTGCCGCCGTCCCTCGCGCCGTACCTGCTCGCGCTCAAGCACACGAGCGACCTCGGCAGCTCGGCGCTGACCCAGCTCGCGCTCGCGGAGCTGCTCGAGCGCGGCTACCTCGCGGCGCACCTCAACCGCCTCCGACCCTTCTACCGGGCGCGCCGTGACGCGCTCTGCGACGGGCTGCGTGCGCACCTCCCGCGCGACGTACGGTGGCAACGACCCGTGCGGGGGTTGAGCGTGTGGCTGGAGCTGCCCGAGGAGGTCGACCCCGAGCGCGTGTTCGAGGAGGGTCTGAGCCGCGGCGTGCTGGTCGCGCCGGGGCGTCACTTCGCGGCGGACGAGGGGACGCGGCCGGGCCTGCGCCTCAACTTCTGCAGTGAGCCCGAGGACAGGCTGGCGCTCGGCGCGGAGCGAGTCGCGCAGGCCATCGAGGCCGTCCGCCAGGAGCCGCGCGCGGACGCCGCCGTCGTCGACGTGGTCTGAGCGGGTCTATTACAACAATCTAAGATGACGCCGCCCGACCGGGCGGTGAAGGGACCCTTGCGTCCTTCTGGAGGAGCCATGAACGAGAGCACGTGGAAGACGAAGGTCGGCCTGGCCGAGATGCTGAAGGGCGGCGTCATCATGGACGTCGTGGACGCGGAGCAGGCGCGCGTCGCCGAGGAGGCGGGCGCGGCCGCGGTGATGGCGCTCGAGCGGGTCCCGGCGCAGATCCGCGCGGAGGGAGGCGTCGCCCGGGCGAGCGATCCGGCGATGATCCGCGACATCCAGCGCGCGGTCTCGATCCCCGTGATGGCCAAGTGCCGCATCGGGCATCTCATGGAGGCGCGGATCCTCGAGGCGCTCGAGGTGGACTTCGTCGACGAGTCCGAGGTGCTCACCCCCGCGGATCAGGCACACCACATCGACAAACATGTTTTCCGCGTGCCCTTCGTCTGCGGCTGCACGGAGCTCGGCGAGGCGCTGCGCCGGATCGCGGAGGGCGCGGCGATGATCCGCACCAAGGGGGAAGCGGGCACGGGCGACGTGAGCCAGGCCGTGCGTCACCTGCGGGCGGTGCGGGCGCAGATCCGTCGGCTGCAGACCCTGGACGCGGAGCAGCTCGTCTCCGAGGCGCGCGACCTGGGGGCGCCGCTCGAGCTGGTGCGCTTCGTGGCGGCGGAGGGGAAGCTGCCCGTGCCTCGCTTCGCGGCGGGCGGCGTGGCCACGCCAGCGGACGCCGCGCTCTGCATGGCGCTGGGCGCCGAGTCGGTGTTCGTGGGGAGCGGCATCTTCCTCAGCGAGGATCCGGCCCGGCGCGCGCGCGCGGTGGTCGAGGCCGTCACCCACTGGCAGGACGCGGCGAAGCTCGCGGAGATCTCCACCGGGCTCGGCGAGGCGATGCGAGGGACCGAGAGCGCGCACCTGCCCGAGGGCGAGCGCCTGGCGCAGCGGGGGTGGTGATGCGCGTCGGCGTGCTCGCGCTGCAAGGTGGCTACGCGGCGCACGCGGCGCTCCTCCGGGCGCTCGGGCACGAGGTCGTCCTGGTGCGCGCGGCCGACCACGCCGACGGGCTCGACGGCCTCGTGCTCCCGGGCGGGGAGAGCAGCGCGCAGCTGCGTCTCCTCGACGCGGCGCTCGAGGCGGCGCTCCACGCCCACGTCCGCGCGGAGCGCCCGGTCCTGGCGACCTGCGCCGGGCTCGTGCTCGCGGCCACACGCGTCGCGCCGTCCCAGCGCGCGTTCGGGTGGCTCGACGTGGACGTGGAGCGCAACGGGTGGGGGCGACAGCTCCACAGCGCCGAGGCGCGCGCCGATGACGGCACCCCGCTGACCCTCATCCGCGCGCCGCGCATCCGTCGCGTAGGGAGCGGCGTCGAGGTCATGCGCAGCCTCCGCGGCGAGCCCGTCCTGGTGCGCGCCGGGCGCGTGGTCGGCGCGACCTTTCACCCCGAGCTCGACGGGGATCCCTGGCTGCACATCGAGGCGTTCACCTCGCGTTGACATCGCCGCGGCGCGCTGCTTCGATGCGCGCATGGGGGATCTCGTGTTTCCGTTGCTGAGCGGCGTAGAGCCCCACTTCGCCAGCGCGGGCGCGCGCGTCTGGGTCGTGGAGCCGCTCGGCCTCGTCAGCGAGCTGTTCGGCCACGTCACCATGGCGGACGCCCGGCTGCTGTCCCACACCGCCTCCGACGCCGCGCTGGCCCTGCATGAAGGCGGCGAGGGCCTCCGCTTCATGCACGACTGGCGGGGCATCGAGACCTACGAGTCGGGCGCCCGCCGCGAGCTCGTCGACTGGGGGCGCCGCCTGGGTCGCGATCGCATGGCCCAGATCGACATCCTCATGGCTCCCTCCAATCGCCTGGTGCGCATGGGCATCACCGTCGGGGTCACCGCGATGGCCGTGCTCGGCGTCCCCATCGCCATCCACGAGTCCGTCGAGGCGATGCACGCCGCCGGCTCCCGCAAGCGCCGCCCTCACCCGCGCGCGCGCGGCTGACGCGATCAGTACAGGCCGGGAGGGGGCTTGCCCGTCTCGACGAAGCGGCCGGCGACCTCGGCGACGCGGCCGAAGAAGCGCTCGGGGCGACGGGGGACACAGAGGGTGACGGCCGCCGCGCGGTAGAGGTCGCGTGCGTCGGGATCCGCGGCCTCCAGTCGCTGGCAGGCCTCGGTCGTCTTGACCGCGTGGGCCGCGAAGATCGGGCGCACGAACGCGTCCGCGAGCGCGAAGGGTCGCAGGACGGAGTAGAAGTCCCGCGCCTCGATCGCCCCGAGGGCCGCGCTCGGATCGCGCGCCGCCAGCGCCGCGTCGAGATCGGCGCCCTCGCGCGCGACGGGTGGGTCTCCGTCGGCGGCCCGCAGCTTGCCGACGAAGCCCGCGCTCTGCACCGCGAAGCGCGCGGCCAGGTGTGGAGGCGGCATCAGCGCGAGCGCGGCGTCGGCGAACGTGAGCGCGTGGCTGACGTCGAGGACGGTCACCGGGGCGTCCAGCCGGCGCTCCCACGAGGCCTCGAAGCGCCGCAGCCGCTCGGCCGCCGCGCGCGCAGACAGCCGGAGGAGAGCGCGCGGGTCGACCCCGGCGCGGAGCCGCGCGAGGCAGCCCTCGACCGCCCGCGCCTCCGAGGCGAGGACCTCTTCTACGTAGGCGAGATCTGCCTCCGCTCCGCCCGGTGCCTCGGCCTCCCGCACGCCGCGGTGCGTCGCCGACCAGCCGGGCAGGGCGCTGTCCCGCGTCGCCCAGGAGAGCGACACCACGAGCGCGCCGATCACGTCCTCGGCCAGCGCGGGGAAGCGCGCGACGAGCTGCGACGCCTCGAACGCGTAGATCGCGCCGTGGCCGTAGTCGGTCAGATCCTCCGAGAGCCACGGGAGCAAGGCGTCCGCGTACAGGCTCGCTCGCCCCGCCGGGCGCTGCGCGAGGTGCCGCGCGATGGCCTCGGCGTCCGTGCGCCGCTCCTCGCGCAGCGCGGCGAGCAGATCGCCCGCGCTCCCGCTGCGCGCTGTCGCGGGCTCGCGCTCGGGCGCGTGCAAGAGCGGCTCGGCGACGTGCGCGCTCAGCGCGGCGAAGCCCGCCGCGTCGACCCAGGGCGCCGCCTCCGCGATCAGCGCGAGGCCGTGCTCGAAGCCCCAGGGCGCGCGCCGCGCGGCGTCGCTCCCGAGGATCTCGATGGCCGGGTCGAGCGAGCCCACGAGCGCTTCGAGCCGGAGCGCGTCGCGCATCACGCTGCCCATCGAGCCGTCGAGCAGCGACGCGCGCATCGACGTGTCGAGCCGCGCTCGCTCTCGCTCGGGATCGACGCGGGTGTCGACGCGGAGCCGCCCCGCCTCGACCCACGCGGGGTACCGCCGCACCGGCTCGCCGCCGAAGAGGCAGTCGCCGGACGCGAGGTCGAACTTCCAGTTGTGCCAGCAGCAGGTGAGGACGCCGTCGCGGACCTCCCCCTGTGAGAGCGGGTAGCCCTCGTGCGGGCAGCGGTCGTCGAGCACGTGCAGCGCGTCGCCTCGCCGCACGCACACGAAGCGTCGCCCGTCCGCCGCCTTGCGGAGGGTCGCGGCGCCCTCGGCGATCCCGTCCACCGATCCCAGATCCACGTCTTCCATGTCCGAACCGTGGCAGCTGTGGCCGGCCGCGTCCCCCGCCGCTCCCGTGGATCGGAGCGGCTCCAATCAGCGAGAGCGTCAGTCCGGCAGGAGCGGCTCGACCGCGCGGAGCTCCGCGTCGCAGCGCTCACGCCAGCGGGCCAGCGAGTGGGCCGGGGCGGCGCTCGCGACGGAGGCGCAGCTGCCGAAGGCGTCGAGCGCGCGGAGCCAGAGGGGCTGGGCCGCCTGCTCCATGGCGGCGCGGAACGCGCGCACGCGCTCGGGATCCTCGGCGAACGCGTGCGGGGTCTCGATCCCGCGGAGGTCCAGGGCGAAGCGCGAGTACGCGAGGCCGAGCAGGAACGAGGCGACGACGGAGTGCTCCGGGCGACCCGCGCGTGCGGGCTCGAGCGCGCGCTGGGCGGCCCCGATGATCTCGGCCCGGCGACGCATCCAGCCGCCCAGCTCTTCGTCGGCCCAGCTCTCTACCTCCCAGGCCTCACCGGTCGGGGGGCGCGGGCTCGGCATCGTCAACGCGGCCTCCGCGCGGTCCCACCCCGCCGCGAGCGCGGGGTCGCTCGGACTCACCTCGAGCGGGAGGCGCGGGAGCGGGATGCCCGCGATCCGGACCTCGCCCTCGCCATCCTCGGCGAGCTCGTCCGCGAGGCTCGGCGGCGGGGTCGGCGGCGGCCGCCCTCCACAGGCCGACAATACGGATACCATCATCCACACCCGCCACCTCATGGCGCCACCTCCGCGACCGGCGTCGGGATCGTCGCAACGCCGGCTCGGCGGGCTTGGTACCACGGGCGCGGTTCGGCCGCTCCTCATACGCGCGTCGGCGCCAGCGCGGCCAGCTGCCAGCGCTGGACGTGGAGGCTCAGCTCGGCCTTCACGAGCTGGTCTCGGGTCTGGGAGGTGACGATCGAGCCGGTGAGCACGACGCCCATCCCGAGCACGAGCAGGAGCGCGTAGACGGAGGAGACCAGCTGCACCGAGCCAGAGGCGATCACCAGCGCGCCGCCCTCGACCGCGTAGCCGCCCGGGATGCCTCCCGCGAAGAAGAGGAGCGTGGTGCCGAGGAGGAGCACCACCGCGCTGCCGACCGCGATCCATCGCTTCACGCCGTCCAGATGGAGTGCGTACGCGGCGGTGTTGCTCCCCAGCACCGCGGGCGTCAGGAAGAGCGGCCCGAAGATCGACGCGGTCGCCGCGATGCCCAGGTTGCTGAAGAGCATCGCCACCATGGCGTATCGCTGCGGCCGCTCCTTGGCGCGCGTGCACATCAGCGACGCGACGAACGCGACGCCGACCCCCACGTACAGCCACACGATCGGCCACGGCTCACGAATGCCGGCCCAGATCATGAACGGCAGGTAGACGAACATGCTCGCGTAGGCGCCCATCGCGGCGCGCGCGACCTTGCGGAGCCGATCGTCCAGCTCGCGCTGATGCCGCTCCCGGACCTCCTGCGGCACGGTGCGCGGCGGGGTCGACATGACCTCCACCAGCGCCCCGAGCGCGGCCTGGTTGGTCGGATCGAGGGCGAGCGCGCGCCCGAGCTCGCGGAGGATCTCCTCCCGCACCGGACGGTCGTCGGGGTCGGTGCGCAGCTCCTCGAGCGCGTCGTGCGCCGCCTCCGCGTGCCGCCGCGCGAGCTTCCGGCGCTGCTCCTCCTCCTGCTCGCCGTCGAGGTAGCGCTCGATGGCGCGTTGCAGGGCGCGCGCGCTCGGAAAGCGCTCCTCCGCGTGGCGATCCACGGCGCGGACCACGATCGCCTCGAGCTCGGGCGGCACGTACGCGCCAGGCGCCCGGCTCGACGGTCGCGCGTCCAGCCGCCCGATGGTCGACGCGTAGCGCGCCTCGGGCGTGTCTCCCGCGTGGAGCGGGGTCAGCGTGAGCAGCTCGAACAGGATCGCGCCCAGCGCATACACGTCGCTCGCCGGCGAGAGCTTGTCGTGGAAGCCGTGGACCTGCTCGGGCGGCATGTAGCCGGGCGTCCCGAACACCACGCCCGGCCGGGTCATCTCGTCGTCGAAGCCCTTCGGGCGCTCGCTCTCCTCCGCGCTCGGATCGCGCCCGGCGAGACCCCAGTCGAGCACGTAGACCTCACCGTACTCACCGAACATGATGTTCGCCGGCTTGAGATCGCGGTGCAAGATGCCTCTCTCGTGTGCATAGTCGACCGCCAGGCAGACGCGTCCGAACGCCTCGAGCAGGCGGCGCCGCGACCAGTGCACCGCGCTGTCCTGGTCTCCCCCTTGGAGCCGACGCAAGAGCGTCGCGAGGGTGACCCCGCGCACGCGCTGCATCGTGAAGTAGACGCCGAGCTCGTCGTGCGTCGCGAGGTCGTGGACCGGCACCACCGACGGGTGCTCGAGCTGCCCCTGGATGCGCGCCTCGCGGACGAAGCGCGCAAGGCCCTCGCGCGGGTCGGACCCCGGATCCCGCAGCACCTTGAGCGCGATCGGTCGGCCGATCTGTCGGTCGACGCAGAGGAGCACCGTCCCGACCCCGCCCCGGCCTAGCTCCTCCTGCACCTCGTACCGCTCCTGATCGGCGTCGAGCAGCGGCGCATCGAAGGGCACCGGTCCGGTCCCTCCATCGACGATCGTGTCCATCTCGCCCATGCCTCATCTTCGCATGGCAGGCTCTCGTCGTGACCGTCCGCCTCGTCTCCGGCGCGCCCGCCTCCGCGTCGGCGCTCTCCGCCCTCTACGCGTCCGTCGGCTGGAGCGCCCACGCCGAGGATCCGGCCAGGCTGCGGCGCGCGATCGACGCCTCGACGTACGTGTGCACCGCCTGGGAGGGCGACGACCTCGTGGGCCTGCTCCGCGCGAGCTCCGACGAGGTCTACCTCTGCTTCATCCACGACCTGCTCGTCGCGCCCACGCAACAGCGCCGCGGCGTCGGTCGCCGCCTCGTCGAGCGCTGCCTCGAGGCCCACCCGGACGTCGCGCGCTTCACCCTCCTGACCGACGCCGCGCCCGCGCCCATCGGCTTCTACCGCGCGCTCGGCTTCGACCTCATCGGCGACGACGAGCCGCGCCTGGCCGCGCTCATCCGCGCGCGGGGGTGACGCGCTTCTCGACTCCAGTCGCGAGGCGCGGTGCCGTATGCTGTCGAGGTGAGCGAGGCCGGGATCTGGTTCGGGCGCGAAGGCGACGTCTTCTGGGCCTATGTCCACGGGGACTTCACGGACGAGGCCTTCGCTGGCTACCTCGCCGCGCTCCAGGCCGCCTTCGCGCCGACCGATCGTCCCTCCGCGATGTTCACGGTCGCGCACTCCCCGCGCATGCCCAGCGCCTCGCACCGCAAGGCGCTCGCGGAGCTGGCCGAGTCCGAGCTCGGTCCGCGGCTCCAGCGTCACGCCATCGTCTCCAACTCGGCGATCGCGCAGGGGGTCGTCACGGCCCTGAGCTGGCTCTCGCGCAAGCCCTACGAGGAGAAGATCTTCCGGACCCCGACCGACGCGATCGCCTGGCTCCAGGAGCGTCACCCGCACGTCGGCGAGGGGCTCTGGTCGGACATCTCCGCGCGCGTGCCCGCGTCTTCGCGGTTCGAAGGAGGGCGCTGAGCCCAGCCTCGTGTTCTCACGAGGCCCGCGCGAGGGCGTCGTGGAATGCTGGGCGCAGCGCCCGGATGCCCTCTACGTGGTGGCGGCCGGGGAAGGTCCGGTTGGTGAGGAGCGCGACGGTGACCGCGCGGTCCAGATCGATCCAGAGCGAGCAGCCCGTGAAGCCGAGGTGACCGAACGCGCGGCCGCGACCCAGGAGGGCGCCGAAGCTCGAGCGCGGTCCGGTCGGCACGTCGAACCCGAGGCCGCGCGGGGGGCCCTCGTCCGCGGGATCGATCGACAGGAACTCCGCCGAGCCGATCGCGCCCGTGCGCCACGCCTCGCCCATCTCCGCGACGGCGCGCGCGGTCGCGAACACGCCCGCGTGCCCCGCGACGCCGCCGAGCGCGAAGGCGTTGTCGTCGTCGACCTGCCCGGGGTCCGGCGCCCGCGGCTGCGGCGGGACCGTGTAGAGCGACTCCTGCCCCGGCGCCGGCTCGCGCGGCCGCGTCGTGCCGGTGGGCAGCACGTGTCGGCCCTCGAGCCAGGGGCCCGCGTAGCCGAGGTCGGCGATCCCGAGCGGCTCCCAGACGCGGGTACGGCACGCCTCCCCGAGATCACCGGTGATCGCCTCCACCATCGCGCCGAGCGCGAGGAAGCCGAGGTCGGAGTAGACGCGACGGCCGGGGCGCTCGAGCTTCGCGTCGAAGACCCCCTCCATCACGTCGCCGGCGAGAAAGAGCGGCGCCCAGGCGGGCAGCCCCGAGCGGTGCCCGAGCAGCTCGCGGATCGTGACACGATCTTTGCCATGCCGCGCGAAGGCGGGCAGGTGCGTCGCGACCGGCTCGTCGAGCCCGAGCGCGCCCTCGGCCACCAGCGCCGCGATCACGCTCGTCGTCGCGACCACCTTCGTGACCGACGCGACGTCGAAGACGCTGTCGGGCGCGGCGCCGAACGCCGCCTCGTAGACGCACGCCCCCCCGACGAAGGCGCACGCCGAGGCGGCGCGCGGATCGCCGCGCTCCACGGCGCGGGCGAGGACCTCGTCCGGGGTCACGCCCACCACCAGAGCGCCGCCCCAGCGAGCGACAGCGCGGCGAGCTGCACGGTCGCGGCGATCGCAGCCCCGCGGAGGAGGCGCGGCCGCGCCTTGGCGAGGTAGGCGAGCCCGAGGCCGGGGAAGCCGCCCACCGCTCCGATCAACAGGCCCCCGACGAAGTCGGAGCCGCGCGCCTCGGCGTCGCCCTCGCGGATCTCCACCTGGGTCAGCAGCAGCACCGCGGGCGCGGCCAGGAAGATCGTGGTCAGGAAGAAGCCAGGCCAGCCGACGCTCTCCTGCAGGAAGCCCGAGAAGCCGCCCAGCACGCGGCCCGGCACCGTCATCAGGCTCGAGAAGAGGGCGTACTGCATCGCCGTGAAGCGCTTGTTGCAGAGCGTCATGAGGAAGGCGACGAAGGCCGCCGTGCCCATGCCGTTGAGGAGGTGGTCGACCGTGATGGCGACCGTCATGAGCGCGTAGTCTTTCCCGACGTACGCGAGCCAGCAGTAGAAGAGGTTGGCTATCGCCTGCGCGATCCCGAAGACGATCAGCGCGCGTCGCAGCCCCCACTTCGCGACCAGGCCGCCGCCGAGGAGCGAGCCGACGATCGTCGCCGCGAGGCCGAGGCCCTTGAAGACGGCGCCGACCTCGCTCCGCGAGAAGCCGGTGTCCATCAGGAACGGGATGAGGAAGTGGCCGGCGACCACGTCACCGGCTTTGTAGAGCATGATGATCGCGAGGTAGACGACGATGTCGCGCCGGGTCACCACCTCCTCGATGGGCCCCCACACCGCGGCGAAGAGGCTCTCGGGCGCCTTCGCCTGCACCTCTGCTTCGGGCGACAGGAGCGTGGTGAGGATGCCGACGCCCATCAGCCCCGCGAGGATCCAGTAGACCGTCGACCAGGGCACGTAGTCGCTGAGGATGAGCGCGCCCGCGCCGGCCGCGATGAGCGCGCCCCGATACGCGGCGACGAAGATCGCGGTGCCGCTCGCGCGCTCCTCCTTGGGCAGGAGATCCGTCCGGTAGGCGTCGATGGCGATGTCCTGCGACGCGCTGAAGAACGCGGTCCAGAAGGCGAGCCCGGCCACCATCCACGGCGCGGCCGCGGGGTCGAAGCTGCCCATCACGCCGACGCTGACCAGGATCACCAGCTGCGTCAGGAGCATCCAGCCGCGCCGCCGCCCGCCCCAGAAGAGCGAGAAGCGGTCCATCACGGGCGCCCAGACGAACTTGAAATTGAACGGCAGGTGCACGAGCCCGAAGAGCCCGATGGTGGCCATGTCGACCTGGTAGGTCGCGAGCCACGCGGTCATCGTGCTGCCCGTCAGCGGGTTCGGCAGCCCCGACGAGAAGCCGAGCCCGATCATCAACGCGAGCCGCGGATCGCGGAACGCGTCCCAGAACGACGGCTTCTTCCCGGGCTGGCTCACCTTCCGCGCATCCTGATCCGCCGCTCTCCGCCTCCCAAGTTTCCCGCTACGATCATGACGTGGAGGTCATCCGGCTTCACTTCTCGTGCGCCATCCCCGTGGGCCACCGCGTGCGGATCCGCTGGTATCTGACGCCGCGCGGCGGCGCGGGGCCGATGCTGCGCCGACCCAAGCAGCCGGTGATCGAAGACCTCGACACCGAGATCCTCCACGCGCCTGGCTGGGCGCTCCACGCGATGGGCGACGACGGCGTGCGCGAGCTGTCGCAGCTGCTCGAGGAGCCGCCGGACACGCTGCGGCTCGAGCGCACCCTGCTCGGGCGCGTGATCGCGTGCACGGTGGTGTCGATGCCCGCGAACGGCGCCTTCCCGCTGCAGACGCGGCTGGTCGTGAAGCCCGAGCCCGAGTCGTCGCCGTACCGTTGATCCGCGCGTCCGTGGTATCCCATGAGGATGCGTTTCGCGTCGGCGCTGGCCGTCCTGCTCGCCTTCGTCGGCTGCGACGACGGGCTCGAGCCGCTCCGGCCCGGGGCGCCCGACGCGGGCGAGATCCCGGAGGGCTGCGAGGACCTCTTCCCCGCGGTCCGCGTCTTCGCCACCAGCTGCGCGGTCAGCGGCGCCTGCCACGTGCCCGGCGGCCAGTACCCGGACCTCAGCCGGGAGGGCATGCGCACCCTCGTCGGCGCTCCCAGTCGCGTGATGGACGGGCAGACGCTCGTCGTCGCGAACGACCCCGAGGCGAGCTTCCTCTTCCGCAAGGTCTCCGGCACCCAGGGCGAAGACGGCGGACGGCTGATGCCGATCGGCACCGACGAGCCCATCGACGCCGTGTCCACGATTCGTGCGTGGATCGAGGCGGGCGCGCCGAGCCAGTGCGACGGTGAGCCGCCGGTCGAGCCGATCCCCGTGGACCCGAACACGCTCGACCCGGGCGCGCTCTTCACCTGCACCGACCCCGCCGTCGGCTCCCCCGCGCGCCTGCGCCGCGTGGAGCGCGCGGCCTGGACCCACAGCGCCGGGCAGACGCTCGGCTCGACCGCGCACGACAACCCCTTCCACGCGCCCGAGGGTGACTACTCCACCTACGCCGAGGGCGTGACCATCGACCCGGCCACGCTCGACCTCTACCTGCTCGTGGTGCCCGAGGCGTCCCGCTTCTGGCGCGCGCGCGACGTGCACCCGCGGCAGTACGCGACCTACGCGGACGGCGAGCTGCGCTGCATGTTCTCGGACGCCGAGCCCGACGACGCGTGCGTCGACTACTACGTCGACAAGCTCCTGCGCGTGGGGACCCTGTTCCGCGCCCCGAGCGACGGCGAGCGCGCGCGGCTTCGCGCCTTCTTGGTGGAGAGCCTCGCGGCGGAGACCGACCCCGCCGAGCGGCCCGAGACCTTGCAGCACGTGGCCTCCGCGGCGTGGCTCGCGAGCGGCGCGCTCTTCCGCCCGGAGCTCGGCGGGGCGCCCGACGCGGACGGTCGCCGTCGCCTCACCGATGACGAGCTGGCGCTCTCGCTCGGCGCCGTCCTCAGCACGCACCCGCCTGGCTCCTCGATCCCGAACTGGGGCGACGACCGCCCTGGAGACCCGGACGGCTCGATGCCCGAGCACGGCTGGCTCGGTCAGATCCGCCTCGCGGCCGACGACGGCTCCATCCAGGACGCCGAGGTGATGCGCACGCTGCTGCGCACCTACCGAGGCGGCGTCGACGTCGACCGGCGCGATCTGGCCACCGACTACGACGGCCGCGACACGCCCTCGCGCGGAGAGCACTGGCTCGCGCCGCGCGTCGCCGGCTTCTTCCGCGAGTTCTTCGACTACGCCGACGCGATCACGGTCTTCAAGGACACGCCGTCGGCCACCAGCGCGTGGGAGGGCGTCTCGAGCGTCGACCGCAGCTACTCGAACCTCCAGGGCGGCTACTACGGCTACGAGTCCAACCTCGTCCAGCAGCTCGACGACACCATCGCGCGCGCGGTGCTCGACGCGGAGACGGGCGGCGGCGACGTCTACCGCGCGCTCCTCACGACGCGCACCTGGCGGCTCCCCTCGAACCTCGCCGACACGAACGGGGTCTCCTGCGCCAGCTCGGACGACTGCACCGAGATGGGCTTCACCCGCTGTCAGGCGGACGTCGGTCTCTGCGCGGGCAGCATCAGCAACAACACCGTCTCGCACCACCGCGTCTACGGCATGGAGTCGAACGTGCCCGCGACCCAGGAGGGCCGCTGGGTCACGATGCCCGAGGACGCGCGCGCGGGCGTGCTCACCCACCCCGCCTGGCTCTCGGCGCACGGCGGCAACTTCGAGGACGACGGCAGCGCGATCCGGCGCGGCCGCTGGATCCGCGAGCACCTCTACTGCGAGACCGTACCCGGGCTCGACCTGGTCCGCGTCGAAGCGCAGCTCATCCCCAGCGCCCCGGAGCTGCGCGCGCGCGACCGGGTCGAGATGAGCATCGAGCGCAACGACACGTGCATGGGTTGCCATCGCTTGATGAACTCGCTCGGCATGCCGTTCGAGACCTACAACCACGCGGGCTTCCCCCGGGCGGACGACCACGGGCAGCCGCCGACGGGTCACAGCGTCATCGACGTCGCGCCGGATCCGTCCCTCGAGGGCGAGGTGGACGACGCCATCGCCCTGACCCGCATGCTCGCCGACTCGCCCTACGCGCGGCGCTGCTTCATTCGGCACGTCTTCCGCTACTTCATGGGCCGCGACGAGACCCTCGCCGACGCGTGCACGCTGACCGCGATGGAGACCGCCTTCGAGGGCGGCTCCTTCTTCGACATGCTCGAGGCGCTCGTGACGAGCGACTCCTTCCTCTACCGGACCGTCGCGGAAGGAGGTGCCCCGTGAAGCGCCGCGACTGGCTCCGCGCGATCGGCGTCGGGGGCGCGGGCGCGACCCTGCTCGGCCCGCTGCTCTCTCGCTTCGCACGAGCCGGCGAGACGCCGCCGTGCCGCTTCGTCTTCGTGGTGGAGGGCAACGGCTACGAGCCGATCACCGTGCTCGCGGACGAGGCGCGCGCCTCGCTCGACGCGTCGATGAGCGAGCCGCTCGGCGACGCGCGCTGGTGGTACCGCCGCTACGCGCACGAGTCGCCGATGGTCGTCGAGGGGAGCTCCTTCGACACCGCGCCCGCCATGGCCGCCATCGCGGCCGACCCCGCGGTCGCGGCCCAGACCGCCGTCGTGCTCGGGCTCTCCTCGCGCATCGCGGGCGGCGGCCACTCCGCCTTCCACGGCGCGCTCTCCTCGGCCCGCACCATCGCCGGCGTGCCCGGCGGCCAGACCATCGACGCGTACCTCGCCTCGCTCGCGCAGGTCCGCGGCGCCACGCCCTACGACGCGGTGCGGCTCGGCGTCTCGCAGAGCCAGGGTGAGCCGCTCGACTTCGGCACCTGCGCGTTCGACCGCGGGCGCGCGGCGCCGCTCATCCTCCAGCCCACCGCCGCGTACGCCGCGCTCTTCGGCTCCGTCGGCTCGGCGGAGGGGCGCGCGAGCTTCATGAAGCGCCGCTCGCTCCTCGACTTCGCGAGCCGCGACGTGGACGCCACCCTGGGCGCGTTCCCGGGCAACAGCGCCGAGCGCGCGAAGCTCGAGACCTACCTCGCGTCCATCGAGGAGCTGACCGCGCGGCACGAGCGCGTCGTCGGCCTGGCCCCGCAGCTCGAGGCCGCCCAGCCGCCCGCCCCGGCCGACAACCCGCTCTACGGCACCGACGATCCGCTCGACCGCTTCCGCGCGCAGCTCCAGCTCGCCACCGCCGCGTTCAAGGGCGAGCTCACCCGGGTCGCCGTCGTGGGCTGCGGCACGGGAGGCGCCTTCAGCCTGCTCTACCCGACGGTGAACGCCTCCGTCGCGCGGCACGACATGCAGCACGGCTCCGCGAGCGACGCGGGCCTGCGCGCCAACGTGCACGAGGTGGCCCGCCTCCAGCTCGAGGCGATCGCGGCCATGGCGAGCGAGCTGGCCGCGACCCCCGAGACCGGCGCCGACGGCTCCATGCTCGACCACACCCTCATCGTCTACCTCGGCGACAACGGCGAGCAGCACCACTCCACCGCGAGCGAGTTCCCCATCGTGCTCATCGGCGGCCGGGCCCTCGGCCTCTCCACCGGCGGTCGCACCCTCGTCTACCCGGGCCTCTCGTCCGACAACCACCGCCAGCTCTCGAACCTCTGGAACACCCTCGGCCACCTCGCGGGCATGGACCTGAACGAGTTCGGCTCCGAGGGCCCCAGCCGCCGCGCCCCCGGCCCCCTGAGCGAGCTCCTCGCCTGACGCCGCGCCCCGCTCAGCGCGTGGCGGCACGGAACGAGAGCGCGCCGTCCTCGGGGATCAAGAGGCTGCACCATCGATCGTCCGAGACGCCCGCCTCGAGCGCGTCGTCGGCCTCGAAGCCGATCGCGCCTCGGACGAACGGGACGACCGCGAAGACTCGCTCTGCGAGCTGTCTCAACCACGCGTCGAGGGGCCGTCGCCAGGTGAGGGATCCGGTCGCGTCCGGCTCGAAGGGGTACCCGCCGACGCGCGGATCGATCCTGGCGAGCGCTCCGAGCGGGAGGTAGAAGCTCGCGCGGTCACGCTCCGGGAGCTGGACCGACCAGGTGCCGCAGACGATGCGCTGTCCGTCCGGGAGAGATGTCACGCCCCGGATGTGACGGCCGATGGCAGACGCGGTGACGGGCTGCGACGGGGTCATTCCGGCGCATTCGCGCAACGCACGCAGAGCGTCTTCCAGTCGCGCTGGGTTGCTGTCGCCCACGTCGACTGCGAGCTCGTAGAAGCCGCCCGCCCAGTCGTCGGTATCCTCCGACCGGTCCACTCAGAGCGTCCCGCCGCAGGAGCGCAGGCCTTCGATGCGGAACTCGATGACCAGGCCGCGGGTGCCGCGCCAGTCGCTCTTGCCGCCGACGAGCAGGCCGCCGTCGCAGCCGGGGCGGAAGGCGGCGTCGTTGAGGTTGGTGCTCGAGTCGCCGAGGTAGGGCGCGGCGTCGAAGCCGGGGATCGACACGTCGGTCAGCTCCGCGCTCGACCAGAGGTCGTGGCGGTACTCGACCACGGGCGCGGTGAGCGGGGTGCCGCCGGCCTGCCCGTAGGCGATCGCGCGCTGGCCGCCCTCCTGGAACGTGACGCCCCAGAGGCCGCGGCTGATCGACGGCGAGCTCGAGCCCGCTCGCCACGCGCCGGCCTCGAAGCGGTGGAGGTTGCCGCGGCCGGAGGCGCCGATGGCCAGCGCGTAGTCGCCGCTCGGGTGTGAGGCGGCGCGGTAGACGTTGCCGAGGGTCGCGCTCGGGCCGGGGCGCCAGCTGTAGGGCGGGCTGCCGATCTCCGTGTAGTAGGGCGCGTCGCCGCCGTTGATCCCGCAGACGACGACGATGCCCCAGCCGCCGAACTCGTTCTCCGCGAACGCGAGGTCCATGCACCCCGCGCTGCGCGGGCTCGCGGTGACCAGCCCCATGAACGTGTCGGTCGCCGTGTCCAGCTCGCGCAGCCGCGCGATGTAGGGGGAGCGGGTCGTCGTCGACAGCAAGACGGGTGGACCCGTGCGCGGCGGCAGCGGGTACTCGAGCGCCGCGAAGCGCTCGCCCGCGCGGGTCTCGCTCGACTGCGTGAACGCCGCGCTCGCCATCCCGCCGCGCGCCATCGCGTCGTCCAGGCGGAAGAGCACACCGGTCTCGGCGCCCGCGTCCGAGATCGCGCCGACCACGTAGGCGAAGGCGCCCGACGGATCGAAGGTCACGTCGTGGAAGTAGACGTGCGGCGAGCCGGGCGGGTCGAGGCTCACGGTCTGGGTCGTGCGCGTCGCCCAGTCGTAGACGTGGATCACGTCGTAGCGCTCGAGGATCACCGCGTAGCTTCCGTCGGGATGGAACGCGACGCGGATCCCCTCGCCGCCGCCGATGGGCAGCGCGCCGTACCGATACGTGCCGCGCGCGACCGGTCCCGTCGGCGGCCCTGCGTCGCTCGTGATCCCGGAGTCGCTCCCGATCCCCGCGTCGCGCAGCCCCGAGTCGCTCGCGAGACCCGAGTCGCGCAGCCCCGAGTCGCGCAGCCCCGAGTCCATGGCGACCCCGGAGTCGCGCAGGCCGGAGTCTCGGACCGGCCCGGAGTCCCGGGCCACGCCCGAGTCGTGGGGAGGCGTCGCCGCGTCCACCCCGTTCGGGCTCACGCACTGCCCGATCTCCGAGCAGACCAGCCCGTCGGCGCAGTCGAAGTCCGCCGCGCAGTCGCGCTCGCACCGCCCGAACGCGCAGTAGCCGGGGTTCGGGCAGTCCGAGTTGAGGTCGCACTCCTGGCCCGCGCAGGCGCCGAGCCAGGGCGCGGCGAGGACGAGGGACAAGAGGAGGGAGCTGCGCATGCGCCGCCATCCTATCAAGCCCGCCCACCGCCGCCGACCCGGAGGAGCTCGGGCGATCGTCCCCGACGGTCAGCCGTTCAGGAGGGACATGGCCTGCGCGGGGTAGCGCCCGCCGGCGGCGGCGTCGGGCGGGAGGATCGCGTCGAGCTCCGCCAGCTCGGCTTCGCTCAGGGTGACGTCGGCCGCGGCCGCGTTCTCGGCGAGGCGCTCGAGGCTGCGCGTGCCGGGGATGCTCACCACGTGGTCGCCGCGCGAGAGCACCCACGCGAGCGCGAGCTGCGCCGCGGTGCAGCCCTTCTGCTCGGCGAGCGATTGCACGCGGTCGACCAGCGCGAGGTTCTTGGGGAAGTTCTCCTCCGAAAAGCGCGGCGAGCCCAGGCGGAAGTCGCCCTCGGCGAGGTCGGCGCGCGAGCGGATGCGGCCGGAGAGGAACCCGCGGCCGAGCGGGCTGTAGGCGACGAAGAGCACGCCGAGCTCGCGGCACGTCGCGAGCAACTCGCGCTCGGGCTCACGGCTCCAGAGCGACAGCTCCGTCTGCAGCGCGGCGATGGGGTGCACCTTCGACGCGCGGCGCAGCGTCTCGGGCGCGGCCTCGCTGAGCCCGAGGTAGCGTACCTTGCCCTCCTTCACGAGCTCGGCCATCGCGCCCACGGTCTCCTCGATCGGCACCTGCGGGTCGACGCGGTGCTGGTAGTAGAGGTCGATGTGGTCCACGCCGAGGCGTCGAAGGCTCGCCTCGCACGCCTCCTGGACGTACTCGGGGCGCCCGCTGACCCCCGTGAACGCGCCGCCCTCGCCGCGCTTGATCGCGAACTTGGTGCACAGCACCGCCTCGTCGCGCCGGCCCTTCAGCGCGCGCCCGACGAGCTCTTCGTTGGCGCCCGAGCCGTACATGTCGGCCGTGTCGAGGAAGCTGGCGCCGAGCTCGAGCGCGCGGTGGATGACCGCGATCGACTTCGCGTCGTCGGCCGGCCCGTAGAACTCGCTCATGCCCATGCAGCCGAGGCCCACCGCCGATGCCTCGAGCCCGTCGTTCGTCGCGTGTCGCTTCTTCATCTCGTCCTCCCAGGTAGGCACGGAGCATCGTGATCGCGCCGCGTGTGCGCCATGGCCGGGGCTGCGAACGTCTTGCCCGATCCTGCGATCCGCTCGTGCGCCTCGACGCCGCGCGGTAAACACGAATCCGTGACCCCGCTCGAGAGGATCCAGGCGCACGCCCGCGCGCACGCGACGCGCGAAGGGCGCATCAGCTCGGTGCACCCGGACGTCCACTACTTCCGCGCCGATCGCCCGTTCGGGCCCAAGCCCGTCAGCACGGGCGGGGTGGTGATGGCGGTCGTCGCCGAGCGCGAGAAGGTCCTCGAGCTCTCGGACGGCCAGCGTCTCCGCTACGCGCCGGGCGAGTACCTCTTCTTCACCCGCGAGGCGCGCTACACCTCCTTCATCGAGCGCGCGACGCCGGCCCGGCCGTACATCTCCGTCGGCCTGACCATCGACCCGGACGTCATCGCGCAGACCGTGCTCGCCATCGACGACGTGCGCGAGCGAGAGCCGGGCGCGGACACCGACGCGTGGGCCGAGCGCATGGACGACGCGCTCGCGGAGTCCTTCTGCCGCTTGCTCGACTCGCTGGCCGACCCGGTCGAGCGGCGCGTGCTGACCCCGCTCATCGTGCGCGAGATCGTCTTCCGCCTCCTCCTGAGCGAGCACGCGGGCCCGCTGAGGAGGGCCGTCCGCGCCGACGACCCGCGCATCCGCGACGCCATGCAGTTCGCGCGAGAGCACGCCGCGGACGCGCTCACCGTCGAGGATCTGGCCAAGCGCGTCGCGATGAGCCCGTCGCACTTCGCGCATCGCTTCCGGGAGATCGCGCGCATGAGCCCCATGCGCTTCGTGAAGAACGTCCGCCTCGGCCAGGCGCGCCTGCGCATGGTGCGCGACGGCCTCGGCGCCTCCGAAGCCGCGCTCGCCGTCGGCTACGCCAGCCCCTCGCACTTCACCCGCGACTTCAAGTCCCAGTACGGCGCGACCCCGGCCGCCTACGCCCGCGAGCTCCGCGCCCGCCTCACGGGCTGATCGACGATTCGTTCGCGCGTGCGAAGCCGTCGTAGCAGCGGCCGAGCTCCTCGTTCAGGACGGTCGCCGCGTGCTCCGATCGCAGCACCCCCGCGTGCGAGCCATGCAGCCCACGCACGAGATCGGCCTCGCTCTGGGCGTCCGCCCGGAGCTGGCTCGACAGCGGCACCACCTCGTCCTCGTACGTGAAGAGCAGCGCGTAGCGCATCGCCTCGGGCAGGGGCTGGTCGTAGAGATGGCGGACGAGGTCGCCGCGTGGATCGAGGCTCCGCCAGGCCGGGACCACGAGCGGCGAGGCGGTCACACCGACTCCGGCCGATGCCATGCCGCCCAAGGGGGACGCGATGCTCACGAAGCTCCGGACACCGGGCGTCATGCGCCTCGCGGCGTGGCGCTCGAGCATACGGCGGGCCACGAGACCTCCCGCGCTGTGCGCGACGAGACAGAGCCGATCGAAGCGGAGACGAACCCGCACCTCGGTCATCGCCCGATCGAAGTAGTCGGCCACCTCCGCGAGGTCCCAGCCGGAGGGGTACTGCACGACCCAGGGCTGAAACCGTCGGCGGTCGAGGCGCTCGATGAAGAACGCGAACTCACGCGGGTAGCCCGCGGCGCCGTGCACGAACACCACCGGGACCCGCGAGGGATCGTACGGCTCGAGGAAGAAGAGTCCGGCTCCGTGCTCGCGCATGAAGTCGAGCGGCTCCCACATCCCCATCCGACCGACCGCCGCCGAGAAGCGGGGCGCCGAGAGCGGGCGCACCTCACCGATGTGCAGGCTGCGCGCCTCGGGCGTCGCGGGCGCGGCCCTCGCGATCGCGCGGGCGGCCCGGCTCTCGAGATCGCGGACGACGATGTCGAGCGAGGCCCGAGCGCGATCCACCTCGACGTCGAGGTAGCCGCGGTACGCGCCGATCCGCTCCCCGGGCTGGTAGTGCAGGTCCGCGTTGGCGTCCTCGAAGGCCACCACCCGGAACGTCCCGGCCTCCACCAGGAAGCGATACGGGCCGGGCCGCTCCAGCCGCTCGTAGTCGACGATCTCGTACGGCGCGCCTTCATCGGGGGGAGCGCGCAGCACCATCGCGACGATGGGCGCCCCGCTCCATCCCTCCACGCGCACCTCACCGCGCAGCGTCCGCATCGCGCGCATCTCGCGCAGGTTCTGTCCGAGCGCCATCACCGGTCCGCACGCCGAGAGGAGGCAAGCGAACACGCTCAGGAGGGCTCGCGATGAGAGTTCCATGCCCCGACCCCGCGCACGTCATGTGCCATCGACGTGGGCGCGGTCTCTCCCTGCCCCGACCCACTCACCCGTGTCGTCAGGTGCACACTGTGCAGCGTCCAGAAGCGGCTCGACGCAGCCGCGCATCGCTGCAACTCTCCGTGTGGCATGGAGATCGCGCCCGAAGCCCGCTGCGCCGCGCACCCGGACACCGCGGCCGACGCGATCTGCGCGCGCTGTGGTGACCTCGTCTGCGGGGCCTGCCTCGGCCCCGGCGACGCCGACACGCGGGTGTGCGCAGCGTGCCGTGAGAGGTTGGGCCTGGACCGGATCGCCTGGGAACAGGCCGTCGGCGGCTGGGCGTCCCGCTGGTGGCGCACCACGCGCGGCGTCCTCTTCGCGTCGGTCCCGACCTTCTCGGCCGCCACGCCAGGCTCGCCCGGCCGGGCGCTCGGATACCTCGCCACGGTCATGCTCACCGTCGCGCTCGTGGCGACGCTGATGAACGTCCTGACGTTCTCGTCGCGGGTGGGCCTGGTGGCGCTGCCTGCGGCGCTCCCGATCTTCGCGTTCGTCCTCGTCGCGCAGGCCGCCCACGTCCTGACCCGCACCCTCGTGTTCCACGCCGCCGTCCACGTGCTCGGCGGCCGCGGCCTGCTCCGCAGCGTGTGGGGCAGCGCCTACGCCCACGCGCCGCTGCTCTTCTACGCGTTCGTCTCGGTGTTCGCGCCGCTCTCGTCGAACGGGGTCGTCGTGGCCGTGCTCGTCCTCTGCACCGAGCTGTGGCTCTTCGGCGAGCTGCTCATCGTCGCCCAGCACGTGCACGGCCTCTCCGGCGGCCGCGCCCTGCTCGCGGGCGCCGCCCCGTGGCTCGTCCTCATGGCGCTCGTCAGCGCCTCCTGTCTCTCCGGTCTGGCCCTCGCCGCCCCGTGACCCGGCATCCTCTCCCGGGACCAACAGTCCGTTGAAGAACCTCGCTCCTCGTCTCTCGGGCGGGACGAGCCGTCTCTCGGCCCGTGTCTCCTCGAAAATGCTGAAGCATTTCCTCGTCGCCCCGAACCGAGAACCAGGCCGTCGCGCTCCGAGATCCTTCGGGCTCGGTACTTCAACGGCCTGCCAAGCGCGCGCTACTCTGCGTACCGCGTCGCGGCCCCGCGAAGCTCCTCGGCGAAACGGTAGGTGTCCGTCGTCGAGCAGTCCGAGGTGCTTCTGTGAGGCGTGGAGCCACCGCCAGCGCCGGCTTCGCGTACCATCGGGCGATGGGGTACTCGGTCGTGCTGAACGACGACTTGCTCGCCTTCGCGGAGCGGATCGTGGGCGAGACGGAGCTGCACCTGGACACGGGGGGCCCGCCCGGGCACGGGATCCAGCTGCGGCTGCGTCAGGTGCGGGAGCTGCGAGCCGCCGAGCCGTGGCCGGCGCTGCACGTCGCGTGGAGCACCAAGCATCTCGAGGCCGAGCGCATGCTCACGGTCCCCGAGCGACGGTTCGGCTCGGGGGGGCCGACGGATGCGCAGCTGGCGCACGAGCGCATGGTGGTCGAGGTGATCACCCGCCTGCGGGCGAACCCCAACGCAAAGGGCGCCGTCGTCGATCCGGGCTGGGTCGCGTTCCCCGTCGTTCCCTGGGAGGACGTGGAGGGGCTCCCCCTTGACGACGCCGTGGGCGAAGGCGCCTTCCGTACCGCGGCCGACGTCGATCCCGTGGTGGCGCGCCGCGCGGGGCCGAGCCCGCTCGAGAGCATGCTCGTCTGGATCGCGTCCTCTCCCGATCGGAGGCTGGTCGACACGCCCCGCGAAGTGGTCCTGACCCGAGCGCAGCTGTACGCGCGCTTCGCCGAGGGAGTCACACGCCGACTGCCGCGAACCAGTCTGCGGGAGCGACTCGGGCCGGCCGACGACGACGCGGTGTACGTCTTCGGGCGCCGCACCCGTCTCGTGTTGACCCACCGCGAAGGATGCCCCGTGCGGGAGGCGCTCGACGCGCAGCTCGAGGGAGAGACATGACCGTGAGGTACGCTCGGGTGATGACCGCGATCCGCGGGTGGGCCGTCCTCGCGGTGTCGGCGCTGGTGTTCGGCCCCGCGCTGGCGCTGGCCCAGCCCGATCCGGCCGCGCTCCCACGGCCCTCCGGGTGCGTGCTCGATCGCGCCGGCGCGCTCGACGCGAGCACGGTCGAGGCCATCCAGCGGGAGTGCGATCGCGTCGCGAGCGCCGGGCACGAGCTGGCGGTCGTCGTGATGCCCACCGCGGGCGCGCGAGGCCCCGCCCAGTACGCGCTCGACCTGTTCAACGCCTGGCGTCTCGGCGGCCCCGACGACAACGATGGAGTCCTGCTCTATGCGGCCATCGAGGACCGCGCGGCCGAGATCACGCTGGGAGACGATCTGGACACGCCGGCCAACACCGCGCGCTCCGATCGGGTGATGAACGAGGTCATCGTGCCGGCGTTCCGGCGAGGCTCGCCGAACGAGGCGATGCTCGAGGGGGCGAGGTACGCGGCGTCCAACCTCTTCTCGGCCGGGCCCGGCGGCCTGGTCCACCCCCGCCACGAGGGGGCCACGGAGGGGAGCGCGACCAAGCGTCTGGTGGTCCCCTCGCGACGCCCGTATCAGCCGCCGGCGCATGTCCCGGCTCGGGCCTACGAGTCGCCGACGTTCTTCCAACAGGTGTCGGGCGCGCTCGGTGGATACGGCCTCTGGGTCGCGCTCGGTGTGCTCCTGCTCCTCCTCGTGGTCGCGCTGCGGCTCATCCTCCGATACCGACCGCGCAAGTGCGAAGAGTGCGGCTCGCCCATGATGCGCTTCGGTGAGGTCGAGGACGACGCGCACCTGAGCTCCGCCGAGCGCAAGGAGGAGGAGGTCGGCAGCGTCGACTACGACGTCTGGGCCTGTCAGTCGTGCGACCACCTCATCGAGCGGCGCTACGCCGCGATTTTCACGCGCTACCGCACCTGCGACGGATGCGGCGCGCGCACCCAGTCGTCGGTGAGCCGGACCATTCAGGCCGCCACCGAGCACAGCACCGGCCTGGCCGAGGTCACCGTCAGCTGCGCGCACTGCCGTCGGTCGTCGACCCACACCCGGGTCATCCCTCGCAAGCCGAAGCCGCGCCAGAACAGCGGCGGCGGCAGCGGCTTCTCGAGTGGTGGCTCCTCCTCCTTCGGCGGAGGCGGCGGAGGGCGCTCGAGCGGCGGCGGATCGAGCGGGCGCTGGTAGCGGCGTGAGGGCGTTCGAGCGAGCGCTGCTGCACGGGCTGGCCGAGCACGGCTGGGACCACGTCGGGGTGACACCGTTGCAAGAGTCGTGGGCGGAGCAGGCGTGGACGATCCGCTCGGTGCGGGAGCGTCGCGGGTACGAGCTCACGCTGACCTTCCTCGTCGACGACGCGACCGGACGAGTGCGCGCCATCGCCGCCGGTCGGGGCGTACCGCGCGACCGGGCCCAAGCGGACGCGGAGACTCGACTCCTCATGAGCCATGGATCCTTCGCGGAGCTGCTGCCCGCCCTCCTCACCGAGCTCGAGGCCATGCGCGGAGGGCCGTTTCACCGGTTGCGGTGGTACGCAGCGACGCTCCAGTCGGTGGAGCTCTGCCGCGAGCGGTTGCCAGACCACATCGAGCTCCATCACGAGTGGCACGCGGCGTGGAGCCAGGTCGCGCCGCGTGACGACGTGCCCGTTCGGGTTCGCGAAGCGGCGGCTCGGCTGTCCGAGCTCACCGATGCGCTCATCGTCCATCCGCGATCGATCGACGAGCTCACCACGAGCTCGGAGTGGCCTCTGCTCAGGGGCGCTGCGGAGGCGTTGATCTGCGCGATCGACGAGCACGACACGCGCAGCCCGTAGGAGAAGCCAGACCTGGACGCGCTCAGCGGAGGCGCCAGGCGAGCATGAGGGTGGCGGCGATGGGGAGGGCGCCGTCGTCGTAGGCGCGCTGGCCGAGGAGCGGCATGGTCGCGCCGAGCTCTAGGCCGACCTCGGTGCCGAGCGCGAAGCGGAAGCCGGCGCTCACGGCCAGGAGATCGAGGGCGTCGCGGTAGCCGAAGCCGCTGACGACCTCGGCCACGAGCGAGAGCCACTCGTAAGGCCGCCAGTCCGCGCCGCCGCCGACGCGCAGCCCCGCGCGGCCCGCGGCGGGGCCGCCGGTGTAGACGGTGCCCAGCAAGTTGACCCATGCGTGGAAGCGGAAGTGCGCGCTCGCCTGGTAGGCGGCGGTGACGCCGAGGTCGAGCGAGAGCGGGGTGGTGCCGCGGTCGAGGCCGCTCGTGGTGGGCGCGACGAAGCGGCCGGTGACGGCGACGACCCTTCCGTCGTCTCGGTGCACCTGCGCGCTGACGCCCCAGCCGAGGTAGCCGAGCCCGAGGTAGTCGGCGGAGACCGCGCCGAGGATGGTCTGGTATCGGATGGGTTCCCAGGAGAGGAACATCTCGACCTTCGGGTCGAAGAGCCGCGCGCTGACCCGAGCCCGGCCGCCGACGCGCAGGTTGCCGTAGAGCTCCGCGGAGTGCGCGACGAGGAGGAGGTCGCCCCCGATCGCCAGCTCGTCCCGCGGGCACGCGCGGTGGGGCAGACCGAGGTTGCCGTCTTCGATTCCGATCTGGAGCGGCCCGACGGGCCGACTGCGGAGGTCGGTGGCGCAGGGGTCGAGTCCGCCGCCCGAGAGCGCCGAATCGGAGTCGGTCTCGAGTTCGGAGTCGGTCTCGAGATCGGAGTCGGGCTCGGGCTCGGGACCGGATTCGGACTCGGTCGCGGACGCGGACGCGGCGTCGGTCGCGGACGCGGCGCCGGTCGCGGACGCGGCGCCGGTCGCGGATGCGGCGTCGGTCGCGGATGCGGACTCGGTCGCGGAAGCGGATGCGGACTCGGTCGCGGAAGCGGATGCGGATGCGGATGCGGATTCGGTGGCGGAAGCGGATTCGGCTGCGGAAGCGGATTCGGCCGCGGACGCAGAGTCGGCTGCGGACGCAGAGTCGGGGTCGGACGCAGACGCGGATGGGGAGTCGGTCGCGCCCTCGGAATCGGACGCGGAGTCGACGTCGCCCGCCGCGCCTCTCTCGCTCACTCCGCCCTCCTGCGCCGCGCCCGGCGACGCCACGAGCCAGACCGCCACGAAGCACATCGAGACCCGGCTCATCGCTCACCTCCGAGCCCCGGCGCGTCGAAGCCGTCGCCCGCCACGTCGACGATCAGCGGGTTGGTGAACGACGCGGGGTATCCGCCTGGCGTGACCGCCCAGAACAGATACTCGCGCGACGCCCGGTCCGGCCGCGCCGTGTGTCCGATGGGCCCGAGGTCCTGGTCCGGGTCGCACGCCTCGGGCGGCCCCTCGATCTCGTCCGCGTCAGACGCGTCGACCACGTCGTCGTCGTTGCGGTCCACGTCGCGCCAGTCGACCACGCCGTCGCCGTCGTTGTCGCTCGTGTCGGGGATGCCGTCGCAGTCGAGGTCGCCGCTCAACGGCAAGGGCGCCCCCGCCTCGACCACGATCCACGCGTCGCGTCCGGGCTCGCTCAGCTCGCTCAGCGCGATCTCCCCGTCGAAGCGCGTGACCACCTCGGCCGCCAGCGGGTCCTCGGGGTGCGTCAGCTCGGCCGCGAGCGTGCGCGCCACCCGCCCGTTGACGACCACCCGGATCTCCTCGACGGGCACCCACGCCGCGGCGCGCACGCGGATCTGAAGCGCGCCTCCCGTCATGGGCGTGAAGGCCTCCAGCGACGGCCCGCGCGCCGCGCCCGCGTCGTCTTCGAGCGAGACCTCGATCACCGGCCCGTTCGTGCCCGTCATGCGCCCCGCGCGGATGGCGGCGTTGAACGCGACCTCGTCGAACGCGTCGAGCGTCGTGTCGGTCGTCACGATCGTGCGCGGGGTGCCCAGCACGTTGTCGACCAGCGTGTGCGAGTCGCTGTTCGCCGTGCCCGCCCGCAAGATGCCTTGACTGAGCAGGTAGAACCAGTAGGCGCGGTACGGCAGCAGGTCCTCGTTCTCGGTGCCGTTCATGACCTCCTGCGCGTGGTAGTCGGCGTTGCCGAAGCCCGCGCCGGGCGGGGTGCGCAGGATCATCGACTGCCCCGTCCCGTCGAACTCGGTGGGGAGAGGCTCGCGCGCGTCGACGCCGACCGCGCGGGGGAAGCCGAGGTCGCGCCCGAACTGCGCGGCGGCCCACGGGTGGTTGAGCTGGATGACGCCGTCCGCCTCGGGCCAGCCCGCCTCGACGAAGCGGTCGAAGAGCGCGCCGGGCTCCACCAGCTCGTCCCACGGCGCGCCGCGGTACGGCCCGCTCGGCTCGAACGCCAGCGGCCACACGTTCCAGTGACCGATGACCTGCGGGATGGAGTTGCCGGGCGTCAGATCGAAGAGCACGTGACCCGTCGTCTCGAGCCCCACGAGGATCTGCATGCGCGCGTCCGCGCCGAGCGCGTCTCGCGCGTCCGCGTAGTCCCAGACCACGTCGTGGTCGGTCGCGACGATCACGTCGACGTTCGCGGCGAGGAACGCGCGCACGCGATCGAAGTCGGGGATGGTCGAGTCGAAGCTCGCGCCGCCGTGCACGTGGAAGTCCCCGCTCAGCGTCCCGGCCGGCATGGCGTCCAGCCGCTCGATCGCGAGCGCCACGTCGGCCGTCTCGCCCTCGGCCACGCTCACCGTCTGTCGGGCCACGCTCGCGAACGGGCCCCCCGTGGCGAAGACGTCGTAGCGCCCGGGCGGCACGCGCACCGTCATCGGCTCGTCCACGAGCACGCGGTTGCACGCGGGAGATCCGCCGTGCGGCGCGCCCACGAGCGGCGCGCACTCCGTGAACGACTCGAAGAGCTTCACCCGCACTGCGTCGTCGGTCGCGTCGTCCGCGGGCCACACGAAGACCTGCGCGTGATCCGCCACCCCGTCCACGGTCACCGACAGCGCGAGCTCGGCCGTCGGGGGGGCGCTCAGCGACGGCGCCTCCACGTCGTCCCCGCCGCGCACCTCGGCTACCGCCGCGTCGGCCTCGGTCCCGAAGGTCAGCAGCGCCACCCGGTAGTCGCCCGGGCTCGGCACGCGCGCGGACCAGTTTCCCTCGGCGTCGGGCGTGACCTGCGTGAAGGGCCGGCCGTCCTTGTCGATCAGGAGCGTCGCGCGCGCCTCGTCGCCCAGCCCGTCGCCCTCCACCCGGCCGCTGAGCGTCACGTAGCGCTCGGCGAGGAGCTGGCTGCGCACCTCGGCCGCGATGTCCGACGCGGGCGCGATCGAGCGACCGGGCGCGACGCCGATGAAGCGCTCGAAGACCTCGGTCGTTCGGGGCTGCGCGATGCGCGGCGCGCGCCCCACGCCGGTGATCTGCTCGGAGTGGAAGCCGAAGAGCGCGTCCGCGTCGCAGGCGATCTCCACGTACGCGGCCGACGGCGTGGTGTGCGCGGCGGCGGCGAACCACGGCTGCGACTCCCACGACTCGTGCACGGGATCGATGATGCCCGGCTGGTCGAAGCCGCGGCCCGGCGAGAACGGCACCGCCTCGCGGCCGCTCCAGTACCACGCGTCCACCAGCGCCCAGCTCCGCGGCTCGGGCCCGTGGTGCATCATCTCCGTGCGCACGCGGATCCCGGGCTCGCAGGGCCGCATCTCGTAGCGCGTGGCGACGCGCACGTCGGGCCAGCCGGCGAGGGTGCCGACCACCTGCACCGCCGCGTAGCCGTCGCCGCGGTCGATGGTGAGCCGCTCGTAGGAGAAGGAGTCCTCCGGCAGCAGGCCCACCGCGTGGAACACGTGCGTCAGCGAGTCGTCGTCGCCGGTCGCGCTCGTCAGGTCGAGCAGGTTGCCGCCCGTGGGCGCGACGTAGTGCGGGTGATCGATCGCGTCGATGACCGCGGTCGCGACACCATTGGTGAGGATCACGTCGCCCGGCGCGGCCAGCGCGTCGACCCCGCCGGGGATCGCGTCGCCCGCCTCGAGCACCCGCACCTCCACCCGCGGCGTCGCGCACTCGAACGCCAGCGCGGCGCAAGGCGTCGCCACCACGCAGTCCTCGTCCCCATCGAAGCAACCGCGCTCGCACCCGACGGCGAGCAGCGCGAGACAAGCCAACAAGCACCGCATCGGGCGATGCTACCTCACTCGCGCGCGGCCGCTATTCGCTCGGAAGCGACAGCCTCAGGGACGACTCCAGCGGCCCCTTCCCGTGGGCCGTGAGATGCAGCGAGAAGGGGTGGGCGGCGTTCAGCGCCCGGAGCGCAGAGGCCGCCGGCTCGAGCGCCCGCGCCTCGGTCGCCCACGCGAAGATGCGCGCTCCGAGGCTGTCGTGGACCTCGGCGGCCTCGTCGATGTCCTCGAGCGTATCGGCGCGCGCGATCTCGGCGTCGACCGTGGGCAGGTTGGCGCAGACGCGAAAGCCGGTGTCGAATCCCACCGCCTGATCTCGCCGCTGCACGTGCCCGATGATGCGGCCCGAATCGACCCACGCGTCGCCGACCATCGCGTCCCACTCGCCTTCCGTCTCGGCCGCGCGCCGCGCGATCTCTGCCCACCATTCGGCGAGCCCCTGACGGACCGCCTCCTCGTTCGTGCCTTCGATCGTGAGGATCGGGTAGCTCGGGGTGTCGTGGTTCCAGCCCATGCATGCGTCTCTCGACGATCTCCCCCAGCGCGTCAAGACCGGGCCGGATCACTCGTGGCGGCGCGACGCCGCGATCGGGTTCTTGATGCCGTCGCGGTGTGGATCGTAGCCGGCGACCTCACGCCGCTCCTGCACCTGCGCATCGTAGGCCGCGGCCCCCTCCTGCTCGGCCTTTCCCCGCGCCATCAGGCGTCGGATCCGATCGACGGGGATGTAGATCAGCCCGTAGACGAACGCCGTCGCGATCCCGCCGAAGAAGGCGGACGTCATCGCGTCGTACCCCGACACGAACTGGTAGATGCCCACGCCGACAAAGACCGTGAGATGAGCCAGGAATACCTTCATGCCGACCTCCGAGTGCTCGCGAGAACGCACCCCCGTTGGCGTCGTTCTTGGCTGGTGCGCACTTTCATGGGAGAGCCGCCGGGGCGCACATCGATGGCGCGCAGTGCGGCATTTCTGGCGCGAGCGCTCCGGGGCGGCGCTCAGCCAGGTCTTGGATGGGATCAGGCGCCGGCGTGCAGGGGGGCGGGGCGGAGGCGGCGGCCGGCTTCGAGGACGGAGCCGTTGACGGGGCCGAGGCAGCGCTCGACGTCGCGGGCGAGCTTGCTGAGGCGGCGGCGGCGGCCGCGCTTGGGGCCGTCTTCGGCCGCGACGCGGGCGTCGAGGCCGGCCAGGGGCCAGTCGCTCGCGCCGGACTCCGCGACCACCGCGTCGCCGACCTCGGCCGCGGCGCGGAGCAGGAGATCGGTCAACAGCTCCTCGGCCGCGTCGGCCTTCTCGTCCATGTAGGCGAGGGTCTCGTCGGGGCTCATCTCGCGCTCGAGGTCGAGGTGGAGGTTGGCGAGCATCGACGGGATGGGCGGCAAGACGACGCTCTTGCCGTCCGGGGCGTCGGCGGCGCGCGCGGCCCACGCGGCGAAGAGGCGCTGGGCGCGGAGGTTCAGCGAGGCGAAGCGCTGCGCGACGTCGACGAAGCGCTTCTGGCCGTCGAGGTCGAGCGCCCACAGGCCCTGGAAGAAGTACTGGCAGACGAAGGCCCAGTAATTGAAGTTGTCCCAGTAGATCTTCGCCGCCATCACGCGCGGCTGGCCGTAGACCTTCGCGGCGTGGCTGTAGGTCTCGGTCGAGATCGCGGCGAGGCGTCGGTAGAACCAGTCGACGAACTCGGCGTGGGCGCGGATGTCCTCGCCCGCCAGCTCGCGCCGGATCAGCTCGCCCGTGTGCACGTTGGCCAGCGCGATGAAGTCCGAGCCGGGGCTGTAGAACGGGTCGACGAAGAGTCCCGCCTCGCCCACCGCGGCCCAGCGATCGGCCGACAGGCACCGCGTGGAGGTGTAGCTGTAGTCCTTGAGGCAGCGGAAGTCGGCCACCTCGAAGGCGGCGATCTTCTCGCGCAGGACGGGCTCGTGCGCCTCGAGCCACGCGAGCGACCGCTCGAGGGTGTTCATCGACGTGAAGTCGTGGACCTCGCCGTGCGCGACGATGCCGATGCTGGTCTTGCCGCTCGAGAGCGGGATTATCCACGCCCAGTAGCCCTCGCCCATGAGGTGGGTGGTGGAGAGCCAGCGGATGCCGTCGAGATCCCGGCCGTGCCAGGCGCTCTCCTCCTCGGGCACGAGGTGGCCGACGTCGAGGCGCCCGTCGAGCCGGAACCAGGCCGCGTGCGCGTGGTGCCCGCTGTCCTCGCCGAGCCCGAGCTTGCGGGTGAGCAGCCGCCTGCGGCCGCTCGCGTCGACGACCCAGCGCGCGGTGAGCACGCGCCCGTCCTCGAGCTCGATCTCGTGCAGGTCGCTCGTGTCGCTCGCGGCGAGCCGGACGTCCTTCACGCCCACGCCCTCGATGAGCGTGACGCCGTCCTCCTCGCAGAAGGCGCGGAGGTCGTTCTCGAAGCGCCCGCGGTCGAGCTGGAACGAGGGGACCACGGGCAGCTGGGGCGGGCCGAGCTCCGTGCGCTGGGCGAGCGGGAGGTGTCCGCCGCCGGGGAAGAAGCGCAGGCCGTTCTTCACCAGGTGCTGCTCGAGCAGGTAGTCGCGGAGCCCGAGGGTGTGCTCGAAGTAGCGGCTGCCCAGCTCCACGCTCGACTCGCCGACCTTGTGCGTCGCCTCCGGCAGCGGCCGCGCTTGCCGGTCGACGACGACGACGGAGACCCCGGGCAGCTGACGCCGCAGCTGGCGGGCGAGGGTGAGGCCCGCGAGGCCGCCGCCGCAGATGACGACCTGTTCCTGCTCCTGCGCCTGCTCCTGCATTCGGCCGCGAGGATAGTGCCGCCCTTGCGCCTCGGCCACTGACGGGCCATCCCCCGAGCGTGCGTTATCAGGGTCGCATCTACCGGCCGCCGTCCGAGGCCGACGCCTACATCCTCCAGGCGACCGTCGGGTGCTCGTGGAACCACTGCACCTACTGCGACATGTACCGCGACAAGGACTTCGCGCTGCGCCCGCTCGAGGAGAGCCTCGAGGACCTGGACGCGGCGGCGGAGGCGTCGGGCGGCCGCATCGAGAAGCTCTTCGTGGCCGACGGCGACGCGCTGGTGATGCCGATGGATCACTGGCTGCCCATCCTCGAGCGGGCGCGCGCGCGCTTCCCGCGGCTGCGCCGGGTCAGCTGCTACGCGATGGCGCGCAACGTCCGGGACAAGACCGACGCGGAGCTGGCCACGCTGCGGGAGCACGGGCTGAGCACGCTCTACATCGGCCCCGAGTCGGGCGACGACGCCACGCTCAAGCGCATCGCCAAGGGCGACACGTTTCAGGGGCACGTCGAGGCGGCGCAGCGGGCGCACGCGGCGGGCATGAAGCTGAGCGTGATCGCCCTGCTGGGCATCGCGCCCGAGCGGGCCGAGGCGCACGCGGAGGCCACGGCGCGGCTGGTGACCGAGATGGACCCGGCCTACTTCGCGGCCCTGACGGTGACCGTGGTCCCGGGCACGCCGCTCGCGACCCTGCGTGCGAAGGGCAAGTTCGAGGTCCCGCCCGTGCCCGCGCTGCTGCAGGAGCTGCGCACGATGGTCGACCTGGCGCGCCCGACGGACGCGCTCTTCCGCACCAACCACGCGAGCAACTACCTCCCGCTCGGCGGTCGGTTGCCGCGCGATCGCGAGCGCATCGTCTCGGTCATCGACGCGGCGCTGCGCGGCGACATCCCCCTCCGCGACGAGCGCCACAGGGGTCTCTGAGCGGACAGTCTTCAAGGGAAGTTGCATCGCCCGGGGGCTTGCGCAAGGGTCCTGGCTTCCCATGACCCGCGCCATCTCCCTCGCCTTCCTCCTGCTCGTGGGCTGCGGCCCGAGCCACCTCATCTCCCTGCGGACCGAGCTGCCTCCGGTCACCGACGCGCAGACCCGCGCCCGCCTGGCGCTCGGGCACCGCGACGACCTGACGGGGGCGCCCGCCGCGGATCTGGACCGGCTGCGTCGGCTCGCGGAGCTCGAGGTCGCGCTCGGCCAGCGCAAGGAGGCCATCCTGACGTGGGGCCTGGCGATGGAGCTGTCGCGCGCCGACGTGGCCACCGCGCGCGGCGCGGAGCTCGAGCGGGCGCGGACCCGGCTGGAGGAGACGCGCGCGTGGGTGATCGAGGGGGCGCGGCAGGCGGGCGCCGACCGGACCGTGCTCGACGCGCTGTGGGACGTCCGCGACCTGGCCCCCTGGGCGGACGTGATCGCAGGTCTCGGCCGGCTCGAGCGCGTGCGCCGGCTGCCCGCGGAGACCTCGGACGCGCTCGCGGCGGTCCTCCCGCCTCGCGTGTGGGCGACCCTCACGGACGACGCCGCGCTCCCCGAAGCGCTCGAGCCGTCCCTTCACGAGATGGCGTCCATCGGACCCGTGGCCCGCGACCACCTCGAGCGGCGGCTCGACCGCGCGCGTCGGCGCGAGCGCGTCGAGGTGGCGCTGGAGGTCGCCCGCTCGCTCCAGACGTTCGAGCACAGGCACGTGCCCGCCTGGCTGATGACGCGGCTCGCGGCGACCCCGGGGACCCGCGCGGTGGTCAGCCACGTCCCCGTCACGGTCGCCACCCTGCGGGACATGGCGGCGCTCGAGCTGGCGCGTCGGGAGCGCCCCCACGACCCGATCGTGGCGCTGGCCAGCGCCTGGGGAGCGATCCTCTTCCAGCAAGGCCCGGACGCGCGGCGGATGGCGGCTCGCGCGCGTCGCGACGCCGCCGACGAGGAGACCCGCGCGATGGCCGACCTCATCGTGGCGCTCGCCGACCTGCAGGCCGACGACGCCGGGGCGCTCACCGCCCTCGTCGACGCGGACTGGCTCCCGGCCCCGCTGCTCAACGCGATCATCGACGGCTTCGACGCTGGTTCCAGCGAGTCTCCGGCCACCCGGGGGGCCATCGCGCGGCTCGCGCGCCGAGAGGTCGAGCGGCTGGGCGCGGACGCCACGTGGACCGTCGCCTACGCCGTCGCGATCGACGCCGACGCGCCTCGCGGCCTCCGTCTCACCGCGCTCCAGTCGCTGGCGCGCTCGAACCGGAGCTACGCCGTGGCCGCGAGCAGCTGTGTGCTCCGCGCGCTCGACGACGAGACGTGCGAGGCGCGGATGAGGCTCGAGGACGACTTCCTCGATGGCACCTGGCCGGAGGCCGAGGAGGGGCGGGACACGCTCGCGCTCCTGGGGAGCCGCTCGGGCGTGCACGCCAACCTCCTCTACGCCGCGCTCGAGGTGAGCGACGCGGAGCGCGCCGACCTGCGCCGCTGGCTCGCCGAGCTCGAGGGGACCGAGGTCGCGTTGCGGGCGGATTGGGTGAGCGTGTCGATCTCGCTCGCGCTGCTGGGCGGGGATCGCGCCGCCGCGGAGGCGCTCTTCGCGCAGAGAGGCGCTCTGCTCCCTCGCCCCGGCGCCGCGGCCCTCGAGGCGGAGCTGGCGCGAGACGATGGGGGACCGCCGGGGTCCGCGTGGATCGCGGAGCCGCTCTTGCGCATCCCGCTCGAGCGGGACGAGGAACCCGCCGCGCCCCTCGAGGGACCCGCCGTCTCGCGGCTGCGCACGGCCGCCAGTCGCCTCTACTGGGGCCGCGCCGTGCCCCCCGAGTCGCTGGCCTCGGCGCTCCCGGAGCTCCCGCCGGCGGCGCGAAGCCTCGGGCTCGCGGTGCTCGCCGAGGCCGCCGACCGACGCGGCGACTCGGCCCGTCTCCGTCACTGGACGCGCGCCCTCCAGGAGAGCGCCCCCGGGTCGGCCGAGGCCGCCTACTTCGCGGGCCGCGTCGTCGCAGCCGATGGACGCACCGAGGAGGCGCTCGCCGCGTACCGCACCGCCGCCCTCCGACAGCCTCGGGCCGATCGCCTCCGCCAACGCGTCGGTCTCGCGCGCCTCGAGATCGAGGGGGACGCGCGCCCCGCCGACGCGGCGGCTTGGGTCGGCTGGAGCACGCGGCGAGAGCGCTTGACCCGGCAGCTGCTCGAGGCGAACGCGGCGCCAGACGCCCGGACGCTGCACGAACACATCGTGGCCGGGGAGCGCGTCTCCGCCGAGACCCCGCTCGCGGTCGCCCGACTCCTCACTGCAGCACAGCAACGCGAGTGGCGGAGTGCGCTCATCGACCGGGTCGCCGAGAGCACCGACGCCGCGCTCGCGGTGCGGCGCGCGCGAGAGGCGAGCGAGCGCCTCGCGCAGCTCGAGGACGACCCGGACGACCCGCACGACCTGGGCCGGGTGGCGATGCTCCGATGGCTCGCCGACGACATCGAGGCGGCGCGCGCGTTCGTGCGCGATCATCCCGACGATCTCGTCGCGCGCTACCTCGAGGAGCTGCTGGACGCGCGCGAGCCCCTGGGCAACGCGCTCGCCTGGGAGGTGTTCCGCGACTGGTGGGATCCGGACGCCGACGTGTCCGGGCTCCGCGCCTGGCTCGACGCGCGCGCTCCCGCCGACCCGCGGCTCGATCCGGTGACGTGCACGATGCACGCGGGCGCCGGCGACGCGGAGGCCGCGCTCGCGCCGTGCCTCCGCGCCCATCGCCGGCCCGGCGCGCCCGGCACGATGGCGGTCCGCCTGGGCTGGGCGATCCGCGCCGATCCAAACGGGGCGGCCGCGCGCGGCGTGAACGAGGACCGCGTCTTCGCGCGCCTCGCGCGCACCAGCGAGTCCGTCCCCGAGTCCGGGCTCCACCAGAACATCGCCGACTGGCACACGATCCGCGGCCGGCACGACGAGGCCGCGGTCTGGCGCCTCCGCGCCCTCGCCGCCGGCTCCGACGACTGGAGGGTGGAGACGTGGGAGGTCGGGCAGGCGCCGTACCGCGGGGTCTCCCTCAGGACGCAGGTCGACACGCGAGGCACGTCGGTCGAGACGGCGACTCACCGCGCCGTGTTCGCGCTCGCCGAGGGCGACGTGACGCTGGCGGAGGACTACATGACCCTCGCGTTCGCCTTCGTGAACGAGGCCCACGAAGGCGGTGAGGATCTCTCTCGCGCGTACCTGGTGCGTGACCTCGTGGCGTGGGCGCGCGAAGACGTCGACGCGGACGAGATCGGGACCGACGGGCTCAACGCGTTCGTTCGGGCGCGCATGCTCGACTACCCGGCGGCCGTCGTGGTGCCGCTCGTGAGGGCGCACTCCGAGTCGCGACTCGTCACCTACGCGGGCGCGATGCACGCGATGCAGAACGGCGTAGGCCCCGACACGGTCCAGGCCCTCCACGCCCTCGCCGAGCGCAGCCCCCGGCCCACCGCGCTCCTCGTCGCGATGCCGATGTGGGTGATCGTGCTCGGCGAAGCCGAGGTCGACGCCCAGCTCGCCTCGATGCGCGAGACCTTCCCCGACGATCCGCGTCTCGAGGCGGCGACGCTGCTGCCGGAGGTGCCGCTCCCGGACTGGGCCGCCGACCCGGTGCTCGCCACGCGTGAGCTCGCCGCGGTGGACGAGGCGCTCTCCGTCGCGCGCTTCGACGCGCCGACCCGCGGAGTGAGCCTGACGAGCGGGGCCGAGGTATGGATCCCGCCGGGCTTCGAGGCGACCGGGGAGACGGCGGCCAGCTATCGGAACGTGCGGGCGACGGTCTCCGCCGACCCTCGCCACTCGGACTGCGACGCCGCGACCTGTGTCGATCAGATCGCGCCGCAGATCACGCGCGCCGGGTTCCAGCACCGCTGGACCGCGCCCGTGACGATCCCGGTGGGCGAAGGACGGCGTGCGCTCTTCACGCGGGGCCCGCGCGCCCTGCTCCTCACCATCGTGCCCGTCGGCACCAGGGTCTACACGATCTCGGTCGGCGGCACGGTGCGCCAGCTGGCGAGCCTGCTCATGGTCGTGCGCAGCTACGAGCAGACCTTCCGCCCCGTCGACGTGGTGGTCGGCGCGGCGTGGAGCGAGCGGCTCCGCGGCGAGGTGACGACGCCGTGGCCCGCGATGTGGGCCGCAAGGCTCGCGCTCGAGGCCAGCGAGGGGGAGGCCTGCCCGATCACCGAGTCGCTGACCACGCTCGAGGCGCCCGCCGACCGCGGCGCGCTGGTGCGCGCGCTCTACCTGACCACGCTGGACACGTCGGCGCGTCGGCGGCTCATCGCCTGCGTCGACCCGCAGGAGGGCGTGCATGGCGGGCTCGGCCTCGCGGCCGCGCTGGATCCGGACCCGCGCATCCACGACTTCGGGATCGCGGCCGTGCGCGCCGACGCCGACCGGGCGGCCGCCCTGGTCACGTCGCTGAGCGAGCTGCCCCCCGGGCGGGCGGCGTCCGGGCTGGGCCGCTACGAGACGAGCCTGCCAGGCTTCGGTCTGGCGGAGCTGCTCGGCGCGCTGCCGCAGGCGCAGCGGTACGCGGTGACCGACGCGCTGACCCGGCACGCCGACCCGCGCCTGCGCGCCCTCGCCTTCGCGTCGAACTACGCGGTGGGTGACACCCTGCCGCGCGCGCGCCTGCGGGAGGCCGTCGTCTCCGGCACCGCGGAGGACGCGACGCTGGCGCTGCACTCCTCGTGGAACGTGCTCGACGCCGAGGACCACGAGATCATGCGGACGCGCTTCGACGCGATCATCGACTACTCCGATGACGCCGATCGGCGCCTGGCGCAGACGCTGTCGTACCGGCTCGCCCGCTACCTCGACGCCGCGGACCTGCCTCGCCTCGAGCGCGCGTTCGCGGCCACCGAGGGGAGCGAGGATCCGTCCATCCGGCTGCTGCACAACCGGCTCGACTGGGACCTCGCGATCTTGCGGCACGCGCTCGGGCGCGAGCGCTCGGAGAACGAGCGGGTGCAGCGGTTCGCCGAGGGCTATCGCCTGACGCGCGAGGTGCTCCGCCGCGATCGGCTCTCGAGCGCGGTCGTGCGCCGGCTGGCCACCACGCCGCTGCCCGAGGTGCTCCCCGGCGGTCACTGGACGTACACCCGCGTGCCCCAGCCGGCGCTCTTCCTCGCCACCCTGCAGCAGCTGCACTCGCGCCTGCAGTCCGGCAGCGCCATGGACACCGCGATCGCGCGGCGGTCGATCGCGATGATGGTCGAGCACCTCGGCGGTGAGCTGCTCGGTCCCGACGGGGGGCTCGATCTCGGCCGGCCCGTGGAGTGCGCGCGATCGGATCGCTTCCCGCCGGCCTGGGTGTGCGCGGCCTATGTCGCCGACCGCGACCGGGTGCGAGACGTCCTGGCCCGTCGCCCCCTCGGCACCAACAGCGGGGTCGCCCTCCAGCTCGAGGTCTCGCAGCTCGCGGCGTCGTTGCCCTCCATCGCGGGCGCGCTCCCGACCGCGCTGGACTCGATGCTGCACCCTCCGCCTCCCGAGGAGCCGTCGCAGGCGTGGGGCGGGGGCCGCGTGCTCGACCAGGAGCGGAGCCGCAGCGTGGTGCGCCTGGGCGGGGTGACCTTCGACCGCTTCGCGACCTTCCAGGTGCGCGAGGGTGGCGACGCCTCCATCGACACCGAGCACTACCTGTTCACGGGGGATCGGGTGCTCTTCTTCGGCCTCGAGACGACGGCGCGCGCCATCCTCGCGCGCCCGCTGCCGCGCGGCCGCACGCTCGCGGGCGACCGCACCTTCCAGCGCCTCACCCGCGGCTGGTCCGAGGGCGCGGCGCTGCAGATGGCGAACGTGAACGTCGAGGTGGAGGCGCAGGTGCCGATGCCGTGGTCGCAGGTGAGCCTCGAGATGGTCGCCGACGGCGCCGGCATCACCACCGAGATCACCTTGCCCCTCGAGGAGGAGGACCTGGCGGACGTCAGCGGGCTCGCCGCGCGCTTGCCGCCCGGCGCGGTCGCGCGCATCGGGCTGGCGCTCGGATCGCAAACGAACGGCGCGCTCGGATCGCCCGGGCTGGACCCGGAGGAGCCGCGGCGCCCGCCGTACCACTTGCTCTCGCGCGCGGAGGGCTTCGCGTTCGGCTGGTACCCGTCGGGCGGCGGCGTCTGGGACCGCTGGGTGTCGGCCGTCCGCGCGGGCGAGGCGATGGAGGAGGCCTTCGCCGAGGGCGAGATCCCCTACCCCTCGGACGGCGCCGTCGTATCGCACGGACAGTTGCGCTATGCCCGCCGCGGAGATCTCATCGTGGTGGGGACGCACGAGGCCGACGTCGTCGCCACGCGAGACGCGGATCCCGGCGCCACGGAGGCGCGCGTCGGCCTCGGCTCGCTCGACGGTGCGCGCGGGGCCGCGATCCTGATGGGCATCGCGGGCGGGCTCTCGGCCGACGATCCTCGTCGCCAGTCCATCGGCATGATGGGCGCCATGGTCGGCCTCGGCCGCGAGCTCTCCTTCGAGGCGACCGTCGAAGGAGAGACGATGCACGTGGTGACGCGCGCCCTCCCCAACCTCGCGTCCGAGAGCGACGACCGCCTCGTCATCGACCACGCGCTCGGCAGCACGCGCAACGCCATCACGCTGCCGCGCCGCATACGGGACGCGGAGTCGGACGGCGCGCTGACCTTCGTGCTCGAGGTCTCGGACCCCGAGCTGGTCGCGGCCCGGCTGTTCGGCAACCGTCGCCGCGTCCGCGCGCGCGTCGTGGGGGAGCGTCGCCTCGAGGTGACCGTGGCCACCGTCGCCGACGCCGGCGTGCTCCCCGCGACGGAGCGCGAGCGGCTGCTCCGGGCCGATCCGATGCTCCGGCTGGACGCGCCGGAGATCGTCGGCGCGGCGAGCGCGCTCGCTCCCGCCGACGCCTCCGCGGCCGACGTCGCGGCGGCCGTCTCGAGCTGGGTGCACGCGCACCTGCGCTACGAGCTGACCTCGGAGAACCTCGACGCGTCCACCATCCTCGCGCGCGAGCGCGGTGACTGCACGGAGCACGCCCGCCTCGCGGTCGCGCTGCTCCGTCGCCGCGGCATCCCGGCGGAGGTGCGCGAGGGCTTCACCTCTGCGGCGGGCGAGCTGGTGGCCCACGCGTGGGTCACCTACCACGACGGCGAGCGCTTCCGGGAGATCGACCCGACGGGGGGCGTCGACCGCGTGGGAGGCGATCACGTGCCGATGTCGGTGACCGACGCGATGGCGTTGATCGCGATGGGCGACCTGCGCGTCGTCGAGGTTCGCGCCGCGCGCTGACGGTCTGGCCGACGCGCCGCGCGTACGAGGGAGTTTGACGAATGAATAGGATCGTCCCCGAGCTCCCGAGCTCCCCGAGCTCCCGCGCTTGAAGATGGGAGCTCAGAGAGGAAGAGAGTACGTGCCCGTCGCGTGGGCCACGAGCTGGTCGGGGTCGGCGCCGAAGAGGCGCACCTCACCCACCGCCTGCCGACGGCCCAGCCGGATCAGCGTGCCCACGCCGTGCAGATCGTCGGGGGGCGGCTTGCGCAGGAACCGCAGCGACAGGTCGCTCGTCACCGCGAGCGGCTCGAGACCGATGCGGCTGAGGACGGCGCCGTAGAGGGCGGTGTCCGCCATGGCGAAGAGCGCCGGGCCGGAGACCGTGCCGCCCGCGCGCAGGGTCGTGTCGCTGCCGGGCAGCAGCACCGTACAGGTGCCCCAGCCGATCTCGGTGACGCGCAGATCGAGGAGGCGCGTCAGCGGGATGGTCTCGCGCAGGAGCTCCGAGAGCTCGGCGGCGGTGATGCGGGGCTCGTCCACGGAGCCACCTTGGAGCGCAGCTCAGGGGTTGGCAACGCCAGAGCGCGGCTCCAGGTCCTGTCCGAGATGCCCCACTTCAAGCTCGTGAGCTTCGAGCGCTGCCCCTACGTGCAGCGCAGCGTGACCCTCCTCCGCGAGAAGGGGGTGCCGTTCGACATCGAGTACATCGACCTGTCGAACAAGCCGGACTGGTTCCTCGCGCTCTCTCCCCTCGGCAAGGTGCCCGTGCTGGTGGTCGACGACGAGACGGTCCTGTTCGAGTCGGCCGTGATCAACGAGTACCTCGACGAGGTGACCGAGGGGCGCATGCTGCCCGAGGACCCGCTCGAGCGAGCCCGCGGTCGCGCGTGGATCGAGCTCTCCTCGACGTTCTTCATCGACGTCTGGAAGATGCAGATCGCGGCCGACGCCGAGTCGCTCTCCGAAGCCTTCGCGGGCGCGCGCGAGCGGCTGACGAAGCTCGAAGAGGCGCTCCCCGAAGACGGCCCGTACTTCTACGGCGCCGAGCTCTCGCTCGTCGACGCGGCCACCGCGCCCGGCCTCCAGCGCCTCGCCTGGATGGACGCGCTCGACCCCTCGCTGGACGCGTACGAGGGGCTGCCCCGCGTCAAGCGATGGAGCGACGCGCTGCTCGCCCGCGAGAGCGTGAAAGGCAGCCTCCGCGAGGGCACCTACGAGCGCTTCCTCGACTGGCTCGACGCCCGCGAGAGCTGGGTCTCCCGGGCTCGCCGCGCGGCCTGATCCACCGCAGCAGTATTGAAGCGCAGCATCTACCGGAGAGCAGCGACCGTCGCCGCCGCGCTCAGCATCGCGATGAGCGCCGCCGGGCGATCGAAGAGCGAGACCGCGCTCGCGGCGCCCGACAGGGTGGCCACCGCGTAGACCGTCAGCGCGAACGCGGTCAACGCGGCGAAGCGCGCGCCCGGCGCCCAGGCTGACCTTCGCGCCGCGACCAGCCCGAGGACCCAGGTCGAGAGGGGCGCCGCGACGAGCAACGGACGCGCCTCGATGAGCGCCTCGATCCGTGTACCCCACGCGAGCACGCCGATCGCGGCGGCGTTCAGCAGCGGCGCCGACAGCGCGGTGATGGCGAGGAGCCCCGACCTGTCCCGTCCGTCGCTCATGGACCACGCTGACACGGATCGGCTCGTGAGGTCGACCTCACGCCTCTTTCACCGCGCGCACGAAGGCGCGGATCCCCTGGAGCAGCTCGCGGTCCCGCGTGAGGCGCGAGATCGAGCGCTCGAGCTCCAGCAACACCTCGTCCATCTTGGCGTCCACCGCGGTCAGCCGCGCGCGGCCCTCGTGCCGGTCGGCGGTCTGCTGCGCTTCGATCGCGTCGTCCCGGTCCGCGAGCGCCGGGAGATCGACCTCCTCGAGCCGCTTGGTCGTGTCCTCGAGGGCCTCCACGCGGTGGCGGAGCGCCACCACGTCTTCGCGAGGGTGGCGCGTCCTCGCGTGCAGCGCCTCGAGCCGGGCCCGCATGTGGTGGTGAAACGCGCCGAGCGGCCGCAGGGCGATCGCGGCGAGATACGACGCCGCGAACCAGTAGCCGAGGGCGCCATCCGTCAGCCAAGTCGCGAGCGCGAGGCCGCCCGCCGCGCCCACGTGGAGCGCGAGGCACAGGGTGAGCAGCCGAGGGGCCAGCTTCTTCGCCTCCGCGCGGTCGGCGTCGCTCACCTCGATGCCCCGGGCGGCGCCGTCCTCCTGCTCGACCGCGAGCGCGCGCGCCGCGAAGAAGAGGTCCCACGGCAACCACACTACGAGCCACAGCCCGCCGAGCGCCACGGTGCCCATCACCAGCTCGAGCGCCCGCCCCATGTCGAGCCAGCCCAGCCAGCCCGAGAGCAAGAGCGTCCCCACGAGCAGCGTGACGAGCCACGCCGCGCCCAGTCCGATCTTTCGCATGACCCGTGCTCGGCAACCGACGTGCCGCGCCCGGAGTCAGGCTCTCAACCACGCAAGCGTCGGCTCACGTACACGTGATGCCCGGCGCGCTGCATTCGGTGATCTTCAGCCAGCAGCCTTCCAGTTCGAAGACTGCTCCTTCTCCTTCTTCTCGGCGCGACACTCACGGCACTCCCACGCGTCCGCAGGCCTCAGGCTCTCCATGCGGCGCTGACCGCAGAGGACGCACGTGATGGGCAGAGTCAGGATGGCGCTCATGGAATCTCCCGGTAAGGGTTCGCATCTGCATGATCACACGCCGTGCCGCCCTTCGTCTCGCCTTTTCCTGTATCGAGGACGCGGCAAACCGCCCCGAAGTGCGCCACGATCACACGTAGTAGACGTCGCTCCTGAGCACATATTTCGTACCGCGAATCACCGGTCTCGACGCATGGAGCAGCGAATGCTGAAAGAAAACCGCGCGTCCGGTCCGTGGCGTGATGCCTCTGTCGAGGGACGGAAACCACGTCTCACCGCCCGCCTCGACCTCGGACAGATAAATCATGGAAGTCAGCCGACTGCGCGATCCGTCGGGCCGCTGAACCCACCCGTCCCGGTGCGTCGTGAAGCGCTGCCCGGGCTCGTAGCGGTAGACCCGAAGCCGCTCGTTCAGTCCGGCCGGGCGCTCTCCGTGGAGCGAGGGCAGGTGTGGCGCGGCGCGCTCGAACAGCTCCGTCCGCAACGATTCGTCTTCGAACGTCACCCGCGCGTTGTTCCGCGCCGCGGGGTCCACGCGCGTCCCGTCCCGGTAGGCGATCGACGCCACCTCGAAGCCGCGGGCCTCCGCGTCGCGGATCACGCGTGCGCACGCCTCGGGCGTGAAGAAGTCGTCGAGCGTGATCAGCGGGGGCGCGCTCGCGTCGATGGGCGCGTACCGACCCATCAGCGGCTCCAGAGCCAGGCGACGCGGTCGTACGAGAGCGCGTAGTGGACGAGCACCGTCGCGCAGAGGGAGCCCGCGAGGATGGGGTGGCGGACGTGCCAGAGCGCGAGCGCTGCGCCCGCGAAGAGCGACAGCTCCAGCAGCAAGCGCAACACGCCGGGGGTCGCGACGACCGTCTTGCCGGAGCGGCTCGGGTCGTCGGGCACCGCGAAGACGCCCCAGAGGATCGCCGCCGTCAACGGCAGCGCCACCGCGAGCACCCAGCCCCAGGCGCCGCCCCTCCGGTAGCCCCAGAGGCCCAGCGCGCCCAGCATCGCGAGCTCGAGCGCGAACCGCAGCGCGAGGTTGAGAGGATGGCCGCCCACGCCGCGAGCGTGCTGCAGTCCGGTCGGGCCGTCGAGGCGGTGACGTGTCACCCGGTTCGGGACTCCCCGCCGCAGAGCTGCCCCGGCCTGCGGATGGGTCTACTCTTGCTCCCATGGACGGTTCGCTGCGGTTGCTCATCGGCGCGTGCATCTACGTCGCGTTCGCCGACCGCGAGCTCGACCGTGAGGAGCGGCGGGTGCTGGTGGAGCTGATCGACAAGCGCGTCGCGCTGCCGCCGGGCACGGTCGACCGCTTCATCGTCGAGGTGCTCACCGAGATGGCGCTCGAGGAGCCGCTCGAGTGGCTGCGGGAGGCGGCGCAGGACGCGAACCTGGAGGCCACCCGCGACGCGCTGGTGTGCGCGGTGGAAGAGGCTCGCAGCCACGGCGTGCACCAGATCGAGCGTGAGCGTGTGCGCGAGGTCGCCGACGCGCTGGGCTTCGACGCGGGCGACGCGGACGCGCTCCTCGGCGCGCGCGGCTGACCTCCCTCCACCTTCTCGCTCTCTTCCTCCAGAACGCGACGCGGCCGCCGTTCGTGGGTGAGGTGACCTACCTGGTCCCGAGCGCGCCGCCTCTCGTGGCATCCTCATCGCGGATGCGGGGCAAAGCGAGGATGAAGGGCGCCATGCTCCGCGAGGCGCTCTTCTGGTACGACGAGCGGCACGAGCAGGACGCGCGCGACCGGCTCCGCGCCGCCCTCGCTCCAGACCCGGCCTTCGACCTGAGCGCCCCCGCGCTCGGCGTGCTCGCCACCGAGTGGTACGACGCGAGCGCGGTGCATCGCGTGCTGGACCTGATGGCCGACGGGAAGAGCGCCGCCGAGCGCGACGCCCTGGCGCGCGAGATCGCCGACGCCACCGTCGAGCGCGTGAGCCACGGCGTCTATCGCTTCCTGGTGCGCAAGCTGATCTCGCCGCACTTCTACGCGCGGCACATCCAGACGCTCTGGAGTCAGGTCCACTCGACGGGCCGGCGCGAGATGGTCGTCGAGGACGCCGCGAAGCGCGCCATCTCCCGGACCGCCGACTGGGCTGGACACCACCCGATGCTCTGCCGCGTGGCGATGGAGACGGTGGGCGCGTTCTTCCGCGTGATGGGCCTCGAGGACGTGCGCGTGACGCCCGTCTCCTGCGTCGATCGCGGCGACGAGACCTGCGTCGCCGAGCTCACCTGGCGCTGAGCTCCAGGCGACGGTTCGCGTTGGCTTGACGCGGAGCGCGACTCGTCCAGCCTTGGCGAATGTACGGGGATCGGTCCTTCCAGATCGTCGAGCTGTTCGGCAACAGCGTTCGGACGAACGTCGAAGGCATCCTCATCATGCTCGCGACCGGCCTCGCCGCGGGCTCGTGGATCGAGGGCGCGCTCGTGGTCGGCTCGTTCGCCGTCGGCACCGGCCTCCACCTCGCGAGCCACTGGGCCGTCGCGCTCGCGTTCGGCAAAGGCATCGAGCGGATGGTGCTGACCCGGGCCGGCGTCATCGACTACACGGGCGCGCCACCCGGCTTCGCGGAGGGAATCCTCCGCACCCTGGCGGGGCCGTCGACGAACGCGCTCTCTGCGGGGATCGGCTACGCGCTGCTCGCGAGCGGCGCGGCGGACGCCTGGCACCCGTTCGCGCAGACGGCGCTCGCGACGTTCTCCGTCTGCAGCCTCATCCTCACCGCGATCAACTTCCTCCCGGCGATCCCCTTCGACGGAGGTCTGGTCTTGCAGTCCGTGCTGAGCCGCTTCCTCGGAGACTCGCGCGGGCGGACCCTCGCCGCCTGGATCAGCCTGGCGCTCCTCGGCGCCATGGCGGCCCTCGGGGCCTGGCTGATCCAGCCGATCCTGCTCTACCTCGCGATCACCATCGGCTACGACAACTGGCGCAAGCACCTGCGCCCCATCGCGGAGCCCGCGGCGATCGTGTCACGTTGAGTCCGAGCCGGCGCGCCGAATCAGGCCGCGGCGCCGCGGCCGGCTTCGGTCGGGTCGTAGCCCAGGTGGGCGGCGAGCTTGCGCTCCACGTCCTCCACGCTGTCGCCGCGGCGCTTGGCGTAGTCCTCGACCTGCTCGCGCGTGATGCGGCCCACCGAGAAGTAGCGAGAGGCCTCGTTGGCCAGGTAGAGCCCGCTGACGCTCGCGGCGGGGACCATCGCGTTGGACTCGGTCAGGTCCATGCCGACGTCGCGCGCGCCGAGCATGTCGAAGAGCGCGGGCTTGTCGTCGTGGTCGGGGCACGCCGGGTAGCCGAGCGCGGGGCGGATGCCGCGGTACTTCTCGGACCGGAGCGCGTCCTGGTCGAGGTCCTCGTCGGGGGCGTACCAGGCGCGTCGCACGCGGTGGTGCAGGAGCTCCGCGAAGGCCTCGGCGAGCCGGTCCGCGAGCGCCTTGGTCATGATCGCGTGGTAGTCGTCGTGGTCGGCCTCGAACTCGCGCACGAGCTTCTCGACGCCGACGCCGCAGGTGACCGCGAAGCCGCCGACCCAGTCCATCTGCCCGCTCTCCTTCGGCGCGACGTAGTCGGCGAGGCAGAGGTGCGGGTCGTCGCTCTTCTTGTCGCGCTGCTGGCGCAGCATCGGGTAGCGGGCGAGCTCCGACGTCCGCGCCTCGTCCTCGAAGAGCACGATGTCGTTGCCCTCCGACCAGGCCGGCCAGAAGCCGTACACGCCGCGCGGGTCGATCACGGCCTCGTCGATGATGCGCTTCAGCAGCGGCTTCGCGGCCGCGTAGAGCTCGGTCGCCGCCTGCCCGTACGTGGGGTGCTCGAGGATGTCGGGGAAGCGGCCCTTCAGCTCCCACGCGGTGAAGAAGAAGGTCCAGTCGATGTACTCGGCGATCTCCGCCAGCGTGACGTCGTCGACGATCTTGCGGCCCAGGAACGGCGGCGCCTCGACCTCCGAGAAGTCGACCGGCGGCTTGTTCGCGTTGACCCTCTCGTAGGGGATCAGCGGCCGCACCGGACCACGCGCGTGGATCTTCCGCAGCTTCTCCTGCTCGAGCAGGTTCTCGGCCTGGAGCTTCTCGCGCTGCGCGTCGTCGAGGAGCGCGCTGACCGTGTTCACCGCGCGCGACGCGTCGAGCACGTGCACCACGGGGCTGTCGTAGGTGGGCGCGATCTTCACCGCCGTGTGCTGTCGGCTCGTGGTCGCGCCGCCGATCAGGAGCGGCATGTGCATCTCCCGCCGCTTCATCTCGCGGGCCACGTTCACCATCTCGTCGAGCGACGGCGTGATGAGCCCGCTCAGCCCGACCATGTCGACCTTCTCGTCGATCGCGGTCTGGAGGATCTTGTCGGCCGGGACCATCACGCCGAGGTCGATGACCTCGTAGTTGTTGCAGCCGAGCACCACGCCGACGATGTTCTTGCCGATGTCGTGCACGTCGCCCTTCACGGTGGCGAGCAGCACCTTGCCCGCGCCCTGCTGCGCCTCCGCGCCGGCCTTCTCCTTCTCGGCCTCCAGGAACGGGAAGAGGTAGGCGACGGCCTTCTTCATCACGCGCGCGCTCTTGACCACCTGCGGCAGGAACATCTTTCCTGCCCCGAAGAGATCGCCGACCACGCTCATGCCCGCCATCAGCGGGCCCTCGATGACCTCGAGCGGGCGCTCGAACATCTGCCGCGCCTCCTCGGTGTCCTCCTCGATGTAGTCGACGATGCCCTTCACGAGCGCGTGCTCGAGGCGCTTGGCCACCGGCTGCTCGCGCCAGCTGAGATCGATCTCGCGCTTCTTGCCCGAGCCGCGCACCTGCTCGGCGTACTCGACGAGGCGCTCGGTCGCGTCCTCGCGCCGATCGAAGAGCACGTCCTCGACCAGCTCGAGCAGCTTCGGCTCGATGTTCTCGTAGACCTCGAGCTGACCTGCGTTGACGATGCCCATGTCCATGCCCGCGCGGATCGCGTGGAACAGGAAGGCCGAGTGCATCGCCTCGCGCACCACGTCGTTGCCGCGGAAGCTGAACGATAGATTCGAGACGCCGCCGCTGATCTTCGCGCCCGGGCAGGTCGCCTTGATCTGCTTCGTCGCCTCGATGAAGGCGATCGCGTACTTCGAGTGCTCCTCGATCCCCGTCGCGATGGCGAAGATGTTCGGGTCGAAGATGATGTCGGTCGGGTCGACGCCGACCGTCTCGGTCAGGATGCGGTAGGCGCGCTGACAGATGGAGACCTTGCGCTCGACGGTGTCGGCCTGGCCCTCCTCGTCGAACGCCATCACGACCATGCCCGCGCCGTAGGCCCTGCACAGCCGGGCCTTCTCGATGAAGTCGGCCTCGCCCTCCTTCATGCTGATCGAGTTGACGACGGCCTTGCCCTGCACGCACTTGAGGCCCGCCTCGATCACCGACCACTTGGAGCTGTCGATCATCAGCGGGATGCGCGAGATCTCGGGCTCCGACGCGATGAGCTTGAGGAAGCGCTCCATCGCCGCCTCGGAGTCGAGCATGCCCTCGTCCATGTTGACGTCGAGGATGTTCGCGCCGCCGCGCACCTGGTCGAGCGCGACGCTGAGCGCCGCCTCGTAGTCGTCGGACTTGATGAGCCGGAGGAACTTGCGCGAGCCGGTGACGTTGGTGCGCTCGCCGATCATCTGGAAGTTCGCGTCCGGGCGGATCACGAGCGGCTCGAGCCCGCTGAAGCGCGAGTCGTGCGGCTTGTTCGGCACCTTCCGGCCCGGGACGCCCTCGACCGCCTTGGCGATGGCCGCGATGTGCTCGGGCTGGGTGCCGCAGCAGCCGCCCGCGATGTTGATCATGCCCTCGTCGGCGAAGCCGCGGATGATGCTCGCCGTCGTCTCGGGCTCCTCGTCGTACCCGCCGAACGCGTTGGGCAGCCCGGCGTTCGGGTAGACGCTGATGCGCGCCTCGGCGATGTTCGCCAGCTCGCTCAGGAACGGGCGCATCTCCCGCCCGCCGAGCGCGCAGTTGATGCCCACGCTCAGCGGCTTGGCGTGCGCGACGCTGATCCAGAACGCGTCCACGGTCTGCCCGCTCAGCGTGCGGCCGCTCTTGTCGGTGATGGTCACCGAGATCATCAGCGGCAGTCGCACGCCGTCTTCCTGCTCGACCTGGTCGATCGCCATCAGCGCCGCCTTGGCGTTGAGCGTGTCGAAGATGGTCTCGACGAGCAGCAGATCCGCGCCGCCCTCGATGAGCCCGCGCACCTGCTCGGCGTAGGCGTCGCGCACCTCGTCGAAGCTGACCGCGCGATAGCCTGGGTCGTTGACGTCCGGGCTGATGGAGAGCGTGCGGTTCATCGGCCCGATCGAGCCCGCGACGAAGCGCGGCTTCTTCGGGTTCTTGCGGGTGAACTCGTCCGCCACCTGTCGTGCGAGCTGCGTCCCGCGCACGTTCAGCTCGTGCACGATCCCCTCGAGCGCGAAGTCCGCCTGCGCCACCCTCGTCGCGGCGAAGGTGTTCGTCTCGATGATGTCGGCGCCCGCCTCGAGGAAGCGCGCGTGGATCGACTGGATCATCTCCGGCTGCGTCAGCACGAGCACGTCGCTGTTGTTCTTCAGCTCGATGTCGTGGTCGCGAAAGCGCTCGCCGCGATAGGCCCCCTCGTCGGGCGCGTGCGACTGGATCAGCGTGCCCATCGCGCCGTCGAGGACGAGGATGCGCTGGTCGAGGAGATCGATGAGCTGCTCTGATTTTTCGTTCATGAGGGCTTCCGTGCGAAGGCGGTGACGACTTCGAAGTAGGGCTTTCGTCGCTCGCGGGACGTGACCTCGCATCGGGTCACGCGCAACCCGGCCTCCTGGAGGAGGAGCGCGAGGTGGTCCGGCGCGAAGCCGGGGCGGAGGTGTCCATACGATCGCGTGATCGTGTCGTGGTCGTGCGCGGCGAGGGTGACGAGGGCGATGTGCCCCCCGGGCTTCAGCACGCGGGCGGCCTGCTCGAGGACCCGCGCGGGGGTGTGCGCGTAGGTCAGCGCGTTGAAGAGCATGACGGTGTCGAAGCGGTCGTCCTCGAAGGGCAGCTCGTGGAAGTCCGCCTGCACGAACTCCACCCGCGCACCTTCGAGCCTGCGCTTGGCGGCCGCGAGCACCTTGTCGCTCCGGTCCACGCAGGTGACGCCATCGGCGCGCGGCGCGATCAGCGCGGCCAGCGTGCCGTCGCCGCTCCCGAGGTCGAGCACCTCGCCGAAGGTGGCGAGCCCGAGGAACCCGCGCGCCGTCGCCTCCCAGGTCCGGCCGGGCGAGTAGTGCCGCTCCATCTGTCCCGCGACCGCGTCCGGCCAGGCCTCCTCGCGCGCCCGCACCAGCGCCCTGCAGCGCTCTGCATCCGCTTCGAGCACGGAGTCCGAGACCTGCTCCTTCACCAGCGCCCAGAGCCGCCGCGCGGCGTCCGGCATCGCCGCGTGGGCCCGGTAGAGCGTGCTCGCCCCCTGCGGCCGCTGGGTCACCAGCCCCGCCTCCCGCAGCTTCCCGAGGTGCGTCGAGACCCGCGACTGGCTGAGCTCCGTGACCTTGGTCAGCTCCGCCACGCTCAGCTCCTCCTCGTGCAACAGCGCGAGCAGCCGCACGCGGGTCGCGTCCGCGAGCAGGCTCAGCAGGCTGGTGCTGTCGGCGAGCGATACCATCTCTTCATCCCGATGACCGGATGAAGCTAGCCTGGCGCTGTCTCTGGGTCAATCCACGCTCGGCGCAGCGGCTCTGAGAGCCGGGCAACGCCTCAGAGCTGGGCTCGGACGGTCCAGTCGAGGCTCGTCACGCCGCGCAGCGGACACACGTCCAGCTCTTGCAGTACTTCGAGCACACAAGCGGCGGTCGAACGACGGTCCGCCCGAACCTTGATGTCGTCGGCGCTGCGCCGCGCGGCATCGGAGACGAACGAGCGCCGGATCTGAACCGTCACCTCGCCCGTACCGCACGCCGAGAGGCTGGGACTCGCGCGCTCGAACGCCCTCATCATCGCGTGGAGATCCCAGTCCTCCTGACGCTCGGGCGAGCCCAACGCGACAAGGGCAGGAGATTCGTGCGGGCAGGGGCTCGAGGGCGGCACGAGAGACCGAAGCGGCTCCTCGATCTCGGTACGGACACGCACGTGTAGATGACCGCAGGCCAGCCCACCACCGACGCCGATGAGGGGCCCGCCGGAGGGTGGCCAGTCTTCGAGCTCGGCCGATGCCGCGAACGCGGAGGCTCCGGCGCAGCCCGCCGACGTCGCGACCAGGAGCGCGATCAACCCCCTCATGCCCAGATTGTATGCAGAGGTCGGCAACATGCCGAGTTGCCATTCCAGGCAGGCTCGTCAACCCGGCGTGAGGCTGGGCGCACGGCCGTCAGTCTGATGACCACGCCTCCACGATGGCGCGCAGCTTCCGCGCGCGGTCGGGGCGTTCGTGGGCCATCGCTCGGTCGAGCTCGCCCTGGATCGCCGAGCCGAGTCGGCGGACCGCCTCCGCCGCTTCGCGCGCGATCCGCCGGTCGCGATCGAGCATGAGCGCCACGAGCGTCGGGTACGACGGCCGATGACGACGATGCGCGACACCTCTGAGGAGGCTGCGGCGTAGATGGGCGTCGCGCTCCTCGCCCAGCCGCTCGAGGGCCAGCGCGAGGTACGCGTCGCGATCGAGCAGCTTGCGCAGCCAGCGCAGCGCGACGGTTCGTGGGTTCGAGTCCGGGTGGTCGACGAGGCGCAGCAGGTGCTCGCGCGCGCCGAGCCCTCCGAGCCGACCGATCGCGCGCGACGCCTCCCGACCCCGCGCGGAGAGCGCGTACTCGAGCAGCGCGTCGGCGCCCACGACCTCGTCGAGCGGATCGACGGGGTCCGGCTCCTTCGGCGCGGGCGCGACGTCCATCTCGCCGAGGCGAGCGCTCCGCATCGCGCGCGTCAACCGCGCGTCGCGCGGGAGCGTGCGCGAGACGAGCGCGGAGACCTGATCCGCGCTCAACGCGGCGTGCGCGAGCAGCTCCTCGCTGGGCACCGCCTCCACCAGGCTCAGCGCGGCCTCGTCGCCGGCCTCGGCTCGCTCCACCCATCGCGGCAACCAGCTCCGAACCCGATGCAACGGGAGGTGCGGGATCAGACCGAGCGCGCGGCGGCTCTCGCGTTCGTCCGCGGGCCACTCCTGCAACGCCTCGGCGAGCTCCTCGCGCGCCCTCGGATCGTGCGGCAGGGCGGTCTTCCCCGACAGGAAGTCGTGCAGAGTGGTCTTGATGCTCCGAGTCGGCCGCGCTTCGTATCGGCGGCGTGGAGGGAGCCCCTCGAGGTGCGCGTCGAGGACGCGGGCGCGCCGATTGGGCGGAGGCAGGGACACCAGCTCCCCACTCCGCGCGGGGAAGAGCGCGCGCAGGAGTTGCCCCATCGCGCCGTGGGCTGCGGCGGCGTCGAGCGCCCTCTCGAGCTCCTCCCGCGTCCGAACCGCGCGGAGCTCACCGAGCACGAGCCACCTCTCGTGCTCGAGCATCGGGAGCGCACGCGCGATCCCGATCGCCGCGTGGCGGTGCTCGGGAGAGGACGCCGCGGCGACGAGCGCGCGCGAGGCGACCCACGCTTCGACGGGTGTCTCGGCGCGCGCGGCGAGGCGCAGCGCCTGCGCAGGCTCGATGTCGGCCATCGCCGAGAGCACCGCGTGCGCGGCGCGGCGGGCGTGGGTCTCGGGCGCCTCACAGGCCCACCGCGCCCACTCCGCGCGCCGCGCACGGATGGCCTGCCGCAGCTGAGGCGGGTCCTCGTCGAGCGCCTCGAGCGCGAGCGCCGGCGAGAAGCCCTCGCGCTCCAGACGGTCGACCGCCGTCGGCTCGACCGGGGCCGGGATCGCGGCGCGGTGCACCTCGGCCAATACGTCGGCCCAGCTCCCGCGCGCGAGACCGACCGCCCCGGCGCGGCACGCCTCCGCCACTCGCTCCGCGGCCTGCCCGCCACGCTCCATCAAGCGGGCGACCTGTCGCACGTCGAGCCGACCATCGAGCACCGCGAGCAGGTTGGCGTGGTGGTGAGGCGGGGCGTGCTCGAGCGACTCGAGGAGCAGGGCGTCGGCCGCGTCGCCCGCCACGCTCGTCAGCACCTCGACCAGGGTCTCGCGGAGACCTGGGTTGTCGTGTCCCGCGATCCAGCGCAGCACCTCGCGCACGCAGCGGGCGGTCCCGACCGACGCGAGCGCGCTCGCCGCCGCCTTCTTCACGTTCATGTTGGGCGAGCCCAGCGCCGCGATCGCCAGCGGCTCGGCCCATCGCGGCGCGAAGTGCTCGATCGCGCGCAGACCTTGTCGCAGCGGTCGCACGTCCTCCTCCTCGGCGAGGCGCGACAGCGAGAGCGCCAGCCCCTCCGAGTTCTCACAGCGAAGGAGCGCCTCGACCGCGGCGCGCTGCACGTCGCGATCGGCGTGTCGCCAGAGCGGATGGACGTACCGGAGCTGGCTCGCGTGAAGTGGATGCCGGGCGAGCACCCCGAGCGCGAGCACCATGTCCCGAGCGTCCGCGGCCTCGCGCGCGTCGGCGAGCCACGCGAGCGCGAACGCCCGGATCAGTCGACCGCTGCCCTCGTCCCGGAAGCGCGTGACGCGACGCCCGTCCAGGGCGAGCGCTCGTTCTCGCTGGAGGAGCGCCCTCTCCGCCTGCGTCAGCGCGTCCGGGTCCCTCGGGCGCCGGGCGCCGTGCGCGATCGTCTCCGCCCGGACCGCTCCACGAAAGGCGTCATGGAGCTCGGCGAGCGGCGCTCCGACTCCTACGAGCGCGTGCAGCGCGGCGCCCGGGTCGCTGCCGGCCACGGCCCGTCGGGTGCGCTCGACCCACTCGGTGGGAGGCGCAGACGCGCGCGCCAGCTGGGCGTCCGTCCACGACTCCGCGCCGTGCTCCTCGATGAGCGCGACGCGATCCTCGGCGACGAGCCAGCACCAGTCGAGCGCCACGCGACGCGCCGCGCCGAACGCGACGGGATCCCGCAGGGCGGTCGTGACGCGTTCGAGCGAGCGCGTCGTGCCATGGACGCCCAGCGCGTCGAACGTGCGCTCGGGCAGGACCTCGAGATGCGTGAGCAGCGCCTCCTCGTCGACGAAGTCCGGACACTCGGCCGCCGCGGTGAGCAACGCGCGAGCCACGTCGAGGTCCTTCGAGGCGCGGAGCCGCGTCGCGAGGAGATCGCGTCCTCGCTCACCGCTCGAGGAGCTGCCTTCGACGTGCGCCAGGAGCATGGCCAGGCGCCTCCAGCGCACATCGTCGACCGGGACCGCCGCGAGCACGTCCAGCAGCGCGGCGCGGGATGTGTACGTCACGCGCGCCAGCTCCAGCGGCGTCCACCCGTCGTCGCCGAGGTACGCCTGCATCAGCTCCGGCATGTGCGCGTCTCGCGGGAAGCGCCCCGCGCGATGATGAGCCAGGACCGCGCGCCGCACGTCGAGCGAGCGCGCCAGATCCTCGGCGTCTCCGATCCGGGCCAGGGCCAGCGCCGCGTCCGCACGCAGCTCGCGCTCCTCGGCGAGCTCGCGCGCTCGCTGCGCGTCGTCCTCCTCGGCCATCCGCAGCGCCCGGCGCACGACGTCCGGGCTCTCGTCGCGAAGCCCCCTGCGCACGAATGCTCGCGCGTCCGCCAGCGCGAGCCACGGCTCCGCGAGCGCGTCCGCAAAGGCGACGCGCGCGTCCACCTCGTGATGCTCGGCCAACGGCGCGAGCTCCAGCAGCGCCCGCTCGGACGTCACCGCCGCCAGCGCGACCGACTCGCGTGCCCACTGAAGCGCACGGACGGCCTGGGTGGATTCGACACGCGCCAGACGCCGCAGGACCAGCGCTGGCTGCACGACCGCGCTCGGCGAGAGATGGCGCAGCGCGCGGAGCACACGCGCGTCGGACCAAGCGCCCGTGCGTTCGGCGTCCGCGGCACAGGCGGCGGCGTCCCACAGGGGGCGCAGCGCCGGCTCGGGATCGAAGCCGTCGGGCGAGGCGGGCCCGAAGCGGGCGAGCCGAAGCGTCAGCCTCGCGAGCGCGGCGCGCACCTCGACGTCGTCGTGATGTGCGGGGAGCGAAGCGGCCACCCTCCGCGCCTCCTCGCGATCGGACGCGACGCGAACCTCGACCTCTTGGAGGCGCCGCAGCGCCTCCCCGGCCGGCGAGCGCTCGAGGTGGTCGAGGGTGGACATGGCGTCCCACTCTGGCCGCGCCATCGCACGATCACAAGAGCCGATCCCGAGGCCTCCCGGCCGGCGTACCGGCGCGCCCCGGATGCACTGTCGCTCGGACGGTCGGTCCGACGCCGACGCCATCTCGCGGCAGCCGAGCAATGGACCGCCCGTCGCCTTCACAGGAGCGCGCGTGGCCGGTAGGCGCGCGGGCCGCGGATCCCCCCTCGGCAGTCGCGATCCGTTCTGGTACCCAGGTCCGCGTATGCTCGTCCGCGCCAAGCACGGCTGTCGCTCTCCGGAAAGGTCTGGGCTCTGGGCCATGCTGCTGAGCGTCGCCTTCACGGGCTGTGGCGCGTCGCGTGCCCCGGCGGAGTCGACGCGGACAGCGTCGGCCGTCCCGCCGCGCCTGGTCGGTGTCGACGTGCACATGCACGTCGGACCCGCCGTGCCGGGGCAGGGCGAGAGCTCGGGAGCCGCCGTCCTCGCGGCGCTGGACGAGGCAGGGCTCGCACGCGGGGTGCTCTTGTCTCCAGGCTATCGGCGGGCGCCCGGGTGCGCGGACGACCCCTGCGAAGCGCAGCGACTCTTCACGCAGGCGATGAACGACTGGGCGCTCGCTGAGCGTCTAGTGGCGCCCAGCCGGCTGTGGGTCTTCTGTGGTGTTCCCTGGGAGAGCGGGTGGACCTCCGCAGAGGTCGCGCGGTGCGCAGAGGCGGGGGCCGCAGGGCTGAAGATGCACCAGGTGTCCGCGGACGTGTCGCTACGCGACGAGTCGCCGCGCGCAGCCCTCGGGGCGATCCTCGATGCGGCCGCGACCTCCCGTCTGCCCGTCCTCATCCACGTGCAGATGCAAGACGCAGACGAAGTACGCGCGTTGTTCGAGCTCGCGCGCGACCACCCCGCCGCCGTCGTCATCGCGGCGCACCAGATCGCCCCGAACCTCGCGCTGCTCCGGGAGGCGCCGGACAACCTGTGGATCGAGGTGAGCGGGCTGACCCACGTGCCCGTCGAGGCGGCGCCGCACTTCGTGGAGAGCTGGCGTCAGCTCGGCATCCACCGCGTGCTTCTCGGATCGGACTTTCCTTCGCTGAGCCCACGCGACCACGTGGCTTGGCTCGAGGCCGCGCCGCTGAGCGACCGGGAGCGGCGCGCCATCATGGGTGAGAACGCCGAGCGCCTGCTCTCGCGACCGGAGGCTCGATGACGCTCATGCGCGGCTCGTGAACGCGTGGTCGGCGCCGGACCGTGCGGGTCGCGGACCTCGCTCCGGTCGATGAGCCCCGCCGGGGGGATCAGGTCGGGAGGCTCGCGGTGACCCAGCGCTCGAGGGCGCGGGTGTCGAGGCCGACGTGGCGGAAGGCGGGCACGAGGAGGTCGCGGGCGGCGGCGTCGAGAGCCTCGACGGCGACTTCCTTGGGCGGAACGCCATGGGCGGCGAGGGCGTCGCCGTCGGGGAGCTCGAGGCGGCGCCACTCGCGGAGGTTGCAGACGACGAGGGGGACCAGCCAGTCGGAGAGCGCGGCGCGGAGGGCGGGCGTGAGCGTGGAGAGGTACGCCCAGCCGATGCGCGCGTGGTCGACCTCGTCCTCGAGCAGGGCGCGGAGGGCGGCCCGGGCGAGCGGCGTCTTCGCCTCGCGACGCGCGGCGTCGAGGTAGGCGCTGGCGAACGTCTCGTTGAGCGCGCACTGCCCGACGACGAAGAGCGCCGCGCGCAGCTCGGGCGAGGCGGCCTCGCGATGGACGGGGCGCTGGTGCGGGAGCGACGCGTGCGGACCGACGACGCGCCCGGCGTAACGGCCGGCGAGCTCCTCGCAGAGCGCGGCGTGGCGGTGCTCGTCGTCGACCGCCCGCGCCGCGAGCGCGACCAGACCCGGGTCGGCGTCGAGCTGCGCGAGGCTACGGTGAATGATCCCGAACGAGCGCGCGACGCGGGCCTCGGTCGCCGCCTGGGAGAGCCAGATGGAGGCGAGGGTGGCGCGGAGCGAGCGCGGGAGCGCGGCGATCTCCGCGTCGTGCTCCGGCAGTGGGCGCCCGGTGACGGCGCCCCGGTAGCGGCCCGCGCGCGAGACCCGCGCGAGGGTGGGCTCGGACGCGAGGCTCACGGCTCCCTCGGCACGCAGCACGAGCTCCGGCCGCCGTCCTCCAGCAGGTCGTCGCAGCAGACGATGTCGCCGCCGTCGACCTCGGTGCAGAAGAACGCCTTCGTCGTCGGCCAGCCCGGCTCGCACAGCCGGGGATCCTCGCCCGCGTCCGGGAGCCCTGCGTCGTCAGGGCCCGAGTCGTCCGGACCCGAGTCGCCCGGACCCGAGTCGGGTGCGAGCGTCAGGCCGCCGTCCACGGCCGGAGTCGACGCGTCGTCGTCAGGCGGCGGCGGAGGCTCGGGCACGTGGCTGGTGAAGGTGCAGCCCCATCCCTCGAGCGCGACCACGCTCGAGATGACGAGGGAGTGAAAGAGTCGGTGGGCCATGACCCCACGGTGAGGCTCCGAAGCGCATAGCGCGAATACATCTATCGCATCCCTGCGATAGTCTGTGTAGATGGGAACGGGGTATGGGACGAAGGGCCGTCGCGCCGCTAGTCGACGATCGCGAAGCAGACCATGACGGCCCCCGCGACCTCGATGCTCCCGACGCCCGCGTCCTCCTCGGTGTGATCATCCACCGAGATGTCCGCCGCGTGAGAGCGATGGCGAAGCGTCTCCGGGTTCACGTCTTCGATGTGCAGGACGCGCCCGATCCGCGCGTCCGCCGCGGCCGCGTAGGTCTCGGCCTTCGCGCGGGCGGCTCGGATGGCGCCCTGCCGTGCTTGCACGCGGAGCTCCTTCAGCCGGCTCGAGTGGTAGGTCACGGACTGGAGCTCGCGGGCACCCGCTCCGACGAGCGCCACGAGGAAGCCCTCGATGCCGGAGAGATCGTGCGTCCTGACCTGGAACTCCCGCGCCGCGCGATAGCCGACCGGCTTTCGGTCTCCCGCGTAGCCGGAGTATGCGAGGTGCAGCGCGACCCGCGACGACATGATCGCGTCGTCCTCGATGGCGTGCTCCCGCAAGACGTCGCGGACGCGACGCGTCGCGTCGTTGCAGTCCTCGATCGCCTCGTCCGGCTGAGGCCAAACGGAAGCGACGACGAACTTTGCCGTCGCGTAGTCGGGCTCCGCGCGGATGCGATGCGACCCGAAGACGGTGGCGCCGACGGCGCGCGTGATGGACTGGCCGACGAACATGGGGCCGACTCTAGAGCACATCGTCGACCGCGCCGAGGACGCCCTCGCGGTCCTCGTGGTGGGCGTGCGGCCGATGGTACGCGTCGCAGAGCACCAGCCCGCCCATGCCGATGCCGTGCGTCATCACGAGCGCGAAGCAGGCGCCGACGATCGGCTTGGCGTGGAGGGATCGGCGTCGCCGCACGCTCCGAGTGACACGCGGCGCGACGAATCATCCGGAGGGGGATCAGCCGCGGGGTCCGGCGACGACGACTCGATAGCCTTCGGGTCCCGCCAGCCAGATCTCGCGCTGCTGGGCGTTCGGGTTGTGGAGCGGTCCGTCGAGCACCGTCGCGGCTGCGCTCTCGACTCTCTCGAGGAGCGCGTCGAAGTCGTCGGTGGCGAACCACAAGAGCACGCCGTTGCCCCGGGACGCGTCGGACTCGTCGCCGAGGTGGGGGTGCTCGTGGGCCTCCCAGCGATGGAGCTGCGCGACCATCACGTCGCCGTCCATGAGCATCTCGTATTCCTCGCCGCCGTGGGCCGATCGGAGTCCGAGCACGGACTGGAACCACGTGGAGGCGGCCTCGACGTCACTCACCACGATCATGGGCTGGGGCTGCATCATCGGTCGTTCTCCATCCGTGTCGCCAGAGCTTCCTACGATAGCCGAGCTCTCGGCCTGCGGGGGCGTGCGCGGTCGAGCATACTCCCGCCGTGTATCGCCAGAACGAGACCGAGCTCCGCCGCGCGATGGACCGCCTCGAGCGCTGGTTCGCGGAGCACGTGGACGAGCCGTACTTCGCGCCCGGAGCGAGCGACGCGGTGGGACCCCTCGCGTCCTTCCTCGCGCGGTGGAACGGGCAGCGGGACGACGCGGCCGTCCCCTTCTTCGAGGCGTTCCATCTGCTCGACGCCGAGTCGTGCGCGAGAGAGAAGGCGATGATGGACGGTCTGGCCAGCGAGGAGGGTTGGCCCGCGAGCTGGTGGGACCCGGACTGGGTGCCCTTCGCGTCCGACGGCTGTGGGCAGCTCCTCGTGCTGGATGTGCGGGTCCGGCGCGGTCATCGAGTTCATCCACGACGACGAGCCGCGGCCGGTTCACGCCGAGACGCTCGAGGCGTTCCTCGCGGCTTACGCGGACACGCTCGAGCATGGGCAGCGCGACTTGCGAGATGGCTACATCGTGGATCTCGACGAGCACGCCGCGTCACTGGCGAGGGCGCAGGAGCGCGAGGCCGCGCGGCAACAGGGGCAGGCGCAGGCGAAGCGCACGCTCGTCTGGACCGGAGCCATGCTCCTCGGCCTCGTCGCGCTGATCGTCCTGCTCAGCTGGGCGTTCGGGCACCGATAGGTCAGCGGCGCCGTCGTACGAGCAGCGCCAGGAGCCCGAGGAGGAAGCCCGCGCCGACCGATCGCGACCCACCGACCGTTCGGCAGCCGCAGCCGGCCGCGGTCTCACCCGAGCCTCCGTCCGGGAGGGCGGCGCCACCGTCCCGCGACGGCGCGGCGCTGTCCCCGGTGGTGGGCGGTCCTCCAGCGTCGCCCATCGGGACGCCGCCGTCGCGCGGCGGCTCCGGAGCGAAGCCGTCCATCGGGCCGATGTAGCTCCGCGCGACCACGACGTGGTCGATGAACGCGTGCTGATCGTACGGCGAGGGCGCCGTGCCGCCGTGGTAGATGTTCATCCAGATGCGCTCGATGCGCAGCGAGTCCACGTCGCGGAAGCGCATGTCGGTCCGCTCCATCGAGAGCACGCCGTCGACCCAGGCGCGCAGCACCCCGTCGTTCTCGCCCGGCGTGTTGAGCCGCACGTGCATCTCGAGGCACGCCCAGCGGCCCGGTTCGAGGAGCCCGCCGCGCCCCTCCGCTCCCCAGCTCTCGATCCACGGGTAGCCGTCGCCGTACGTCCCCTCCATGTCCGCGTGGTAGACGTAGTTGCCGAGCACCGTCCGCCGCGCGAGGGGGTTGCCGTCGGGCACGCTCTCGCTGAAGGAGCCGCGCGCGGACCAGCCGTTGGTGCCGTCGGATCGGCGCCCGCCCCAGCCGGCCCGTCCGTAGGTGCCGCTGATCCCCGGCATCTTCCCGCCCTGGACGGTCTGGTTCCAGTCGTCCCCGAAGCGCAGGTAGTAGCGGAAGTAGATCTCCTCGGGCTCCTCGCCGACCTCGTCCATGAAGTCGTAGTGCGAGTTCAAGGCGGTCAGCGCGCCTTCCTCGAGGAGCACGCGGAGCGCGCGTCCGGACAACGGCGCGAACCCGAAGGCGCCGTCGTCGGCCTCCGTGATGTCGAAGCTCCCGCCGTGCGTCGTCCAGTGGCTCATCCAGTCGGCCGCCTCGTAGTCCTCGTAGAGCAACACGTCCGGGTGGTCTGCGATGCCCTCGTCCATCTCGTATGCGGCGGCGATCCCCGCCTCGGGCGCCGGCGCCGCGCGCCCGGTCGTGACCGCGTGCACGCCCACGGCTCCGCTCCCGTACTGCCGCAGCGTGTACAGGCGCAGCGTCGCGCGGCTCACCTCGGAGACCCCGGAGAGATCGAAGCGCAGCAGGGCGCGACCGGCGCGGAGCTCTTCGCCTTCGCCCTGCTGCTGGTAGGTCGACTCCTCCAGATGGGTGTCGGCCGTGGGCTCGAGCGTCGCGCCGTCGATGACCAGCTGGGGCGGGCTCGCGCCCTCCCGGCTCGAGAAAACGAAGTTGCGCCCGTGCAGGTAGAACCCGCGCTCCGGCACCGAGCCGTCGAGCCAGGCGGCGACCAGGTCGGTGACGTCCCACTCGATCCACCGCTCGGAGTCGGTGTCCTCGATCATCGTCGTCGCCCAGGGCGCGTCGCCGTGGAGCACGCCGTCCCGGTCGGTCCAGTCCCCGAGCCGCTGCCGCCACCGCAGGCCCGCGCCGCGGTTGTAGAAGTCACGCGTCGCGCCGTCGTCCGTCGCGTCGCGCCCCTCGGCCCACGCGTCGAGCTGCGCGGCCGCGGTGCAGGGGAAGGCGAGGACCAGGAGAGCTACGAGGGTACGCATGCCGTCGAGGGTACCGCGCGCCCTCGCCGCGAGCGATTACGCCCGCCGCGCGAAAACCCGGTGCGCTCGGCCCTCTTTCCCGAGCCACGCGGAGGGGCTCCGGAATCGCACGGTGTACGAATGCTCTCCGGCCCGAGAGCGCGTCCGCGCGTAGGATGGCCGGATGCGCACGTCTCCCCGCCAGCTCGTCCTTCTTCTGCTCGGACTGGGGCTCGCGGCTTGCGGCGGGCCACCTGTCGGAGACGCAGACGCCAGCGCCGACGCGCGCGCGCCGAGGCCCGACGCCGCGCCGCCCGATGGAGGGCCACCGGGGGGCGCCGATGCGCTCGTCCTCACGGTCACGTCGACCCGCTCCGACTGGTCACCCCGCGAGGTCCTCAACGACGGCGCCGTCCTCCGGTGGACCGTCGCCGGGCCCGGGGTCGACGAGCGCTCGGTCGACGACGACGCGCCCACGTTCGACCTCTCGGGGAGCAGCGGACCGGTCACCGTGACCGTCGAGAGCGCGGACGCCTTCGCTGGCGTGACGTCGTTTCAGCTCGACGACGCGGGGGTCACCGCGATCGAGGGCGCCTCCCTCCTGTCCGCGGCGACCACCTTCGCGCTGCGGAACAACCCGGTCCGCTCGATCGACGTCTCCGGTCTCGCGCGCGTCGACAACCTCACGATCCGCTCGGGCGCGCTCGAGGCCATCGACCTGAGCGCGCTCTCCACCCTGCGCCTCCTCTGGATCTATGACAACACGCTGACCGAGCTCGACCTGAGCGCGAACCCGAATCTCGAGTACGTGAACGCCACCGGCAACCGACTCCCCGCGGAGGCGCTCGACCGGATCGTCATGACCCTCGACGCCCACGGCCAGCGCGACGGGGAGCTCCTCCTCGCCGGCAACGCGGGTGGGCTGACGATGGCGGCGCAGGCCGCGTACCAGAGCCTGGTCGAGAAGGGCTGGCGCATCGACGTCCCCGCGCCCGTCCCCGGGGTGCGCACCGTCGAGGCGTGGAAGGCCCTCCTCGACGCCGAGTGGGCGGGCGACCGCGCCGACGCCATCGCGCAGTCGACCAGCGGCAACGACCGGCAGCAATATTACTTCCTATTCTACGCGCTCGAGGGCCTCGTGCACGGCTGGATGGCCACCGGCGACCTGGCGCTCCTCGACGACGCGCTGATGCTCATCGAGAACACGATCGCCGACGCGGTGCCCGTGGCCGGCAACAACGCCGGCTACCTCGGTTGGCCTTCGGACGAGGCGAGGTACGGAGCTCGACGCGCGGCCGAAGGCACCAGCCTCTGGGAGATCTACCTGTACCGCATGGTCGGCACGCTGCTTCGGGTGATGCACCACTCGCCCACCTTGCGCGCGACGCGCGACTACCAGGCCCGCTACGACGCCATCCTCGAGTTCACGCGGACCCACATCTGGGAGAAGTGGGTGCAGGTCGACCCGACCGGGCTGTCGCAGATCTACCGGAGCCGCACCCACATCGCGAGCCACTGGGCGCGCCTCGGGATGGAGCTCCACCTCATCACCGGCGAGCGCGCTTACCTCGACGTCTTCGAGGCGATCTCGTTCCGCGGCATGCCGAGCTGGGCCGGCGAGAGCCTCCGGAGCCGCCTGCTCGACAACCCCGCCGACCCGGCCGCGTTCGCCCTCTATCAGGAGTGGGACAACCCACGCGTGCAGGACACCTCGCACGGGGCCGACGTCATCAGCTTCTGGGCCACCGCCATCGAGAACCGCATGTACTGGGGGCAGGGCGAGCACGCCGACGACGCCGCGCGCCTCGTCGCGCTGGTGGACTCGGTGATCTGGACCTCCGACGAGCCGCTGCTGCACGCGGCCAACTGGGACGGAACCGGCGGCAGCAACTCCACCGACGCCGGCTTCCACGGATCGCTGACCGTGGGGCGGTTCGACCCCGCCCTGCAGAACCGCATCGAGACCTACGTCTCGCCCTCGACCGCGCCGCTGAGCGACACGCAAGCCATGGGCATCGGCGCCTACAACCGCCGCATCCTCGACCATGGCCGCCCGGTCTACCCCGAGCGCTACATCCCCCTCGACGGTCGCTGAGCGCTCGGCGGAAGGTCGGCTTCAGCGATATGCGCCCCGGGCGCGCGGCTGTGTATGCGGATGCGCGACCCTGCACTCGGCTCCGTGGCAGGAGACGCCGAGCAGGGCACCGAGGCTCGCTCGGTTCGCGGCCACCGCGGCGAAGAGCGCGCGGGTGAGCGGCCACAGCCACTTCGACGAGAGGAGGCCGGTGAACCCGAAGGTCAGGTCCAGCGCCCAAGCGCAGACGAGGAACGCCTCGGGGCCGCTCCAGTAGCGGCCGTCGTCCGCGACCACGACGAGCTGCTCGGCCAGACCCTCGACGGCCCCGAAGCGCTCGCGCGTCGTCGGCGCGTGGCAGCAGGCGAAGCGCAACGGCACGAGCTGCGCGCGCGCCTCGAGCCACTGACGGCAGCGCACGCAGAACGGGCACCTCGAGTCGTAGAGGACGAGCAGCCCATCGACCCGGTCAGCCGGCATGGGCCGCGCCCACCGCCGGGGCCACGCGCCCGGTCTCACGGAGCGGAGGCGCCGCCGCGAGGCCGACCCGTCGCCGGATCCGGTAGAAGACGAACATGTTCATGAAGTGCATGATTCCGAGCGAGAGGAGCAGCCAGCCGAGCTTGGTCGCGAGGGCCTCCAGGCCCTGCCGGAGTGAGCCCGCGACGCCTCCTTCGAGCATCACCGCCGCGTATCCGAGGTTGATCAGGTAGAAGCCGACCACCAGCAGCCTGTTGATCGATTCCGCCAGCTGTGGGCGGTCCCTGAATACATCCTCCAGGAACACCTGGCCGTTGCGGCCGAGCGTCCGCGCCAGCCAGACGATCAAGCCCAGGCTGGTAGCGGCGTAGACGACGTAGACGAGCGTCAAGAAGTCGATGGACATGTCGTTCCTCCCCGTGTTTGTTGAACGCGTTCGGTATTCGGCCCGGGGGGTGGGTTCGGGCGCCCGGCGAGTCAAGGGCCTCGGGCCGGTCTCCTCTGCGGTTCAGCTGCCCCGCGCCGACGCCTCGACGCTGTCCTGCACCGCGCCGCAGACGCTATACCGCTGGCATGCGACGGGCTCTTGTTTGTCTGGTGGCGTGCGGCGTGTCTTCGTGCGCACCCGCGAGGGGCCCGGTCGAGGCTCGCGCCGAGGAGCACACGGAGGTGTCCGATCGCGAGACGCCATGTCAGGAGGGCTCCGAGGCGTTGAGCGACGCGATGCAGGCGCACCACGCTGCGCAGGCCTCGGCGCCGGATGAACGAGACGCCGCCTTCGAGCGCGCGGCTCGGCGCTACGAGGCGATCCTCGCAGAGGACTGTGGCCAGCCCGGCGCCGAGCCCACGCAGCGAGCGCGCTTCTTCTTGGCCGAGATCTACTTCCACCGCCTCGACCGGTACGAAGCGGCGGCGGAGCTCTATCTGTCGTTCGCGCATGCCCGGCCCGACGACGAGCCCGCGATCGACGCGCTCTACAACGCGATCGACGCGTTCGAGCGGTGCGAACGCTGGGATGACGTGCTCGAGGTCGCCCGGCTCTACCTGGAGCGCCATCCCGATCACGCGGACGCGCCCGAGGTGCGTTTCCGGATGGGGCGAGCTCATCTCGCCAAGGACGAGCACCAGCTCGCGCGCCGCGCTTGGCTGACGCTCATCGACGAGTCTCCAGAGAGCGAGCTCGCGGCGCCGGCCGCCGAGAGCCTGCTCGATTCCCTGGAGCAGAGCCCCGACGCCGAAGACGCGGCGGCCGTGCGCGCGCGTCGCGCGCATCCAGCGTTCGAGTCGCTCGGGGAGCGGATCGATCGTCTGCCCAGCACGTGACCGAGGCGCCCGCGCAGCCCGCCAACGATGTGCTCCGGCAACAATGTCCTACGGGGTCAGGTGTCGTCGGTCCCCGGCTCCGCGACGACCGCCGGCGCCGGTTCGGACGTCGCCGACGGCGTCGGCTCCGGAGGCGCCTCCTCGACGGAGGGCACGGTCGTCAGCACCTGATCCGCGTGCTCCCCGAGGAGGTGCGCGAGGCGCTCGCGCAGCTCCTCGTGCAGGTGCTCGATCGACCGCCGCCGCGCCTCGACGACGCCGCCCTCGTGGTCGATCCACACGTGCGCGCGCTGCTGTTCCTCGAACCCCTCCGCCTCGGCGGTGACGTAGAGGAAGCCGTTGCGGACGTCGTACATCGACGCGTCGGCGGTGAAGCGCGAGTCGAGCTCCTGCGCCGGCGCGAAGAGGATCGGCAACAGGAGCGGGTAGGTCGCGAGCCAGCCGTTGTCGCTCGTCTCCTGCTCGGAGCGACCCTCGACCACGAGCAGCGCGTGCGCGCCGTGCCGCGCGGCGGCGAGGCGCAGCGACATCAGGTCGGTGCCCTCGATGAAGCTCCGCGAGATGGGAAAGAGCGTCACCCGCTCGACGGTCTCGGCCGCGTCGATCACGCGCTCGCGGTCCTCGAACGACCAGCGCCAGCTGCCGTCCGGAGGATCGCGGAAGTACACGCCCACCGACACGCGGTCGGGGAGCTGCGGACGCTGCGCGAGCGCCTCCGCGATGCGCTGGTCGTCGATCTGGATCGGCTCCTCCGCCGCCACGGCCGCCAGCGGTCCGCGGTCCATGCCCATCGATCCGCCGCACGCCGGGATCCCCAGCAGAAGCAGCAGCCACGCCCATCGAAGTCTCTTCATCGTCGCCTCCTTCGCACAGCCAACGCGGCTCGGAGGTTTGGCTTACACTCCACGTCGCCTGAGCCGTTCCGTGCGCCAGGCGTATCCCACCGGGGCGTCCACGCAGCGAACCCAGAGGAAGCTCCATGCACCACGCTCACTCGATCATCCTGGCCACCCTCACGCTCTGCGCCTGTGATCCCTCCCGTTGGCCAGCCGACGCGGCCCAGGTCGACGCGCAGCTCGCTCGGCCCGACGCGGGGGGCGCGCCGGTCGACGACGGTGGGCTTCGCGACGACGCCACCGTCGACGCCGACCCGCGGGCTTCGGCTATCCGCTGGCGTGCAGCGCTGCAAGCCGCCGCGGACACGCTCTGCGCGTGCCCATCCACGCGATACGCCGACGAGGCCGAGTGCCTGTCAGACAACTCGTGGGAGGGCGAGCCCGGCGACTGCCTCGAGAGAGAGTACGGAGTCGCCGAACATCTCGAATACGTGCTCTGCGCCCTGCCTCATACCGAAGCGCTGGGCGAGTGTGTTCGGGCGGCGACCTGTGACGAGGACGCGATGTCGATGTGCGTCCGAGGCTTCTCGGATGCTGTCGCAGAGTGTCCGAGCTCCGGAGGGCCGAGCTGCATGCCGTGAGCGTACGGCGGCCCGCGTGCGGGTCAGCGGGACCGGCACATGCCGCCGGTGCAGATCTCTCCCATCGAGCAGTCGGCGTCCGTACGGCAGGGCGCTCCGCAGCCGATCTCGTCGATCATGCCGTCGCAGTCGTTGTCGAGCCCGTCGCACAGCTCGACCGCGCCCGGGAAGACCGTGGCCTCCGTGTCGTCGCAGTCGATGGGGGTGGGCAGACCGTCCCCGTCGACATCTCGCGCCGGGCAGCGCTGGCCGCCCACGGACCCGTCGTCGGGCGCGCAGTCGACCGCGTCGGGGGAGCCGTCGCCGTCTCGATCCGGACCCGGCGGCGCCTCCACCACGGCGCCTCCGGGGCCCGCGGTGACGGCCACGAGGAAGACGTCGTCGTCCGTCGTGACCGCCTCCAGGTAGAGCACGGTGGGCGCCGTCGCGGCGAGCCCCAGGACCTCGAACGAGCCGTCGTCGGCCACGTCGGTCTCGCGCAGATCTCTGTCGCTGCTCACCCGCAACGACGACAGCTCGCCGGAGATCGCGTCCGGCCCGCCGAGGAGATCCACCACGTCGGTCTGATCCTCGACGAGGCTCATCTGACGCACGTCGGCCGTGGGCGGCGTCGGCAGCGGCGTCGCCAGGCAGCTGGTGAGCAGCGCCGCCAGGGTCAGGTGCTTCGCGATCGTGATGGCCAGTCGCACGGGTCTCTCCAAGCTCGGTCGTTGTGATCGAAACGCGACCCCGACCGCAAGGGGACGGGGCCGCGCGTGACTTCAGGGCGCCGCGCAGCGTCCGCCGGCGCAGACCTCACCCGTGCTGCAGTCGGCGTCGGAGCGGCACGCTGCGCCGCAGCCGATCTCGTCCACCATACCGTCACAGTCGTTGTCGTAGCCGTCGCAGATCTCGGTCGCGCCCGGGTGCACGCTCGCGTCCGCGTCGTCGCAGTCGGCGGGCGCGTCGTAGCCGTCTCCGTCCGCGTCGCTGCCCACGCACCCGCCCATGACGCAGCGCTCGCCCGCGGCGCAGTCGGCGTCGGTCGCGCAGGTCATGGCGCAGCCCTCGTCGATCAGGCCGTCGCGATCGTCGTCGATCCCGTTGCCGCAGACCTCGGCGCCCACCTGGCACACGCCCATGACGCAGAGCTCGCCGCGGGCGCAGTCGCTGTCGGCCGCGCAGGCCGTCGCCGGCGGGCAGCCCTCGTCGATCATGCCGTCGCCGTCGTCGTCGATGCCGTTGCCGCAGACCTCGGCCGCGCCGCTCGGCTGACAGCTGCCGCGCACGCAGAGCTCACCCATCGCGCAGTCCGAGTCAGCCGCGCAGGCGGTGGCGCAGTCCTCGTCGATCAGCCCGTCACCGTCGTCGTCGAGCCCGTTGCCGCAGACCTCGGGCCCACGCGCGGTGCAGCTCCCACCGACGCACGCGGCGCCCATGGGACAGTCCGCGTCGGCGCTACAGGTCCAGGGGGCGGGCGGCGCGACGCAGGTCCCGGCCGCGCACACCTCGCTCATCGCGCAGTCGGCGTCGCTCGCGCACACGCCGGCGGCCGAGGCCCAGCACACGCCGTCACGGCACGCGGCGCCCGCGGCGCAGTCGGCGTCCGTCGCGCAGACGTCGTGACAGAGGCCGTCCACGCACCGCGCCCCGCTCGCGCAGCTGCCGTCGCTCGCGCACAGCGGCGCTCGATAGCCGCCAGTCTCCGGGGTGGACGTACAGCCGCCCAGCGCCAGCGCGCCCAAAGCCATCGCAAGTGTCCATCGCGTCGTCATCTTCCCGTCGCTCCTTCCAGTGAGCTCCACGCCCACTTGCGCCGACCTTCCGCAAGCTCGGTGCCAGGAGATGAGACTCAATGATTACAGTAGCTTAGCGCCGTCGGCTTCGGGCGTGGTAGTAACTGTTACCATCATGTGTAACGGTGATGTTACGTGGGCTGGCGTCAACGCAGATGGAAGCCGACGCGCGCGCTGGGGCCCCACGCGTGGGAGGCGCAGGACCGGCTGAGCGGGCGCCCCGTCGTCCTGAAGCGCGCCTCGCCGGAGCAACTGGGTACGCTCGAGCGCGAGCACGCGCTGGGTCGGCGCATCCGGCACCCCGTCTTCCGGCGCCTGCTCGGCGCCCTTCGCGACGACGGCGGCTGGCTGGTGCTCGAGCACGTCGCGGGGCGGGCGCCCCGGGCGGGGGACGACGTCGCGGTGCCGCTCCTGCGCGCGCTGCTGCATCTGCACGACCGCGGCTGGGCCCACGGCGACCTCAAGCCCGACAACCTCATCGTCGAGGGGGATCGACTCCGGGTCATCGACCTCGGCCTCGCCGCGCGGATCGGCGGCCCGGCCGCGGGCGGGACACACGGCTTCCTCGCGCCCGAGCTGCTGCGCGGCGAGCCCGTCTCGGTGGCGAGCGATCTCTACGCGCTCGGCCGGACGCTCCAGGCGCTGGGAGCGCGGGGCACGCTGGCGGACCTCGCGGCGCGCGCCTGCGCTCCGAGCCCCGACGCGCGCCCAGCGTCGGCGGCGGCCGCGCTGGCGGCTCTCGGTGCGCTGCCTCGCCCGGCCGATCGCGCGGGTGAGCTCCCGTGGCGCGGCGCGGACGTGGTCGCGCGGGCCGTGTCGTCCCTCGGCTCGGGCAGGACGCTCGTCATCAGCGCGCCACCCGGCGCCGGCAGGTCTCGGGTGGCGCGAGAGCTCGGCCTGGAGGTCACGGGGGAGTGGCGGCCGCTCGCGACCGCGTCGCTCGCCTCGCCAGGAGCGCTCGCCAGGCTGGCGGGGCTCTACGGCGCGGACTCCGGGTCGCTCGAGGCGCGCCTCGCCAGCGCCGCACCCCAGCTGGCCGCCGAGTCGGTGACGATCGTGCTCGACGACGCGGACCGGGCGAGCGACGACGCGCGCGCGGGGATCGTGGCCCTCGCGCGCGGGCTCGCGGTGACCGGAGCGGGGAGCCTCGCCGTCATCGGCTCCGACGAGGCGCTCACCTCACGCCTCGAGGCGGCGGGCGCCGAGGCCACGGCGATCCCGCCGCTCTCGTCGGAGGACGTGCGTGGGCTGCTGGAGGACGCCGGCGCCCGTGCGTCACGCAGCCTCGTCGACGCGCTCCGCGAGGCGAGCGCGGGGCGGGCTGGCGTCGTCGCGTCGCTCGCCGCCGCGCTCGCCGACGATCCCCGCCGGAGCGACGCCGAGGTGGTCGCCGAGGCCCGCCAGCGGCTCGCGCCGCGGCCCTCCGAGATCCCCCGCGACGCGCGCGCCGCTGCGATCGCGGCCCTCGACGCGGGTGAGGGCCGCCGCGCGCTGGCGCTGCTGGACACCCTCGATGACCCGACGGAGGCGGACCTCGTCCAGCGGGCGTCGGCCCTCGAGCTGATCGGCCAGCTCGCCGACGCGCTCGACGTGCTCAGCACCCTCGCACCCGCGCACGGAAATTGGCGGGCGCGACTGGCGGCCAAGCTCGGGCGCTACGAGGACGCGCTGCGCCTGGCCGCGGACGACGAGGAGGGCTGCGCGCTGGCCGCGTCCGCGGCCCTGTCACTCGGGCGGCTCGACGAGGTCGAGGCCCGCGTGCGTCGGGGGGAGGAGATCGGCGAGGCCGCTCGGTTCGCGTCGATCCGCAGCGACGCGTCTCTTCGCGCGGGAGACGCGGCCGCCGCCGCGGCCCACGCGCAGGTCGCCCGCGACGCGGCACAGACGCCCCGGCAGATCGCCGAGGCGGAGAGCCGGCTGGGCTCCGCGCTGTCGCTCGGCCGTGAGCCCGAGCGCGCGCGCGCCCATCATGTCGCCGCGCTCGAGGCCGCGGAGGCCGCGGGGGAGCCGTCGATGCTCCCCGCCTACATCGTCAATGTCGCGACCGCGCACCACGCGCTCGGCGAGCTCGGCGCGGCGATGGCCCGCTACGAGGAGGCGGCCCGCCTCAGCGAGCGTCTGGGCCGGACCGCCATGGCCGCGGTCGCGCTGACGAACCTCGCCGGGCTGCTGGTCTCGGTCGGGGCGCGCGCGGAGGCGGAGGCCGTGCTCGGCGCGGCGAGGGAGGCGGCCGAGGCGAGCGGCGCGGCCATCTATCGATCGCAATGTGCGTTGATCGACGCCGAGCGCCTGGCGGACGGGGATCGTGCCCGGGCCGAGGCGCTCGCACGAGACGCGGCGAGCGGCTTCGAGGCGTGCGGCGCCAGCCGACAGGTCCTCGAGGCGCGGCTCCTCCTCGCGGAGCTCTCGGGCGATCCCGAGGCGATGGCGGGGCAGGGCGAGGCGCTGCGCGCGAGCGGACTCGAGGCACGCTTCGCCCTGCTCCAGGCCGAGGTGGCGCGGCGAGAGGGCGCGCTCGACGCGGCGCTCTCTTCGTCCCTGCGCGCGGCGGAGAGCGCGGACTCGACGCTGCGGGCGCGCGCGCTCTCGCTGGCCGCCGAGGTCGCGCGCCGTCGCGGTGATCCGGACGCGGCGGCGCGCGCGGCGGCCGCGAGGGAGGCGGCCGAAGAGGTCGCCAGCGCGCTGCCGCCCGGGCTCCGCGAGCGCTACCTCGCGGGCGCGCCCGAGCCGCCCTCGCCCACGCCCGAGCCTGCCTCGCGTCGCCTCGGCGAAGGAGGCCGTCGCCTCCTGTCGCTCGTCCGCCGCGTCTTGCTCGAGGGAGACGAGCGGCGCGTGCTCGAGGCGGCCGTCGATGAGGCCGTCGCGTCCACCCGGGCGGAGCGCGCGTTCCTCCTCCGCCCCCAGGACGCGGGTGAAGAGGTGCTCGTCGCGCGCAACCTCGACCGGGACACCATCCGGAGCGGGCGCTTCAGCCGATCCGTCGCCGAGCGCGTGCTCGCGAGCGGAGAGCCCGTGCTGACCGAGATGGCCACCGCCGACCCGTCGCTGGCCGGCGCGCGCAGCGTCGCGGACCTGGGCCTGCGCTCGATCCTCTGCGTGCCGATCCGCTCTCCGGGCCGGGTCGTGGGCGCGCTGTATCTCGACCATCGGTTCGAGACCGCGCGCTTCGATGGCGAGGACCTGGAGCTCGTCGGCGCCATCGGAGACGTGATCGGCATGGCGCTCGAGAACGCGCGGCTCCATCGAGAGGCCCGGGCTCGCGCTGGCGCGCTCGAGCGCGTCAACGAGGAGATCCGCGAGGAGAACGTCCGGGCCGCCATGCGACTCGAGCGCCTCGAGCAGCGCCTCGCCGCCGACGAGCGCGGGGAGGGCGAGGCAGAGGCGGGCATCGTCGGGACGAGCCGTCCCATCCGGCGCGCGATCGGGGTCGCGAGGCGGGTGGCGCCGAGCGATCTCTCGGTCCTCGTCGAGGGCGAGAGCGGCACCGGCAAGGAGCTCTTCGCGCGCTTCGTCCACGCGGAGAGTCACCGCAGCGACGGGCCGTTCCTCGCCGTGAACTGTGGCGCGCTCCCGGAGAACCTCCTCGAGTCGGAGCTCTTCGGCCACGTGCGCGGGGCGTTCACGGGCGCGCACCGAGACCACCCGGGGCTCTTCCGGAGCGCCCGCGGCGGCACGGTCTTCCTCGACGAGGTGGGGGACATGCCGCCCCGGATGCAGACGCGGCTGCTGCGCGTCCTGCAGGAGCGGGAGGTCCGCGCGGTGGGCGCCGAGCGCGAGGAGCCCGTGGACGTTCGAGTGGTGGCGGCGACGAATCGCGACCTCGCCGCCGCGGTGGAGGAGGGCGCGTTCCGCGAGGATCTCTTCTATCGCCTCGTCGGCGTTCGGGTGGCGCTCCCCCCGCTGCGCGAGCGGCAGAGCGACATCCCCTTGCTGGCCGCCCACGGGCTCGAGCGCATCGCGTCCGAGCCCGGGATGCGCGCGGTGACGCTCTCCAAGGCCGCGCTCGCGACGCTCCTCCTCCACCCGTGGCCGGGCAACGTGCGCGAGCTCTGGCAGACCCTGCGCCGCGCGGTGCTGGTGGCCGAGGGGGACGCGCTCGAGCCCGAGGACCTCGCGCTCGGCGTGGACGGGGCCCTCGATCGCCGCGCCGCGCTTCGCCGCTTCGACCGACGCCTCGTGGAGGAGGCCCTGCGCGCGGCGGACGGAAACCGCACCGCGGCGGCCCGCGCGCTCGGCGTGAGCCGCATGACCATTCACCGCTGGATCAAGCGCTACGACCTCGGCTGACGGCGCCCTGCTTCACGGCAGCCGGCGGAAGGCCGCGAAGGTCTCGTCGGGCACCGGCTCCAGGCGGTGGGCGCGGGTGCCGGGGCGCAGCTCGCGCCGGACGCAGGCGCCGGTCGCGTCTCGCTCGAAGGCCTCCGGGATCTCCGCGCCCACCTCGAACACGCGCACCGGCATCGGCCACACGCATCCGTGCTCTTCGGTGTACCGGTAGGGCGAGCAGGAGACCTCGCCCTCCACGCTGGCGGGCTCGAGACACGCGGAGTCGGCGAACTCCGCGGTCCACCGCATGCGCGCAGGGACGCAGCGGAGGGTGTCGCCCACCAGGCGAGGATCGCAGTCCACGTCGAGCTCCGCGTCGAAGTACATGCCGATGGACTCGAACGGCGCCATCCACGGATGTCGACCGCTCACGCGACGGATCCGCCCGGTCCCCTCCGGCTCGTTGGACAGGGTGGCGACGTGCCCCTCCGGGAGCGCGACCAGCCGGTGGTAGCTCGTGCCTTCACCGGGCGTGCACATGCCGAGCTCCTCCGCCGCCCACGCCTCACCCGCGCCGAAGACCTCGACCTCCGTCACGACGCATCCGTCCGGGTCGTAGCGAGCGGCCACGAAGGAGTCGCTCTCCTCTGCGGCGCACCGGGCCTCCCGCTTGCGCGCGAACGACACGTCGCAGGGCGACTCGCCGACAAAGGCGGTTCCCCACGGGGAGATCAAGCACGGCATCGGCCCGCTCAGCCCGCCGAAGATGCTGCAGTAGTCGCCCCGCTCGTGGTCGTAGCGGTACGCGTTCTGTAGCCGCGAGCCGTCCTCCCCCTGGATGTAGGTGTAGCTGAGGCGCTCTCCCTCCTCCCTCTCACCCACGACGACCTCGCCGCGTACGAACCGCTCGTCGGGGAGCGCCTCGAGCCCGAACGGCTCGCCCGTCGGGAGCGAAGCCGCCTCCACGCAGGCGCCGGACCTGTCGATCTGGAAGAAGCGGTCGGCGTCGACCGGCCCGAGCACCCGGTACCCTCGCGCCTCGTAGCGGAGGGCAGGGCTCCCGCAGCTCGCCGTGACCGAGAGCATGTGTCCGGCCGAGACGTACCGCTCGGAGCACCCGCGACGGATCAGGGCGACCGGCCGCGCGCACGCCTCATCGGTGAACAGCTCGCGGACGATGGGCCAAGGGAGACAGCGGAGCGCCTGGTCGGGTCCCGGGCTGTATTCGCAGCGCACGCCCAGCTCGGAGTCGAAGAGCCCCTCGCCATAGACCCCCGTCCCGTCCACGGGCTCCCAGGCGACCAACGCGAGACGGGAGCCGGAGCTGCCCTCCTCGAGCGGGTGCGTGGCGAAGCACCCCGTGCAGGTCAACGCGAGGAGGCTGGCGAGCGTGCGCATGGCTCGAGACTAGACAGTCCATCTCGCTTGTGCACGTTTCATGTCCCCGCGCGCGTCTTGGGCCGACGATGACCTTCGGTGGACGGGCCCGTGGCGATCGGCTCTTGTGTGGAGCGGAGTGGCCCTAGATGACAGGGTCCCCGTTGGACCCGCCCGATTCACTGCCCGAAATTCTGCGAGCGGCGTGTGACACGCTCGCCGATGGACTCATGCTCTTCCGCTCGGTGCGGGACGAGCAAGGGCGCGTCGTGGACTTCGAGTGGCTGTACACGAACCCGGCCGCCTCCCGGGTCGTGCGGCGCGACGACGCGGATCTGCGCGGCAAGCGGCTGCTGGTCGAGATGCCGGGCAACCGTGAGAGCGGCCTCTTCGAGCGGTACGTGCAGGTGGTCGAGACGGGCGAGCCGGATCAGCACGAGTTCCACTACTCCCACGACGGCCTCGACGACTGGTTCTCCAACCGCTCGACCAAGGTCGGCGATGGTTTCCTGGTGTGCTTCCAGAACGTCACCCGCGAGCGACGCCTCGAGCGGGAGCAGGAGGCGCAGCGCCAGCTCCTGCACCGGATGTTCATGCAGGCGCCCGTCGCGGTCTCGGTGGTCCGGCCGCCCGACTTCGTCTTCGAGCTGGCCAATCCCCGCTACGAAGAGATGGTCGGGCGCACGGGGGTCACGGGCAAGACCCTGGCAACCGCGTTCCCCGAGCTGCCGCCGGGCGAGGGGGTCTTCCAGATCCTCGAGACGGTCGTTCGCACCGGCGAGCCGATCGTGACCCCCGAGCTCTGCGTGCCCATCGACCGCGACGGGGACGGGGTGCCGGAGGAGGCCTACTTCATGTTCACCTCCCAGCCGATCGTGGCCCGGGACGGGACCGTCGACGTGGTGCTCACCGTCGCGGTGGAGGTCACCGAGCGGAAGCTCGCCGAGGACGCCCTCCGACGCGCCGACGCGCAGAAGGACGAGTTCCTCGCCGTGCTCGCGCACGAGCTGCGAAACCCGCTGGCGGTCGTGAAGAGCGCGCACGCGTTGCTCCGCGGCGCCGAGGCCGACGAAGACGCGATCGCGCAGGTGGACGCCGTGCTCGAGCGTCAGCTGGCCCACATGAGCCGCTTGCTCGACGACCTCCTGGACGTCGGCCGGCTCTCCCGGGGCAAGCTTACGCTCGAGCCGGGCAAGGTGGACTTCGGCGTCGTCGTGCGTGAGGTGGTCGGCGATCACCGCGCCGGCTTCGAGTCCCGGGGCCTGACCTTCGAGGCGTGTCTCCCCGACGCGCCCGTCTGGCTGGAAGGCGACGCGGTGCGGCTCGCGCAGGTCGTCGACAACCTGGTGACCAACGCCCTGAAGTACACGCCCCCGCCCGGCCGCGTGGACGTCAGCGTGCGGCGGGGCGACGGGGAGGTGCGACTCGAGGTGCGCGACACGGGAGTCGGGGTCGACCCCAGCCTCACCGCGCGGATCTTCGAGCCCTTCGAGCAGGCCCCCCAGAGCATCGCTCGCTCGTCGGGCGGGCTCGGGCTCGGCCTGGCGCTCGCCCAGCGCGTGGCGGAGCTCCACGGCGGCGCGCTGTCTGTCGAGAGCGAAGGGGTGGGGCGCGGCAGCGTCTTCATCCTCACTCTCCCCGTCGCTCCCGGCGAGGCGGCGACCCCGCCATCCCCGTCGCCCGCCCCGACGCCGACCGACGCCGGGCCCTGGCGCTTCCTGGTCGTGGAGGACAACGAAGACGCGGCCGAGCTGGTCGTGATGCTGCTCCGCCGCCGCGGGCACAGCGTCCAGCACGTGGCCCTCGGGGCGGACGCGGTCGAGGCCGTCCGGGATGGCGAGTTCGACGTCGTGCTCTGCGACATCGGTCTGCCCGGCATGGACGGCTACGAGGTCGCGCGCGCGGTGCGAGCGCTCCCCGGCGGCGACCGGCTCAGGATCGTCGCGCTCTCGGGCTACGGGCAGGCCGACGACCGCCGCAAGTCGCGTGAGGCGGGCTTCGACGCCCACCTCCTCAAGCCCGCGAGCCTCGACGCCGTCCTCGCCGCCGTCGCCGCGCGCGGATGATCACCGAGCGACTCACTGACAGAAGCGGTCGCGTCGCGCCCCGGACTCGTCGACGCAGTCCCCCTCGTACGCGGCGCAGTCCCGGTCACGGGGCTCGGCCTCCGGCGGGTCGTCACCGCAGCGGCAGGCGCACGCGTCGTCGAGCACGTGCAGCCCCGGAAACGTCGTGTCGTGCTCGCCCAGCGGGTCCGATGTGGACGAGCCGCACGGGCACCCCAGGGCGAGGCACCCGGGCAGGAGCAAGAGCACGAGAGCGAAGACGCGGCGCACGCGCCGAGTCCAACGCAGTGGGCTCGACTCGGCCTCGTCGCGCATCGTCCCTCCCCTACGGCTCCGCGCACACGCGCTGGACCGACGCGAGCAGTCGGCCGCAGGCCTGCTCGTCGCGTGCGCCGCGCGCTCGGCACGCCGCGATCCGGTACCGCGCGCTGGCCATGATCTCGCTCTCGGGCGGGACGCCGTCGCAGAACCCGGTCGGCCGCGTCGACGCACGGAGGCACGCCTCGAGCCACGCGCCGGTCGTCGCCTCGCACATCACCCCGTCGCAGGCGTCGAGCCGGGAGAACGCCTCGTCCATGCACGCCGAAGACGGTCGCCCCCGACCGAACTCTTCTGCCTCGGCCATGACGGCGCGCCCCTCTTCGCGCAGCTCTCCCATCGCGCCCTGCGCCCACACGTAGACGCCGATGGCGCACGCCGCCGCGACGAGCAACGCGCAGCCACACCCCGAGGCGATCTTCTGATTCCGTGTCATGTCGCTCCCCGCGAACGATGCACCTGGTCAGTCGACGAACTGACCGAAGAAGTCCCACGCGGCCTGCGAGCCGAAGTCGGGCCAGACGTGACCGTCGGGGTGCTCACAGTAGTGCACCGGGGTGCCCGCGCGGCAGCCGTCGTAGGTGACGCACGGTGGGTCGGGCTCGGTGGGCGTCGAGCTCGCGGCGCAGCCCGCGCGGTCACGGAAGAAGTCCCGGTAGGCGGTCCGCCCGCTCGAGAGCTCGCCCTCACCGATGGTGATCCACGCCGCCGGGGTGCCCACGCAGTCGGCCTCGTCGAAGTAGATGACCGAGCCGCCGACCGCGATCGCGCGGATGTCGGTTCGGCGGCAGCCGAGGACGCCGCTGAAGCTGCCGCCGCCGCTGAAGCCCATCGCGAAGAGCGCGTCTTCGTCGACGCAGAGCTCGGCGCGCACGGCGCTCAGCACGTCGTCGAAGTACGCCAGCTCGCTCTCGACGCGGGCCGGCCAGGTGGACGCGTCCATGCCGTAGTCCCGCCACTGGCCATCGATCGCGTGCGCGATGACGAGGATCGCGTGGTCCTCGAGCACGGCCCGGAGGTTCCGCGCGCCGCTCGTGCCGTCCCAGTAGTCGGGGCTGCCGCCGTTGCCGTGCAGGGCGAGCACGACCGGCCACGCGCGATCGGTCGAGTAGCCCGCGGGGAGCCGCAGGACGAAGCGGCGGCTCATCGACTGCACGGTCAGGGTGTTCTCGCCCTCGGGGAGACCCGCGCCGCTCACGCATCCGACGCTCCCGATGGGCCCCGCGTCGCTCGCCGCGTCCTCGATGCGCGGGCCCGTGTCGGGTGCGCCCGTGTCGGACGCGGCGCCGTCCCGCGCTCCGGAGTCCATGCCGATCGCAGCGTCGTCGATCGCAGCGTCGCTGGATGCCGCGGGCTCATCGCAGCCCGAGAGCGCGAGTGCGCACGGCGCCGTGAAGAGCAGCACAGTGAGGGACAGGCCATCGCGGCGCATGCGGCACGCTATCACGCACCGAGCGTCGCCTCGCTCGTCGTCCTCGCGCGCACGCCAGTACCGCCGTCGCGAAGTGTCTTCCGGGTTTCGGCGAAGCCGACACCGTGGACGTCGAAGGGTCGACGGGGCTGGAGCGGCCCGGATCAGGGGTCCAGGTCGTCGAGCGTGTCCGTGAGCCAGCTGTAGGCCGCCATCGTGTGCGGGAAGCCCAGCGTCGGGGCCGCCAGGAGCGTGACCTGCTCGATCGCGGCTCGCTCGACTCCCGCTGCGTGCGCGCGACGCGCGTGGGCGTGCACGCCACCTTCGGTGTGGGCGCCCACCGCGAGCGCCAGCTTCACGAGGGCGATCTCGCGTTCCGTCAGCGGCCCCGCTGCGCGCACCGCCTCACCGAGCTTCGCGTGCGCCTCGGCGATCGCGGGGTGCTTCTTCGCGAACCGCGTGTAGTGAGCGGAAGGGGTCGCGTCATCGGCTTGGCTCATGATTCCTCCGTTCGCGCGGCCTTGGCCGGCCTCCCGAACCTCTCACATGTCCAGAAGGCGGTCACTGGCCCGGCCCGGGGACATCACGCGACCTCGGCGCCCTTCGTGCCGAGGTGCTCCGCCCTCGCGGCACCGACGAGGTTGAGCTCGGCGTCGAAGGGGAGCTCCCCGCCGTGCGCCACGTTGCCCTCGGACGTCTTGACCGTGTCGGCGACGCTGCGGGCGACGTTGTTGAAGGCGCTGCTGTAGGCCTCCGCGTTGCCGGCGCCGGTGATGGGGCCGGCGCACGAGTTGCGGTAGGCGATGATGTCCTGATAGGGCGGGTTGTTGCCGGCCTGCCCCATGAAGACGCGGCCCTCGTCGCTCCCGGTCCTGTTGTAGCAGAGCGCAACTCTCGCTGTCTCGCCGTCGCTCGAGGAGCCCAGCGCGCGCACGTGGTAGTAGCCGCTGTTCCCCTCCACCGTGACGCAGGCGCGGATCTCCGCGTCGCGCGCCGAGCCCTTCACGATGACGAAGCCGTTGTTGACGACGACGCTGTTCGACACCCGGTGTCGCTCGGCCAGGGTCCGGTTGGTGGTGTAGGTGGACCAGAGGTGCGGGCCGTTCGCGCCGACTCCGTCGAAGGAGGCGTCGACGCCCGCGTCGACGTTCATGCGGTCCATCCAGCAGTCGGCTGCGTAGAGGTAGAGGTGCCCGGTGGCGTCGTCGACGTTCCCGCCGGCCCGCGGGTACCAGATGAAGCCGTGGTTGTCGTCCTTGCGGGTGCCGCCGAACGCGCGGACGCAGCCCATGCGCCAGAACGTGGAGCGAACCGCGCCGTGGCGGTGGATGATGACGCGCACGTTGCCGCTGCTGCGCGCCTCCTGGCCGGCGAACGCGGTCACGATGCCGGCGAAGAAGACGTCGCGGTTGGAGCCGGACGCCGACTGCGCGAAGCCGCTCTGACCTGCGTTGTTGAACACCACGGACTCGCCCGGGAACGCGACGTACGCCTTCGGCTCGTCGCTGGAACCGAAGCGAAGCTGCCGGGGCGGGTCGGGCCGGTAGCCTCCCGCGAAGCGGGACTCGTCCGGGTCGAGGGGCGCAGTCTCGCGGATGTAGCAGATCTTGTCGCCTCCACGGCCGGAGTCCTGCAACGCGGCGAGCTCGCGGAACGGGGCCTCGATGCTCCCGTCCGCCGTCGCGTCGTCGCCCCCGAGCGGGTCGAGGAACACGAACTGGGAGGTGCCGACGGAGGTCGTCCAGGTGACGTCGACGAAGGAGTCACCGTCCCGGCCGTGATCCTGGTCGTAGACGCGCACGTGGAAGCTGTGGGGCCCCGCGGGCGCGTCGGCGGCGACGTCCCAGGCGATCACGCCATAGCCCTCGGGGACCTCGAAGGCGTCGACGCCGTTCCACCGCAGCGTCTCGTGCACCACGCGCGCGCCCTCGGGTCCCTCCATGAGCTCGTAGCGGTAGGGCCACTTGCCGAACTGCACGCCGATGGGGATCTCGTAGAGGACCCCTGGGTAGGCGTGGCGGTGGCGCGCGTACGCCTCGGTCTCGTCGTCGGGTCGGGGGTAGATCACGTGGAGCGGGAAGTGGCCCTCGTAGTGACCTTCGGGCAGCAGCCAGCTCGGCCCGACGCCAGCGTCCGGCGTGCCTGCGTCGCCGGGCCCGCCGTCGGACCCCAGGGGGCCACCGTCCGCGCCGCCGTCTTCGCCGAGGCTCGTGCCCCCGCACGCGACGCCAGCCAGGGCGCCGCCCGCCGCGATCAGGAACCCTCGGCGACTCAGGGCGCCGCGTGACTCGTGCTGCTCGGTCATCTCGCTCCTCGTGCCGGCCCGACGCGGCGCCGGTCAGGCGGAGCCTGTGACGACGCGTTTGCGCCCGCCACTGATCTCGGCTGATCCAGGTCTCTGGGCGCGCCGCGTCGGAGCGCGGCATGCGCGGGCTCACCGTGTCGCGTGTCCCCCGCGCGCCCCTCGGACCGAGTGGCGTGTCCGGGCGGAGACGATCGCGGGTGAGCAGACGCGGTCTCCTTTCTCCCGATCTGCTCCGGAGCGCCGATGATGGGTTGGCATCGACCTTGATGAGAGGTCGCACATGCCCCGCCTCGCCCCGCTCCTATCGCTCGTGGTCGCCCTCGTCTCGGCCTGCGATCCCCTTCCCTCGGTCGCGCCCGCCGACGCAGCCGAGCCCGCTCCGGCGCTCGAGGTCGACGCGCAGGTCCCGGAGCCGGGTGTGGAGACGTCCTTCGAGGGCCCCTCGGACGTCGGCGAGGAGCCGGTCCTTGCCCCCGGGCTTCGCGTGATCCGCGTCCCCGGCGGAGAGCGAGTGCTCATCCCCGAGGGGTTCCCGGCGGTCAGCGAGGATGGCCGGTTCGTGATCGCCTTCGCGCAGGGCAACGACTGGGGTGACGGCACGCTCGAGGTGCAGCGCATCCATACGGGACGGGTCGTGCACGAGATCGACTGGCCTCAGGTCTACGACGTGCCCCACGAGCGCCAGGGACCGATCGACATGGAGGGCGTGCGCCGGATCCGTCGCTACCTCACCCAGCACGGCTTCAGCACCGCCGAGCGTCTGGCGCCGTCGAACATGGAGTACGACGACGAAGCCGGCGCTCACCGCCGCTTCTTTCGCGGCCCCGGGCTCGAGGTCGAGGTCCAGGGGACCTACGCCGACGACGGCCCTCTGCTCCGCGTGACCGTGCGCCGCGGCGAAGAGGCGCCCGTGGACTTCGACGTCGAGGACGAGTCGATCGACCAGGTCACGGTGCTGCCCGGCGACGCCCTGCTCCTCCACCACGGCGGCTGCGGCTGTCACTGCGCGAGCTGGCCGCGGGTGCATCACCTCGACCGGGGGTGAGCGCGCGGAGGGCGGCTGGCGCGCGGGGTCACTCCAGGCGCGCGCGGACCGGTGTGTCGGGGGCCAGGATCAGCTGCGTCCCCTCGTCGAGGCGCACCGACTCGGTCCCCTCCAGCTCCGCCCGCCGTCCCCCCACGACCAGCTCGAACACGAGGCGGCCTCGCTCACCGACGACCGAAGGCCCGGGCGAGACCCGGCGTGAGCCGCCCGGCAGCACCCGATCGCTCGCGAGCCAGAGCACGTCGCCGTCCTCGGTCTCGACGCGCGCGTTCTCGACCGTGGCGCCCGGAAGGCGGTTCTCGAAGGTCACGGCGCTGCAGCCGCCACAGAGCAGGGCGACCACGATCAACGCCCTCATCGCGTCACCCGCAGCGCGCCCGCGTAGCTGGTGACGTGACCCTCTTCCACGACGAACGGGACGTGCTCGTTCACCGCCACGGCGCCGTCTCCCGTCTCGATCTCCACGACCTCGAGCACGTGGCCACCCGGAGGCAGGTCGCGCTCGAGGAACCGGACCCACGCGCCCGCCGTGGTCAGCGCGCCCGGCTGGGGGCTCGCGGCGAGCAAGACGCGTCTCGCCGGCGCGGCGGCTTCGAAGCGCCCCCAGTCCTCTCCGTCGACGCGGAGCGAGGCGGCGTGCACGGACGCCTCGCTCTCGACCACGACGAAGACGCGCTCGACCCGGCTGCGCGGCGCCGCGTCGTCGATCACCGCGCCCCGGGCCCCACCTCCGGCGCAGCTCGCGAGGAGCGCCGCGCACCAAGATGCCTTCCAGCTCTTCATGCGCGGTGGACCTTCGCGTGCGGGCAGAGCTTGGGCGGAGACGCGGACGTCGTCGCCTGGCATGCTCGGGACGTGAAGCGCCGCGCCGTCCTTCACTCGATCGCACTCGCGCTCGCCGCGTCGCTGGCCGTCAGCTGCGCCGGGCCGACCCGATCCGCGCCTCCCCCCGTCGCCGCTCGGCCCGCGCCCGCGGTCCGGCTGCGCCTCGCCACCTTCAACCTCCAGGTCTTCGGGCCCACCAAGGCCGCGCGCCCGGAGTGGCTCCGAGCCGTGGCCGCGATCGTGCGTCGCTACGACCTCGTCGCCGTGCAGGAGATCCGCGACGCCTCCGGGCGAGCGCCCCTGCGCCTCCTCGACGCCGTCAACGCCGAGGGGAGCGTGACGTACGCGATGGCGCTCTCCGACCGGACGGGACGAGAGCCCGACGACCGACGCTCGCAGGAGCAATACGCCTACCTGTACCGCACCGACCGGCTGCGTGTCCTGGGCGCGCCGACGCTCTACGACGACTCGGAGGCGGATCACTTTCAGCGCGAGCCCTTCTTGAGCCGGTTCGGGCTCGTCGGCCAGGACGCCTCGCTCGTCCTCATCAACATTCACACCCCGCCGCGCCGCGCGGTGCGCGAGATCGCCGCCATGGAGCACGTCTTCCGGTGGGCGCGGACGCGCTTCGCGGAGGAGCAGGTCTTCGTCGCTCTCGGCGACTTCAACGCGGGCTGCGGCTACGCGTCCGAGACGGACCTCGACGCGCTCCCCATTCACGGCGACGCCTATGACTGGGTCGTCCCGCACTCCGCCGACACCAACGTCGCCGCGTCCGAGTGCCCCTACGATCGCGTCGTGATCGCCGCGCCCGAGGGCAACCTGCTCGTCGAGGACTGGGGGGTCGACCGCGCGTTCGACGAAACGGCGCCGCTGTCGGATCACTGGCCGGTCTGGGTCGAGCTCCGCCTGCCCGCGGCGACGCCCGCAGAACCGCGCTGACACGGAGCGCGCCCGTGGACCAGTCGTGTTCGTCGCCGACGACAGCCGTCGTCGCCTGCTGGGGGAGATCCCGATCCGCGTTTGGCCCCTCGCCCGAAGGAGAGGTGATCACGGTCTCCCGCGGATACAGCCGCGCAGGAGGTCGACGAGCTCACCAGCGCTTCGACAGCGCCGTCTCGGATCGCGGGCGAGGGCTCGGGCGAACGCCTCCTCGAGGGGCAGCGAGAACATCCGCCCCGTGCTCTCCGAGAGTGCGTGCGCGGGCCGCGTCGCCTTGGCGCGGAGGATCTCCATCGGGGAGCCGCCGTCATGGGGCAGCGCGCCGGAGAGCGCCTCGTACGCCACCACGGCCAGGGCGTAAACGTCGCTCTGCGCCGTCGCCAGCGCCCCTTCGACAACCTCGGGCGCCATGTACTCGGGCGTGCCGACGATGCAGCCCTGGCTGGTCAACCGCTCGTGGCCGTCGAGGAACGCGGCGATCCCGAAGTCGAGCAGCTTGACCACGGCGCCCCCCCGCTTCTCGATCCGCATCATGTTGGGCGGCTTCACGTCGCGGTGCACCACGCCGCGTGCGTGAAGCACGTCCAGCGCGTCCGCGACCGGCCCGAGCCACGCGACGATCTCCTTCAGCCGGATGGTCCCGTGTATCTCGAGCTCGTCCTCGAGGCTGTGGCCGCGGAGCAGCTCCATCGCGATGAAGGGACCATAGCCGGCGTCGACGCCGTAGTCGTAGACGCGCACGATGTTGGCGTGGTCCATCTGCGCCACGAGCTGCGCCTCCCGCTCGATCCGCGCGAGGTGCTCCGCGTTCAGGGGCGTGTCCGCCCGCGCCAGCTTGATGGCGACCCGCCTGCGGAGCGCGGCGTCCTCGGCTTCCCAGACCGTGCCCAGTCCACCTTCCCCGAGCGGACCCACCAGCGTGTACCGCTCCCCGATCGGAGCGCCCACCTCCGGCATGACTCGCATGTGTTCCCCCCTCGACCTCGACACACGGTGCGTGGTCCGAGTGCCATGGTATACCCGGTGTGCAAAATTACTTCTCACCAAACAGTGACACTCGAGTGGCGGCGTACGTGCGGTGGCAGCTTGGACCGAAGGCAATGCAGCTTGGGGAGGCAATGCCGGGTGGTCCGCGTCGCGCGGCGAAGTCTGCCGGGTGGTCTGCGCTAGCGGCTCCTCCACTCGTCCGCGTGGTCGCGTCCGCCGTCGGTTTCCCGCATCTGTCCACGCGATGGCCGGCGCTCGGGGCTCGAAAGCAGTGAATTCGAGCCGTATCTGGCCACTCAGGTTTGCCCGCCCGCACCGCGGACGCAGGTGTGCGCGGCCCGAGTCGTCATCGAGCCGCGCGGAGACCTAGCTGTCGCTCGTTGGGTCGGGAGGCTCGTCGCTCGCGCGCGCGTCGCGCTGGACCGAGGGATCGGGGTCGCGAGGCCGCTCGACGGTGCGGAGAGTCACGAGCTTCTTCGGCACGTCCGGGCCCTCCGTCGAGACCCGCGGCGACTCGAACCGGTCCACCGTGCTCCCCTGCGTCGCCTCGAGCCGAATGGCCAGCGAGTCCTCCATCGCGTCCTCGTCGATCTCGCGCGCGTACCGGCGGACCACCCGCGTCAGCGCGTGCCGCTCCTCGGCCGTCATCCGGCTCGGCATGTCCTCGAAGGTCTCCCACACGGCCAGGACCGCGTCGTCCAGCGGGTCCTCGACCGGGGCGTTGTGCTGGACCTTCATCAGATAGGTTCCCGCGGGGAAGACCGCCTCCTCCCCGCGGAGCCGACTCTTCCGCGCCGACTCGTGCGCGTCGCCGAAGTACTTCGTCTCCTTCTCGCAGAGCGCCTGCAGCTCGTCG